>JAWKUA010000004.1:0-300000 GCA_041398785.1 Planctomycetaceae bacterium | reverse complement strand
CCCGCACGATTGTCATCGGACAGCGCAGTCAGGTGGTTGCCGCGATCGACGGGAAAGGGAAACAACATCGCTTTCGTCAGTTCGACTTTGCCAGCAGCCGTTATGACATCCTGCTTGTCGGCGAACCAGGCGCCGCCGGGTCCACGTTTCGTACTCCAATGGGATCGTCACTGCAGAGAGACGCAAAAGGCATTGCGATGGGAATCAATCTTTCCGGCAGCGCGGAACTGAACTTTCAGGTCAATTGCAACAGCCGCGCACAGGCGACTGCCAGCGTCGAGCGGGCGGACAGGGACCTGGAAGATGCGAAACGAAACCTGGATCGGCAGATGGCGATGTCACCGTTCGTGAACGACGAACTGAAAAACGCTGCGCAGAGACTGATCGACGACGTCTCCGTCACCAGCAGCGGCTCGGTGGTGACACTGAACGTGACGATCCCGAGAGACGTCATCGACAAGGTCTTCAGCATGATCCCGGGAATGTGACTCCAGATCGCGCAAAGCGTTGGCGAGCAATTCGCACCTTGGCGAGACTGCTACCTGGCGTGTCCGCAGGCCGGCACTGACGACTGCCTTGTCCATCGTATTTTTGATGTGTGCCACTGGCTGCGCCAGTGTGTTCAAGGTTGCAGAGCACTGGCACGGCCAGTGGCACACGACCTATCGAGGCCGCCTGACGCCGCACTACTGCTTCCTGCTGGCGTAAGTGCGGCCGAGCAGGTCCGCCAGAGTTGTCTTGACTTCCTGCGGATCAATCTCACCCTTCCAGCGTCGGACGATTTTTCCGCCGGGTTCGATCAGAAGGGTATACGGTAACGGCCCCTGCCATTCGGCATCGACGATCTCTGCCAGTTCGTCACGACTGCCGCCGGTGAAAATCAGATTTTCGCTCGACACCTTATTCTTCTTCAGAAACTTCAGCGCCGTGTCGCTGCGTTCCACATCGTCAGTGTTCAGCGTGAACATTTCGAAGTGCCGGCCGCGATACATGCGGTTGATCGTGACGAACTCCGGCTGTTCGGCGATGCAGGGAATGCAGGTGATCGACCAAAGGTTGACCAGCCGGTAGTTCTCCGTCCGGTTGGCAACAATTTCCTTCAGCTTCGCTGCGTCGACCGTTGTCAGTTCGACCGGTTCGGCATTCCATTTCTCCACCGCCTGCCTGGCGGAATCTCGCTTGTCGGCCCATTTGGTGGAACAGCCAAAGACCCGTGTCGTTTCCACGGGAACCGGCCTGCCCGCCAACAGTGCGTCGATTGCATTACGAGCATCGTGGGACGTCGGCGTCTTGACTTCCTCATCGTCGATCCGACCCTGGTAGCGCAGTCGGCGGTCTTTGTCAAAGACAAACACGTGCGGCGTCGCCAGCACGCCAAACGCCGTTGAAACACGCTGAGTCTCGCCATCGTACAGATACGGAAACGTGTATCCCCGGCGCCTGGCGTGGTACTTCATGTCGTCCAGAGAATCGCCGACGTCCGTGTAACCCAGTTCGTCCAGCCGGACCGCAAGCGGATCGTTCGGTGAAATCGCAATCAGCCTGACTCCCCGATCGCGATAGTCGGCGTCGAGTTTCAATACGCGATCTTCATATGCCTGCGCGGTTGGACAGTGATTGCAGGTGAAGATCACGACCAGCATTTTCGCGTCTTTGAAGTCGCTGACGGAATACGTTTTTCCGTCGACCGCAGGCAGACTGAAGTCCGGAATTTTTGAACCGATCGCCAGCGGTTCGACGTCCTTCGCCGCGGCAATCGGAACCAGTGCATACGCAAAAACAAGCAGCCCACAAGAAGTTATTGCTGTCGTTCGTAACATCAGACCGGTCCTTTCATTCGAAGTGTCGGCGGTACGCTCGCGCAGGGAACTCTATCGAATCGACGGCCGGATCGGGAACGAATGACGGTCGTTCTGTCGTTGCCACTGTCATGGGCGACGTTTCCGATCGCGGCGTGCCAACGTGCGGATTAATGATGCTGAATCCCGTTGGACACGACGCCAACGGGAGGCGACTCCACCGCGACATGTGCAGACGCTTCACGGTCGGCGGGGGCGATGCGAGCTTCAAGGCGGCAGCTTGTACCCGGGCGGTCGTGCAAGTCATCCGGCGCCTCTTAAAGCTCGCGATCGACTCAGATCTCCTTGACGATTTAAGTTGACATGCCGAAGGCGTTTATTAGAGTCTGGGGTCATTGGGGACTTGTGATAGAGAAAATCGTCGCAATGAAAAACCCTGTTTAGACTGGCTGCGAAACTTGTATCGAGGGGAGGATTGATGAAGAGGTATGTGGCATTGCTGGCGATGCTGACTGTGGCCGGCTTCGTGCTGTCCGCTGAAGCAGAAGCCGGAAAACACGGGCTGTTTGGGGGATCATTCGGCTCTGGCGGAGGATCGTTTGGTTCGGGCGGTGGATCATTCGGTTCCGGTGGCGGGTCGTTTGGCTCGGGAGGCGGGTCATTCGGTTCCGGGGGAGGCTCCTTCGGTTCCGGCGGCGGTTCATTTGGTTCGGACGGTGGATCCTTCGGTTCCGCTGGTGGGTCATATGATACCTGCACGGCCTGCGATACGTGCAACTGTCGCAAGTGCCGTCGAGCTCGGCGACGATCGCATTCTCACGGCGGATCGTTTGGCGGCTCGTTCGGTGGCTCTTCGTCGTGGGGTGGCTCTTACGGATCAACGGGCGGAAGCTGGTCTTCATACGGCTCCACCGGAGGATCCGGCTCGTACGGCGGCGGATCATACGGTGGCGGATACAGCAGCTCGTATGGGTCCGCCGGTTCCTACGGAATGAGCTACTCCGCTTACGGTTCGACGGCAGCGGGGTATGCGGCAACGTCCGGCAGCCGTCCTGCCGCTTCTCAAGTGGCTGCCACGGCCGCCAGCCCACAGCCCACAACCTACGCGCTGCTGGTGCTTGAAGTTCCGGCCGACGCAAAGATCTATTCCGGCGGCAAGCTGGTTTCAGAAACGGGGACGACGCGAAAATTCCGAGTGCCGTCACGCTACAACGGTCAGCGATGCGACTATTCCGTTCGTATCGACGTTGTTCGCAACGGTGAGGTATCCAGCGTCAATCCGTCGGGCACTATCGAACCCGGCAAGACCGCCACGGTCCGAATTCGCGAAGTCGACACGGATCGGCTTGTCGCGGTCACTTCTTTGTAGCGCGTCGCCGCACCGTTCGCTTTTCCGGCGATCGATGATAAACTCATGAGTTGCCAGACCACCGGGGTCGCGATTTCGTTATCGCGACTCCGGTTTTTCGTTTGAAGAAAGGAGCCGCGTCATGTGTTTGTCCGTAACCATTCCGGCCGTTCCGGGTCACCGGCAGTCGTCGCTCGCGGAGAGGCCTTTGCCGGCTGGTTCTTTTCAGTATTGTGGTTTCGATGACGCAACCGGAAAGTTACAGCCAGAGTTTTCAGTCACCCGAAGTACATCCCGACGGTGCCGTGACGCTGCGGCTGCAGGCGCCGTCCGCAAAGTCGGTCGACGCATCGATCGCCGGTATAACGCTCACGCTGCGGAAGGATGCCTCCGGGCTGTGGGAAGCCACAACAAAGCCGCTGGAAGCCGGCATCCACGACTATTCCTTCACTGTTGACGGAACGCGGATGATTGATCCGTCAAACCGCATGGTCAAGAAGTGGTTTACGCTCGCCAGCATGGTGGAGATTCCTGGCCAGCCGCCGCTGCAGACGGAATTTCAGGACGTACCGCACGGGATTGTTCATCGCAGCTATTATCAGTCGACAAGCGTCGGACATCTTCGGCCAGTCGTGGTTTATACGCCGCCAGGTTACTCCGAAACGTCCGATCAGTTGTATCCGCTGCTGCTGTTGATGCATGGATACGGCGACGATGAAACCGCGTGGACCGAAGTCGGCAGAGCTCACCTGATCGTCGACAACCTGATCGCAATGGGCGAGATTCAGCCCATCATCGTCGCGATGCCGTTTGGCCACCCCGTACCGGTGAAATTCGGCGAACGTCCGGATGATTATTTCGGCACGAACAACGAAGCCTTTGAAAAGGATCTGACGCGCGACCTGCTGCCATATCTGGAAAGCACCTATCGCGTCCAGCACGACGCCGACGGGCGGTTCATTGCCGGCCTGTCAATGGGCGGTGGTCACGCCATCGACACTGGACTGAAGAATACGGACACATTCAGCGCGATCGGGGCCTTCAGCGCGGCGACGCCAGGCGGATCTGAAGAGGAGCTGGTGAACGAATACCCGTCGCTCAGCGGACCGCAGCCATCCGCAAATCGGCTGAAACACTTCTGGATTCCAATCGGTACGTCCGACTTCCTGCTGGATCGAAACGACGGCTTTACAGCTCAACTTACGAAACTTGGCATCACGCACACTTACAAGAAAACTGATGGCGGCCACGAATGGAAGCTGTGGCGAAAGTACCTGCCGGAATTTCTGAAACTGGTGGTTCCGAAGTCGTAAGACGGTGACGGCGCCTCAACCATTGCACAGCACGATCGCAGCGCCGAATTTTGCAGAAATGAACTCATCCATTCCTGAGTGGACTCCCGGCGGCGGTCTGCATTTTCAGTTGCTGGCGTCCAGCGATCGAGCCCGCCGGGGCCGCTTCGTCACCGCTCACGGTGTTGTCGAAACGCCTTCCTTCATGCCGGTCGGAACTCAGGCCACCGTCAAGTGCGTCCTGCCGTCGCAGGTCGCCGAAACCGGTGCTCAGGTCGTGCTGGCGAACACGTATCACCTCGGCATTCTCGACCGCACGCAGATCGTCGAACGGCTCGGCGGCCTGCACAGCATGATGCGCTGGGACCAGACCATTCTGACCGACTCCGGCGGCTTTCAGGTCTTCAGCCTTCCCGATCGGCAGATCACCGAAGAAGGCGTCAGCTTCCGGTTTCGCAGTGGCAAAAAGGGTGGCGACGGCGAACAGGTGATGCTGTCTCCCGAAACGGCAATGGACATTCAGCGGCGACTATCCGCCGACATCGTGATGGCCTTCGACGAATGCGTCGACCACGAAGCGCCGCGACGATACATGTCCGAATCGCTGGACCGCACTCAGCGCTGGCTGAAACGCTGCAGGGAATGTCCGCTGCAGGATCATCAGCATCTGTTCGGCATAATCCAGGGAGGAATGGAACTGGATCTGCGCAGCAAGGCGGTGGAACTGGTCACATCGCTGAAACTTCCGGGTTACGCCATCGGCGGAGTTTCCGTCGGAGAAGGGCACGACGCGATGGTGCGAGTCGTCCGACACACGGCTCCGCTGATGCCCGCGGATCAGGTGCGGTACCTGATGGGAGTGGGCTTGCCGGAAGACCTGGTCGCTGCCGTCGGCTGCGGCATGGACATCTTCGACTGCATCATTCCCACGCGCTACGCTCGCGAAGGCACCGTTTTCACGTGGGACGGCAAGATGCGGATTCAGGACAAGCGATTTCGAAAAGACCGTTACGTCATCGACACGTCGTGCCAGTGCGTTGCCTGCGCCAGTGGGTTCAGCCGAGCCTACCTGCGCCATCTGCTGTTCGCGAATGAACCGCTGTACGAGACGCTCGCCACACTGCACAACCTGCACTTTTACCAGGACCTGATGCGAGCCATGCGATTGGCCATCGAAGAAAATCGCTTCACCCGCTGGGCTCGTAGTTTTGAAGACCGTTACTTCGGCCCGAATTCCGGGCGATAGCGCGGATCCGTCGGCGCGTTCGGGCTACCGCGGCCGGAATTACGATCGGCAAGCGTCACAAGTGCCTCGCGGGTTGTCGGATTCGCGGCTGAATGTTCATCGGCCCGTTGATATAATTCGGCCAGATCGTTTTCCTGCCCCCGCACCTCCTGCGACTGCCTTCCGATCATGCTCCGCTCGCTCTTGCTGACGATTGCCGCGGTGAACTGGATTTCCGTGGCTGCTGCCGATGACATCGACTTCAATCGCGACATTCGACCGATCCTGTCGAACAAATGTTTCGCCTGCCACGGACCCGACAAGGCGAAACTGCAGGCCGGACTAAGGCTCGATAAGGCGGAAATCGCCACGTCGGAACTTGATTCGGGTTGCGTCGCCGTCGTGCCCGGAAAACCGGGCGACAGCGAGTTGGTGTATCGCATCACCAGTGATGACGACTCGATCAGAATGCCGCCGGCGGAGTTCGGCAAGCCGCTGACCGAAAAGGAAATCGCGACGCTGCGGGAATGGATCGAGCAGGGAGCGAAATTTGCCGCTCACTGGTCCTACGTCAGGCCGCAGCGCCGGGAACCTCCCGCGCCGGCCGGCGAATTCGCAAGCTGGCCGAAGAATCCGCTCGACAATTTCGCTCTGCAGCGCATGCAGCAGCACGGCCTGAAGCCGTCGCCCGAAGCCGATCGGTACGCGCTGGCTCGACGCGTTTCACTCGACCTGACCGGCCTGCCGCCAACGATCGAAGAGGTCGACGCATTCGTCGCCAGTGATGATCCTCAGGCGTACGAAAAGTTTGTGGACGATCTGCTGAAGCGGCCCGCTTTCGGCGAACACTGGGCTCGAAAGTGGCTGGACCTGGCCCGCTACGCCGACAGCGCCGGCTATGCCGATGACCCGGCGCGAACAATCTGGGCCTACCGGGACTGGGTGATTCGAGCGATCAACGACAACATGCCGTTCGACCAGTTCACCGTCGAACAACTGGCCGGAGACCTGCTGCCAAACGCCACGGAAGACCAACTGATCGCCACCGCATTTCATCGCAACACGATGACCAACAGCGAAGGCGGCACCAATGACGAAGAGTTCCGCAATGTGGCGATCGTCGACCGAGTCAACACGACGATGGCCGTCTGGATGGGGACGACGATGGCGTGCGCTCAGTGCCACAGCCACAAGTACGATCCGATCACGCAGGAAGAGTACTTCCGCTTCTTCGCGATTCTAAACAACACGCAGGACGCCGACCGGCGCGATGAAGCACCGCTGCTGGAGTTGTACACCGACGAACAGAAGCTGCGGAAACGCGAGTTGCAAGCCGACATCGAACGAATGCAGAAGGAGATGTCCAACTCAACGCCGGAACTCGTCGCTTCTCAACAGAACTGGGAACAACAACTGCGGACAAGTCCGACGTGGACCGCTCGCAAGCCAGCCTCAGTCAGCAGGCTCAGCGGCCAGGCGTCACAGGTTTTGGATGACCGTTCCGTGCTCATCGCGGACGCCGCAAAGACAGACACGTACACCGTCGATGTCCCCGTGGCAGAATCGTTCGCCGCGATTCGCCTGGAAACTGTGCCGCATGAATCATTGCCCGACATGGGCAGCGGATTTGGCGGAGGAAACTTCGTCATCACCGGCGTCCGAGCTCAGTTGATTCCGGATGGCAATTCACCACCGACGGCTCGCTTCGTCCGGATCACGAATCTCGGCAAACAGCAGATTCTGTCGCTGGCCGAAGTGGAAGTCTTTAGTGCTGGAAAGAACGTGGCTGGCGAAGGCAAGGCCACGCAGCATTCCACCGCATTCAACGGTCCGGCCGAACGAGCCATCGACGGCAACACCGACGGCGACTACCAGAAGAATTCCGTCACGCATACTGAAACAGTCGACAACCCGTGGTGGGAACTGGATCTCGGACGCGACGTGTCGATCGAACGAATCGCCGTGTGGAACCGCACTGACAACAACCTGCAGTCGCGGCTGAGCAACTTCACGATTGAACTGCTGGACGCCGATCGTAAGCCCGTCACGCAGCAAACAATCGCCGAACCGCCGAATCCCTCGGCCGAGTACTCATCAGCCAACGTCCGCAACCTGACGCTTTCGCAGGCGTTCGCCGACTACCACCAGCCAGGCTTCGAACCGGCTGACGTACTGTCCGGAAAAACGGGCAACGACGACGGCTGGGCTGTCGGCGGCAGTACGAAGAACACTCACCAGTTGGTGCTGGTGGCAGACAATCGGGTCGAAGTCGAGCAACCTGCAACGCTGCGAATTTCCATCGAACAGAATTCGCCGCACGTCAATCATCTGCTCGGCCACTTTCGCATCGATACCACTCGCGACGATGCGGCCATTCAGCGTTCAAAACTGCCTCAGCCGCTGCTGGCGATTTTGGACACCGCCGCGGATCAGCGATCACAGGAACAGTCCGATCAGCTTGCCGCACACTACCGGCAGCACATCGCGGCGGAACTCGCTTCGCAGCGACAACAACTGGCACAGGCACACGCGGAACTTGCGGCTCTCAAGCCCGCGACGTCCGTTCCCGTGCTTCGCGAAGTCACCGACCAGCGCCGTGAGACGCACCTTCAGTATCGAGGCAACTACCTGGATCAGGGCTCGGTTGTGAAGGAGGGCGTTCCTGTCGTATTCAATCCGCCGCCCGAAAACCGGCCAATGGACCGGCTGGCTCTGGCCGAATGGCTGACCGACGAGGCCAATCCGCTGACGGCTCGCGTGCTGGCCAACCGCTACTGGGAAACGCTGTTCGGCCGCGGCATCGTGCTGACCAGCGAAGAATTCGGATCGCAGGGCGAACTGTCGACGCATCCCGAACTGCTCGACTGGCTGGCCGTCGAACTCATGGAATCCGGCTGGAACAGCAAGGCCCTGATCCGCACGATCGTTACGTCGGCGACATACCGGCAATCGGCGAAAGTGACTGCCGAAGCTGCCGCAGCCGATCCGGACGATCGCTGGCTGGCTCGCGGCCCGCGAATTCGTCTCAGCGCCGAAATGGTGCGAGACCAGGCTTTGGCAGTCAGCGGACTGCTCAGCGACAGAATGTACGGTCCGCCGGTGAAGCCGCCGCAGCCGAACCTCGGTCTGTCCGCCGCATTCGGCAGTTCCACTGACTGGCAGACAAGTGAAGGAACGGATCGCTACCGCCGAGGACTTTACACAACCTGGCGGCGCAGCAATCCGTATCCGTCGATGGCAACGTTCGACGCGCCGAACCGCGAAGTCTGTACCGTCCGACGAAATCGCACCAACACGCCGTTGCAGTCATTGGTGACGCTGAATGACCCGGCCTACGTCGAAGCCGCTCAGTCGCTGGCACGCCTCGCATTGCAGCATTCAACCGTTCGGTCCGAACAGATCACACACGCGTTCCGACGTTGCCTGTTGCGTCATCCGACTGACGCAGAAGTCGCGTCACTGGTCGCATTGTTCGAAGATACAAAGGCCCGGTTATCCCAAACGCCGGAAGACGCCGCCAAGCTGGCCACCGATCCGCTCGGCCCGGTCCCCGCAGGCCTCGACCCCCTCGACGCCGCCACAATGACCGTCGTTGGCAACGTGCTGCTGAATTTGGATGAGATGTTCTTGAAACGATGAGACAGGGAAATCCCTTGACGGCGAGAGTTGAGAATCCATACCGCCCGCCGGAGGCACGGGATCTGCAACCTGTGCTGCCAGACATCGATCTGGGCACTGTCCCGGGCGGCTATGTGGTTGTGGGAAGAAATATTCTGTGCGGGCAAAACTGCGCGTTGCCGAGAATCTGTCTCCGAACTGGCCGCACCGACGGCTTGCAGCGCCTTACGTTGACCATCAATGTCCTGCCAGCGTGGTTAACTCTGTCAAGAGTTCTGGGTTTGCTACTTTGGCCTGGAATGATGCTACCGCTCGTAATCGCCTGCATTTCGATGTGGATTGACGTAATCAACGGAACAGTTGCTGCTGACCCGGATGACTATTTACGTACCGGGGTAATATTTAGCGTCGTGTTTGCGGCATTATGGGCAATGCTAATCGGCGCCGTAGTCCATCGAGTACGAAAACGCATCGATTTGGAGTGTTCGATCAGCAGGTTCCCGTTGCTCCAAAGAAAACTCTTCTGGGGGTGGGTCGCCATCGGCATTTTGTGCTTGTTTGGGTTGAATCATGCAGATGAACACGGTGTGCTAAATCTGGTTCTGCTCCAATCTTCTTTGATGGTCTCTGCTACGATAATCCTTCTGGGGTATTTCGGACCGCACATTCGGCACGGGCTCTACCTCTCTGCGGTTGACCATCAACCTGGTGTGGCAAAGCTCGAAGGATTGTCGCCAAAGGTTCTCGCCGCTCTGGAACAGTGGAAGCCAACCGAACAGCAATGCGCACCGGGCTGACGCCCGGTGCTAACCGAGGACCGCCCCGCCGAGGCTTTCAACCAATGGCCAGTCCATCAATCTTTCGTTCAGCAGGACACCTGGCTCACAACCGCCAAAGGCTACGCAGTCCCAGGACGACTTTCCATTAGCACCGGGCGTCAGCCCGGTGACAGCGTTTCCACACCAAAGCTCCGGAGGAGCGACATTGGCATTCAGTCCGTAATATGACACGCCCGCCTCCGGAACTTTGTCCTCATCTGATCCATGCATGTTTGAGGTAATCTCGATATGAACCCATTCCTCGCCAACCTTCAATACAACACTCGTCGCCACGCTTGTCCACATCCGGAGTCGGACTTGGGGCCATCGCACTGCCGTCCGGTGGTTCGGTCAGTGCGGACATTCCCATTGATTCCATGCAGCCGCTGGCCGAGCGTCAGCCGCACTTCGAACCGAAGGCCAAACGAGTCATCTATCTGCACCTGACCGGGTCGCCGCCGAACCTGGACATCTACGACCACAAGCCGGAACTCGTGAAACGCAGCGGGCAAGACTGTCCGGACGAATTTCTGGAAGGTCGCACGTTTGCCTTCACGTCCGGTGTCCCGAAGCTGATGGGAACGCCACGTACGTTTGCTCAGTACGGCGAAGCGAGGACTCACAATGGACGCCGTCCCAAACTTCCACGCCGGATGTTGTCGACGAAATGTGTTTCATCCATTCGATGAACACCGAACAGTTCAACCACGCTCCGGCCGAACTGCTGATCTACACCGGTTCACCGCGTTCCGGCCGGCCGTCGCTCGGTTCCTGGGTGACGTACGGCCTGGGAACGGAGAATCAGGATCTGCTGGCTTCGTGGTGCTCATCAGCAGCGGAGTCCAGCCGAACGGCGGAGCGAACTCCCTACGGCAGCGCGGCTTCCCTGCCGTCGGTGTTCCGTGGAGTCCAATGCCGGTCCAAGGGCGATCCTGTGCTTTACGTCTCCAGATCCGGCGGGAATGGACCGCACCTGCGTCAGTGACGATCGCTGGATGCTCTGAAGCAGCTCAACGAACTTCAGGCTCAGGAACTGGGACAACCCGAAACGCTGACACGGATCGCTCAGTACGAACTGGCGTTCTGCATGCAGGCACGGCCTGACGATGGACATCACTTCCAGGAAACTCAGGCCACTCAGGAAGCCTACGGGCGCGAAACCCGGCGAAAGCAGCTTCGCCAACAACTGCCTGCTGGCTCGCCGACTGGTGGAACAGGGAGTCCGCTATGTGCAGCTGTTCGACTGGGGCTGGGACTTCCCACGGCACCGGACCACAGGAAGGACTCATTGACGGGCTGACGAACAAGTTCGCCAAGACCGACAAACCCATTGTCGGCCTATCTGGGATCTGAAACAACGTGACATGCTGAAAGACACACTAATCATCTGCGGAGGCGAAATTCCGGCCGCACGCCGTTCCGCGAAGGCCGCACCGCCAACAGCAAGGTGCTCGGACGAGATCACCAACTGGACTGCTTCACCACGTGGCTGGCCGGTGGAGGCGTAGCGGATTCAAATCCACAGACTGGACGAGCTGGGCTTCAAGGTCGTCGAAAACAAGGTTCACGTCCACGCACTCCAGGCAGGCCACAATCATGCACTCCGCTGGGCTTCACCACGAACGCTCAACTTCCGGTCGCAGGAAGAGACTACCGCCTCCGACCGACGTCCACGGTCAGGTCGTACAGGACGCTGGCGTAGAATGCCCGCTGCGGCGACCGTGTCCGTCCTGGGTGCGCTGCACCGCGGATGGGCCAGATGAATTTTGTGCCACTGACCGTGCCATTGTTTTCAAACGTGGAGGGCACTGGCACAGCCAGTGGCACACATCAAAATATGGCAGGAATGGCACCAGCGTGAGTTCTTCTCGACCCTCGTTTCCATAAGTACGGACAGGCCATGAAGCGTCGTCGATTTCTGCAGTCGGGAATGGCTGCCTGGATGTGTTCCGGGTGCGGTGTTGCTCGGTTGCTGAGCGAAATTATCGCAGTCGGTTCCTGAAGCTGCGCAGGTGGTGTTAACCGATGCGAAGGAATCAGGGCAGGTCACCAGCAGCAGCGTATGTCGCTCAGAACGAACGAACATTTGCGGGTAAACATCGGCACGGCTCAGTCCGGTGACGCCATGTTTCTTGCTCGATCGATTTCGAAACCCGTCTGCGTGACGGGCGCTGATGACGCTGTTCGACAAGGGCGAATCTTGTGGCTCGGACGACCGGTTGAAGAAGTTCATTCCGGAATTCACCGCGATGGACGCGACGACGTCACGATGCAGCATCTGCTGTCGCACGTTTCGGGGTTGCCGGATCAGCGTCCCGACAATAACGCGCTGCGAGCCCGCCACGCTCCGCTGTCCGACTTCGTCCACGGAGCGATTCGCACGCCGCTGCATTTTGCTCCGGGAACGCAGTACCAGTATTCGAGCATGGGAATTCTGCTGGCGACTCACGTGGCGGAAATCATCACAGGCGAAACAATCCATGAACTCGTCGACCGCACCGTGTTTCGCAAGCTGGACCTGCAACACTCGGCGCAGGGCCTGGGGAAGTTCGAACTCCGCGATATGGTTCCCGTCCAGACGGAACACGCCGCGCCGGAATCCGGAGCCGGCGACCCTTCCGCAAAGAACTGGGACTGGAACAGCGACTACTGGCGAAGGCTGGGCGCGCCATGGGGAACGACGCACATGTCGGCTCCGACATCGGCCGGTTCCTGGACGGCGAATTCCTGCCGCGAGGCCGCGTCGTGAAACCGGAAACAGCGGCGCTGATGACTCGCAATCACAACAAGCCGGATCAGACATCGCGCGGTCTGGGCTTCAACGTCGGTGTGGCAGGCCGGCAGTACGGGCTGTTCCGAATCGCACGTTCGGCCACACCGGTTCGATACCGCATGGCCAATCCTGCCACACAGATAACCTGCGTCGTCCTGACATCGCTCCCCGGCCGAGCCGTCGCCACACCCGAGACAACTCGCCGGCGAACAAGTCGCGGCGGCTGCACAGTAGTGTCTCGTACGCAAGAAGGACTCCCTGATCTACGAATAGCGGAACCCCACGATGCAGATAACCATCGAAAGTCACTGATCCCCGAATTCGATATGGAATATGGGGACTCGCAGGGTGTTGAACGCGTTCCGACGACAAGTTCGACTGGAAGATTCACGGACAAGTCCAACACGATCGGCTATTGGTCGCCAATCATCTGGCTGACATTCCGGCGCGGGATCGAAATGACGATCAAACACGATTCACTGGACGTGCATCCTCCCGGCGGCGAGCCTTTTCAGTCGCCAAAGGAAACAAAGTCGACGGCTGCTATCCTGCGGCTATTTGACACGAACGTCGCCGAAGGACGCCGGCTGCTTTTGACAGCGTCGACGACGAAACACTGTTTCAGCCGTGGGCTTTGCTGAAGCAGGGTGAAACTGATGGAAATGCCGCGGCTTATCGTTGCGAACGTGGGTACTGAACCACACGATTCACCACCGGGCTCATTTGTGTGTTTATCTGCGAGGCAAACGACGTCCCTGTTCCCGGACTCTATGGCCCATCGGCAGACGAACCGGAAGCGGCTGAGCGGGCGTCGCCCTGAACTGTCCTCCGGCCGAAGGCCAGAGGCTGAACGAGCGGAGCAAGTTCTGGGGAGGGAACGCTGTGCAGCGACGGCACTGCCTCGACTTCTGCGCTCGAACCTCCTCTCGCATCGCTCCGCTTTTGCTCGACCTCTCCCGGACGGCTTCGCCTGGGAGGTGCCGGGACGGCGACCGGCACACCCGCCAGGTGGTGCCGCAGCGGTCCGCATATTGAGAATGCCGTGTCTTTCGGCCACCGACTTTCTTCATTCGTTTGAAAGCCGGACTCAGTGCCGATAGCGTGCGCGCGGCACGTGGGCGTCAGATTCCGCTGCCCGACGAAAAACAGGCGAGAACTGTTTTCGACCCGTGATCCGGCCGGATCTCCGGCCTCGCTGACCCGACGGTACCATGCCCGACATTGATTACGAAGACTCGCTTGGATTCATTCCTTCCCGAACCGCCAAAGAACGTGAGAAGTTTCGCGAAGACATCATTCGCTACATCCTGATGAAGCTGATTGCCAACGGGCAACCGGTTCCGGCAGACCGTCTGGCCAGCGAACCGCTCGGCCCGGAACGTCTGCTGGCAACCTATCATCAGCGGCTGAAACGACTCGACGCGGTCCACTGCCCGGCCGATGCAAGAATCGAAGGGTTTCTGCAGAGACATCTGGCGGGAATCGCCGGCGCGGAATCGCTTTCGCTGCCGGATTCCACGTTGGTGCTGGATCGGCACGGGATTGCCCGCGAACTGTCCCTGCCCGTCGGCGGTGACCATTTCAGCAACGATCTGGTCTCGTCGTACCGGGTTCACAATGGTGTGCTGCACAATCCTGTCCACGATCGCAGAACGACGAAGGGCACGTTTCACGTCGCGGAAGGGGGACTGCCGATTCCGCAGGACAAGAAGTCGGTTCCGCGTCAGACGTTTGCGGCGATGTTCCATCACGCCGTCAATCCGCCGGACGCCATGCTGGAACTGCCGTTTACGGCGGCTGAATCCGCGAAGGCTCGCACGTTCGTTTCGCTGCTGCTGCGTCCGCTGTTGTGCCCGGAAGTTCCCGGCTTCTGCAGTGAGCAGACGATGGAAATCCGGTTCTTTGCCCCGGGTTCCCTGGTCAGCAACCTGGACTTTGTGGAATCCATTTTCGGCAACGCGGGAGACCCCTTTCTTCCCGCCAACGACGCCGGCCTGGACGTCGAACACTGGAGCGGTCATACCGGCTGTGTAATCCTGGCTCCGCATCTGACCGGACTCACAAAGAAGGAAGTCGGTCTGCCGCATCACGACGAAGCCACAGACCGCCAGCGCGCGGACGAAATGTGCTGGAAGGATGAAAACGAACTCTACAACGGCGGCACGCCATTCAAACTGACGTGCCGCGATGAAGAAGGCGTTATTGTCACGCTGATCGCTGACAACTACTTCGGATATTGCAAGAAGGAAGTTAAGACGCAGCTTAGCTACGCCGCCAATCTTGCGGGCAACTACGAAGAGGAACACGCCGGCGGAGCAATAGCCTATGCCAGCTATAACATGGGCGATGAGTTCATTGCTGACAGCCGGCGATACAACAATCGTTCATTCGACGATGTGGCTCGCGACTATTCGGATTCCATCGACGTGCATCCGGACGGACACGGTGTCGACCGTCGGTTTCCGGAACTGATCTATGTGCCGGAAAACTGCCGGGCTACCGTTCACGACCAGCGAGTCACCTGGCACCGCGATGGGTCAGACCGATCCATTCCGCTGACACCCGGCAATGTCTACATGACACCGTCCGGCTACAAGTTCCGGCTGGAAAAGCACCCGGCGGCCCCGTCCTGGCGTCTGGTGGGATCGCTTTCCGAAGGCGTATTCTGCCACAAACCATGTACAGTCAGCGGCGGCGGGAAGAGCGAAATCAGCAAGTCCATTGCCGACTACCTTTTGCACGGTCCGATCTTTGTCGCCAATGCGGCAGAAGATCTGCAGAGAGTTCAGGAGATCTTTGATCGCGACTATTCTGATCGGTGGAATCCTGCGGGAAGTGTTAAGCCGGACTACAGCGCCCGGCCCAGCCGTCGACTACTCGACCCAGGTCGTTCGCTGGGCAGCGTGATCAAGCTTCTGACACCCTCCGTCGATTACACGGATGAATACAATCACTGGCTGGAGTCGATCCCCAACTATATCTATGCAATTGTGTTCATTATCAAACGGACACACCGCGTTGACGCCGACAGCGACTGGCGCAGGGACTTCACCGTTGATATTGTCAATGGTCATCCAGGTCACGAACTGAAGTATGGCGACCGAAAGCTGGTCGGCACCTATCTGCGGGTCGGCCTGCTGAATCAAAACGTCTGGCGAACCTATAAACTCCGTCAGGATTTCGCGCCGGCTCAGAAAGTGCAGACGGAAGACGACATCACCGCGTCGGTCGTGGTCCCGGCCGGTTGCCTGGATCATCTCGGACAATACACACAGCAGGCTGTCAGCTACAAGTTTTCGCAGAACTGCGAATACCGGCTGTTCCAGCGTCCGGACGATGCGATCCACCGCGGACTGGACAGGCAGACCGAAGCGGACCTGGCGCGGGACGACAACTTCATCGTGAATTTTGAACCGCTGTCACGCGAACAGGTTCAGGGAATTCGTGAACGGGCTGTGGAGTTCAGTCAGTTCACATCGCCGATGCAGGAACTGCTGACCGAAGCCGATGAAGCACAGCACGGCTACGTCGTGTGCTCGGCAACTCCCCGCATGATTGACGGAGAACCCAGCCGGAATCCCCGCTACCTGCAGACTCGGCCCGACGTCATGTCGCCGTTCAATCGCTACGTCGCGGAGATGGGTACCCGGCTTTTTCGCGGTGTACCACCGGATAAGCCCGTTCGTCAGCCGGTCAACGCGGTGCTGCTGGGACGGCGCAACAACCCCGCCGACAATCAAAACGGCATACGTCCGCTGGCGGTCTACAATCCGATTCACTACCAGGAACTGCCCGAGCTGTTCATGGACTTCGTTAGCGCGCTGACGGGCAAGAGTCCTTCGACAACGGGAGCCGGCAGTGAGGGCGCTCTGACAAAGGGACCGTTCAATGCGTTGCTGCCGGTCACGGATTTGAACGCGGCGCTGGTCAGCTACCTGTTGACCGGACTGCAGGGCTTTTCGACTCCCGCCGGACACATCGGGACCAGCGTTCGTGTGGATCACGACATCAGCCTGCTGATTCCCGAGATCTGGTGCCGGCTGAGTCCTGAAGAACGCGACGCGTCGTTTCTGCTGCAGGAGGGACTGCTGGAGAAACTTGCCGACTTTGAATCGGGGGGCAGGCAGATTCCGGCCAGTCGGCTTGGCTATCGCATCACGTCTCGCTTCATTCGCCGATTTGCGGGCCGCGTGTTCGACAATCCCGGCAAGGTGTTTGACGAAGCCATCCTGCGCCCGGAAACTCAGGATCCAGCGGCGTTCGCGGATGGAATCCTGCATATCGCCGAGGCTCAGGAGCGAGTTGCGAAGAACTATTTCATGGACGGCTGCATCGATCTGGCGTGCCCGCCGCTGCGAGCACTGCTGCACATCATGGTGGAGGGGCAGTACAAGGGAAAGGGCATCAACGATCCGGAGATTCGGCAACTGTTCACGCTGGAATCCATGCTCGATTCCGATTGGTACGTCGAACGGCTGAAGACTCGCCGCCAGAAAGACCAGCACCTGTGGCAGAGACACGTCAGCTACCTGCAAAGCAGCCTGAAACAACCCGAACTGGCGGCCGATGCACAACGCATGAACCTGCCGGCCCGATTGCAGTACGCTCAGTCCCAGTTGGATCGTGTGTCTTCAAGCCGCTATCTCAGGGAACTGCACGGAACTCTGGGAGCGGACCGGCTGAGGTAAACAGGGCATTCGGAACCACCGCTCCGGCGAGATCGTTGAACGCTTATGAACGTCGGCGCAAGCGTGAGACGGCTGACAAGGACGGCTTGATCCCATGACCAGTTGGCAGTTCTGGATTGATGTCGGCGGCACATTCACCGACTGCATCGGCGTGTCGCCGGACGGACGCGTCGTGCCGTTTAAGACGCTGAGTTCCGGCCTGGTGAAGGGGCAGGGCCGCGTCGATGCGGGCGGCACGCGGCTGATTGATGAAGATCGTCGGGCCGATCCGGCAGGTTTCTGGAACGGTTCCCGCATGCGGATAGTCAGCGGCGACGGGCGAGTCGTCAGCGAATCACGGATCACGGAATTCGCCCCGGCGTCTGGATCGTTCAAACTCAGCGAACCGGTCACGGCGGTCGGCGAAATCCGCTACGAGCTGGATTGTGGCCTTCCTGCGCCGGTGCTGGCGGTTCGCTGGCTGCTGAATCTGCGACCGGACGACGATTGTCCTCCCGTCAGCGTGCGATTCGGAACAACTCGCGGAACGAATGCACTGCTGACGCGCACCGGCGCGAAAACAGCGCTAATCACAACGCGCGGGTTCGCCGACGTCCCTCTGATCGGCAATCAGACGCGGCCGGACCTGTTTGATCTCAACATTCGCAAGCCGCGGCCGCTGTTCGCACAGGTGTTCGAAGTGGACGAACGCATCGACGCGAACGGTCAGGTACTGCGATCGCTCGATGAACAAACGGAATCCAATCGACTTCCAGCGGCGGGGTTGTCGAGTCACCGGTTCGATTCCGTCGCCATCTGTCTGATGAACGCGTATCGCAACCCGCTTCATGAGGAACAACTGGAAGCCATCGTTCGTGCGATGGGATTCACCGAAGTCAGCCGCTCGACCGAAGTGTCGCCGCTGATCCGATTCGTTCCGCGGTGCGACACGACAACTCTGGATGCCTATTTGAATCCAGTCCTGCGAACGTATCTGCAACAGATTCAGGGACATTTGCGAGGAAGCCGCATTCAGGTCATGACATCTGCCGGAGGGCTGGTTGACGCGACGGCGTTTCGCGGCCGCGACTGCATTCTGTCGGGTCCGGCCGGAGGCATTGTCGGGTTCGCAAAGGTGGCTCAGGCGGAGGGCTTTGATCGTTCGATCGGATTCGACATGGGAGGCACCAGCACGGATGTCGCTCGGTTCGACGGACAGTTCGAGTACGAACACGAAACCATGAAAGCCGCGGTTCGCATCATGACTCCGGTGCTGGCGATCGAAACGGTTGCGGCAGGCGGCGGCAGCATCTGCGGATTCGACGGCGTGCGGCTGTTTGTCGGGCCGGACAGCGCCGGCGCGAAGCCAGGTCCGGCGTGCTACGGTTCCGGCGGTCCGCTGACCGTCACGGACCTGAACGTGCTGCTGGGGCGAATTCCCGTGCAGCATTTTCCGTTTCCGCTGCATGTTGCCGCGATTGAAGAACGGCTGGAAGAGTTGCTGGCGTCGATGAATCACAGCCGCGCGATGACGGCGATGACTCGCGAAGAACTGGCCGAAGGATTGCTGCGAATCGCCAACGACAACATGGCTCACGCAATTCGAAAAGTCTCGGTCACGAAGGGCTATCACCCGTCCGACTACGTTTTGGTGGCGTTCGGCGGAGCGGGAGGCCAGCACGCGTGCAGTGTGGCTCGCCGACTGGGGATTCGCCGAGTGCTGATTCATTCGTTCGCGGGAATTCTGAGCGCCTGGGGAATGGGCCAGGCGGATGTTCGCCGCATTCGACAGTGCAGCGTCTTGAAGACGCTAAGCGGCGGTCTGCTGAGTGAGCTGCAACCGCTGTTTGAACAGCTTGAAGCTGAAGGTCGCGCCGAAGTTGCCGAGCAGGGCATTGCCGCCGGTCAGATCGTGAAACCTCAGCGACGCTGCAATCTTCGATATTCCGGCACCGATTCAACGCTCACAGTGGCAGTTGAGCACTCGGCCACGGACGCTGATATCCGTGAGGAATTCGAGGGAACACCGGCGGCTATTCGGATATCTCAGGAAGGAACGGTCGATTGAAGTGGCGGCCGTGGAAGTGGAAGTTGTCCGGGAACGGCGCGAAAGGACGACGTCCGGCACACCGCACACATTCCTCAACAACCCGTCATTCCCGCGCAGGCGGGAATCCAGTTCCTCTCGCGAGAAAAGGCGGGAACCCAGTCCGTCATTCCCGCGCAGGCGGGAACCCAGTCCGTCTTGCGAGGAAAGACGGGCACCCGGTATTCGCAACCGGCTTCCCGGCAGCGCGCGCATGACGAAGGGCGATGGAATGTAGTGCGCTCCGTCGCGCCCGCGCATTTTGACGGACGCACTGTCGACGCGGCCATCGTGACTCGCGACGAACTGCAGCCCGGCGACGTGCTCACCGGCCCGGCCATCATCTGCGAAGCGACATCCGCGATTGTTGTGGAGCCGGGATGTTCGGCGGAAATCACTTCGACCGGCGTAATACTGGTCATGGTTGCCGGCGAGCGGATGGACGAAAGTCCGTACGATGGCCCTCCGAGGCCGTCGAAAAGCAGCGGTCGCGATGAAGCGACGGCTTCGGAGGGCCATCGTACGGTGAGCGATCCGATTCTGCTGGAAGTTTTTCAACAACCAGTTCGCTTCGATCGCGGAGCAGATGGGCGAGATGCTGCGGCGAACTTCCGTCTCGACGAATGTTCGTGAACGGCTGGACTGGTTGTGCACATGTTCGATGCCGCGGGGGCAACTGGTCGTGAATGCTCCTCACGTGCCCGTGCATCTGGGAGCAATGGGCGAGACGGTTTGCGCGATCATGGCCGACCATCCCGAGATGAAGCCCGGCGATGTGTTTGTCACCAATGATCCCGTATCGAGGTGGTTCTCATCTGCCCGATGTGACGGTGGTGACGCCGGTGTTCGCGGAGCAGCTTGCCAAGTTGAGCGTCGAAAGACCGGGGCCGGATTTCTTCGTGGCGAATCGTGCTCACCACGCGGAAATCGGCGGAATTGTCCCCGGAAGCATGCCGCCGTTTTCGAAGAATCTCTCCGAAGAAGGTGTCCTGATTCGCAGCCGGAAACTGGTCGACGCCGGACAGTCGCGGGAAGAAGGGATATCCGTGAGCTGCTTGCGTCCGGTCCGTTTCCCAGCCGTGCGGTCAGCGACAATCTGGCGGACACGGCGGCTCCAGGTGGCGGCCAACGCCTGTGGAGTGCGGCTGCTGCAACAGCTTTGCGAGCGACACGAGGTCGACGCCGTCCAAAGCTACATGCCATATTCAGCACGCGGCGACCAGGAAGATGCGGCTGGCAACTCAACCGGCTTGACGACCGAGCGTACACGTTCGCCGATTCGCTGGACGATGGCACTCGAATCGCCGTCACGATCACCGTACGCGGCGATGAAGCGACGGTGGATTTTTCCGGCACGGCAGAAGTTCATCCCGGCAACCTGAATGCCAACCGCGCGATCACAACAGCGGCGGTGCTGTATTCGTTTCGCTGTTTTCTGAACGAAGACGTGCCGCTGAACGCCGGAGTGCTGGAACCGCTGACAATGATTATTCCGGCAGGCTTGCTGAATCCAGCCGCCGGCCCGTGTCCCGATAGTTCGCCCGCGATGGTTGGCGGCAATGTCGAAACTTCGCAGCGAATTGTTGACGTGCTGCTGGGCGCACTCGACCTGGCTGCTGCCAGCCAGGGCACGATGAACAACCTGACGTTCGGTAGCGAGTCGTTCGGGTACTACGAAACCATCTGCGGCGGTGCCGGCGCGACCGGAACCGCCGACGGAGCCGACGCGGTGCATACTCATATGACGAATACGCGGTTGACTGACCCGGAGATTCTGGAACACCGATATCCGGTGCGGCTGCGACAATTCGGCATACGGCAGAACTCCGGCGGAGCAGGGCAGCATCGTGGCGGAAATGGAATTGTCCGCGAGATCGAGTTCCTGAAGTCTCTGCACGTGTCAATGCTGTCGCAGCGACGGGACACCAACCAACCGTATGGGCTGCACGGAGGCGCGGCGGGCGCTGCCGGGGCCAATAGCCTTCAGCGTTGCGGAACGACGCAGTTTCAGAACCTCGGCGGAAGCTTTGCGGTCACCGTCGCCGCCGGTGATGTCCTGCGGATCGAAACACCCGGCGGCGGCGGCTTCGGGAAGTAGCGATTCCCAGCTCCGAAGAACCCCGACCAACTCGCCCACTTCAGGCTGGTCAGTCGCGTGCTCCGGTGTTGAGCAGGATCAACTGGCCGCGTTCGAGCCGCATGGCAAGCTTCCCGCTCGGCGTACAGAACGCCAGCCGAAACACACGGTTCGTTTCGCGGCGTTCAAGGTCGCACAGAAACTCTCCCGTTTCGACGTGCCAGACTTTGACGAAGCCGTCTTGCGATGCGCTCACCAGCGACCGACCGTCCGGACTGAATACCAGATCCTCAATCCAGTCGCTGTGACCCAGCAGTCGCTGCAATTCGGTGCCTGTTTCAGTGTCCCACAGGCGGACAGACCTGTCGTGAGAACCCGTCGCAACAACACGACTGTCCGGCGAAACCGCAGCAATCACCGTCGTGGAGGAATGACCACTGAGCCGGCACAGCTTCTGCCAGGTGGCGCAGTCCCAAACGTCCGCGCCGTCCAGCGAAGTCACTATGAGCCGATGATTGTCCGGCGAAAAAACGGCGCAGTGAGGCTGTTCGGCGGGCAGTTGACGAACGACGGCCCCGGTCTCCGGCGCCACCAGCAGCACGGTGTCGTGCTGAAAATCAACAACAGCCACCAGTCGGCTGTCAGGGGAAAACGCCATGCCGCTACACCGCTGAATGTTCAGCCGCTGCATCGGAGTAAACCGGACGGCATTTGAAGCAACCTGCGACTCGCGGGCGTCCGCACCGGAAGAGCCCGTGCCGGTCGCGTGCGTCGGCCGGCCTGGTCCGGCGGATTCGCTTCTCGACCAGATCTCAACAAATGGCTCCTCCAGCATTTTGGAGGTGGCCACGAAGCGACCGTCCGGCGAAACGGCGATCCGATCGCGGACCCGGCCGTTGGGTTCAGTCCGGCCCATCACGTCACCGGATATCAGATCCCATTCCGTCAGTTCCCCGGTCCCAACGGCAAGGACCCGGTCCCTTCCCGGCAACATGGCGATCCCCGGTGCAGAGACCCTTGGCGCGAGTCCTTCGGACAGCACACGCACACCGGAATCCGGAGCCGGCTGCCAGGCGCGTACCAGATCGTCGCGGCTGCCCGTCAGAACGCTGCCGTCGATGGGTGAAACAGCGACCGCGTTGATGCGGTCGACGTGACCCTGCCAGCCCATGATGCCCTTCGCCGGCACGATGGCCGCCGATTCACGGGCACCCGGATTCGACACAAACACAGCCCCCGTACCGCAACCGGCGTACAGACGGCCCTCGACGGAAAACGCCATACTGCGGACTTCATCGAGCAATTGATACGACGCGACGGACTGAGGGCCGCCGGAATCTTCAACGCTGAGCACATCGATGACGCCACCCTCATCGGACAACGCCAGAAGCCGACCGTCGATCGACCAGGCAGCCGAAGGGCCACCCTTCCGCGGCCACACAAACTGCAGCTCCAACTGCAGTTCTGAGTTCGCATCTGCAGCAATTCGCCCGACATGGACGGCTTTCCAACCGACAAACGCACAGCGGCGCGACGGTGGATGCACGGCGATGTCGATCAGGTCAGACTCGGCCACACTGGTCAGAGGTCGTATGGCTGGAGGCTCAGTCAGTTGGATGACGGCCGGCGTCCGACGGCGACCACTGACCACCAGGTGATGATCATCCAGGAAAGCGGCGCGGCAGGAGTATTCTCCGGCACCAATTTCCACAGTCATCCGCAGTGTGCCCGTCTCGGCAGACCAGACTCTGATCATGGAATCATGACCGGCCGTGGCGAGTGTTTCACCGGAAGGAGCGTAGAGGTCATTTCAAAACCACCTCAAGCATAGAATCATGCAGGCGAGGTGAGCAAATCCTTCGAACAGGTGAGCGTGTCTTTCGTGGCGAACGAGGAGTCGCCGTTGGTACTGCAACCAACTGATGGTACGTTCGATTTTCCATCGATGACGATAACGTCGCAGTGCACGCCCATCCTGCCGACTATCTCTCTTTCGCCCGCTTCGATGCGGTGTGATCTGTTCGATTCCCCGCTTCTGAAGTGTATCACGGAGCCAGTCGGCATCGGCCGCCTTATCGTAGAGGAGACGCCTGGGGCACTTCTTCAGCATTCGCACGTCAACAAGAGTCTCGATAGTATTCACTTCCGCATCCTGTGCCGATGTCGTCATTGCAGACATCGGGACCCCCTGACCGTCGGTCATCAACATCAGCTTGGTTCCCTTTCCCTTCTTGGTCTTGCCGACCTCAAGACCCCCTTTTTTGCGGGCGAAAAGGTGCCGTCGACAACCTGCTTCGGCAACAGTTTCGGACACCGATCCAGAAGCTGTTCAGGTTCCGCCAGCGGCTCCCGACCCAGCGTCAACTGCCATTCACGACGCAACTGAAACGGGTCAACAGCAGACGTGAGATCGAACGCTAAATCCACGAACGTGCGCCTCGTAAAAAGGATCAACGCGGCATCCTCATCTCCTGCCGAACAAAAATCGCTGCCTCGAAGGTCCATTCCTGCACGAGCATGAGTGCGGGCCACGATTTCCGTGCGCGCCATGCCGAACAGATCACAGCCGGTCGTTTCGGCCTGGCCAGCGGCGAGGTGATATGTCCATGTCACCCGCGGTCACCTCGCTGTGAGATCGGGGCGTTCGAGATTCCACCGATTCGCGCGCGTGCTGTGTCGTCTAATCGCACCTTGTTGTCTTCGCCGCCACCGTGGCCCGCCGCCGCCAGCGACAGACGCCAAACGCCGCCGTCGAACACAGCAGCAATCCCCACGTCGACGGTTCCGGGACGGCGGAAATCGTGAACGACTGCGACAGTGGGTTCAGCATCAGAGGAACGTTGTCGTAAACGCCGTTCACTTCACCGAAGGCTTCTGTTGGGAAAGCACTCGCGAAGTCGTCAAATGTGACGTCGTAGGTCCCCGGCGCCAGGCCGACTGTGTTCACAGACAGCGTTCCCAGCGTGACGTTGTCCCCGTCACCGGATCGGCGAAAAACCACCAACGGCCGGCGGAGGCGGGGGTGTGACCATCCAGACAAATCCGGAAGGGTCAAACACGCCGCCGTTGAATTCACCCCAATCCGCCAGCGTCGTATTGAAGCTGAATCGTGAGAAATCCGTTCCCGCAGCCGTCAGCGACGCAGAACTGTTGACGACGCTGAGCTGTATGGAATCGACGAAGTCTGCGACGGTATCTCCGGTGAAACTCGCTGAGACATCGAATACCGAGCTGTCGGCGAAAGCGTCGGGTTGCTGAGTGAAATCGAAATCACGGCAGCGTCGGCAGGCGGCAGTCCCAGTACGGCAACGGCCAGAGCGGTGACGAATATGGTCTTTCGAATCATGATTCTGGGCTTTCCGGAAATTGTGTCCGCCCGGCGTCCATCGGCGTCGTGTGCGCTGGTCGCGGCGGGATGTTGGAGTGGTTGTTACAGCGACAGTCCGATCCGCCGACGAAGCCACAGGTAGTCGCGGCTATTGATGATGCCGTCGCCGTCAAGGTCGAAGGCCAGGTCATAGTTCAACTGACCGAGTCTGCTGCCGTAGTGACTGAACAGCAGATCCCGGTCGGCGTACGTCACGGCCCCGTCGCCGTTGAAGTCTGAATCGAACCGATGGAAGCTCAGGTTCACGAAGCCGTCCGGTGTGGCGTCGTCCTGCAGCAGTCGCGCCGGGTTGCCGGCGAAGTGGATCAAAGTGGTGTCCAGCCGCAGTTCGTATCGGCCGTCGGCCAGCATGGTGCGGGCACTGCCGCCCAACCCGTCCAGTGTCAGATCAACCGTTAGTGTGCGAGCGGCTGCCGTGTACGCGAACCGCGCCCCCGTGAGACTGACGGACGCGCCGGTCGACGTAACCAGCGTGACCGCCTGATCGATCGTTCCGGCCGTGATCAGGTCCGGGATGTTCGTTGCTCCGGTGAAGCGTACGTCGATCGTTTCCAGATTCGACCGCTGTGCCGCTCCGCTGTTGATCGTGACACTGGCAACGGCCAGGTTGTCGTCGTCACGAATCGTTCCGGTCGCGTTCCCCACCACGATGTCAGCGTTGACGGCATTGAACAGCCGCAGCGAGAAGACTTCGTTCGGTTCGATCGTGACGTCGCCGACGACTGACACCGTGATGACCTTCGTCGTTTCGCCGGGATTGAATGTCAGCGTTCCGCTGGCGGCCGTGTAGTCGTTGTCGGCCGTAGTGGCGCTGCCGTCGAGCGTCTCATAGTCAACGGTGACTGTCTGAGTGCTCGGCGACAGCAGCGTCACGGTGAACTGGAAGTTCGTGCTCCCGCTGTCGCCTTCGTCTGCGGTCACACTGTTGACGGACAATCCAATGGAACGCACGGCAAAGATGTCCGGCGTGACGATCGGATCTGAGATTCCGGCCACCAGGTTGTTGCCGTTGCTCACGAAGGAAATCGTTGTTCCGTCTTCGCTGATACTCGGTGAATACGACAGGCGGTTTCCGGTCGAGGTTCCGGTACTGCGACGACTGGCCGTTTCCGTCACGGGACTCGCGGCTCGCCAGTTGCGGACAAAGACGTCGCGATCGCTGTTGCTGTCGCTGACACCTGTCTGCAGATTCGTGGCGTAACTTTCAAAAGCGACGACGGAACCGTCGCGACTGATTTGAGGCAGGTCGCTTGTGTCATTGCCGCCAGCCGTACCGAGGCGATTGACTGAAACCAGCGTCGTAGTCCCGGCAGCCCGGTCGCGAGCGTAGATCTGCGGGGAAAAGTCCGTCGAAAGCGGCGAAAGGTTGGACGCCTGACTTACGAACGCAACAAATCGTCCGTCGCCACTGATACTGGGACGCTGCGAAGACGAGTTCGCTTTCACTTCATTCGAATCGACGCTCACCAGTTCCAACGCTGTACTCGACAGGTCGTGCACAAAGACGTCGGACGCTCCGTTCAAGTCACCCGCGATCAGATTTGTGGCATTGCTGGAAAACGCAACCGTCTGGCCGTTGTCGGACACGTCGAAGAGATCCACTCCCGCATCACCCGTCGTGGCAGTCGCTGACCGGCGTGAAACCGTCTTGTTGGTGCCCGCGGAATAATCAAAGGCGAACAGGTCTTCTGCCGAATTAGTATCCGTGACACCGGTCTCAAGATTCGACGCGGAACTCAGGAAGACTACAGTCGACCCATCGCGGCTGATTCGCGGCGAACGAGAAGCTTCGTTGCCCGTCGTTGTGGCACTGAGTCGGTTGCGGCTCGCCAGTTTCGTGGTTCCGGCAGCGACGTCTCGAACGTAGACATCCTGCACGAAGTAGACGTTGGCATCCGTCAGGCCGGTGACCAGATCGTCGGCGTAGGATTCGAACGCAATTCGGCTGCCGTCAGCACTGATCGACGGGTTGTCGGAATTCCAAACGGCCATAGACCGGTGGCATTGGAAGCACCGTCGGTTCCCGTCGCGTTGATGCTGACCAGCAGCGTTTCGCCCGTCAGGCGGTCCCAGCGGTAAATCTGTGTCGGGAGAGTCGAATTCACCGCTCCGGCGGTGACGTTCAGGTCTGTCGCGTCGCTGTAAAACGCCACGTACCGGCCGTCCGCACTGATGACGCCGTGGTACGACAAGCCGTTGCCGGCCGTTCCAGCCGCCGTGCGACTGACGAGCGTTGTCGTTCCCGTCTGCAGATCCCGCAGAAAGACGTCAAAAGTGCCATTCGTATCGCCAGCCACCAGATTGGACGAGGTGTCACTGAAGACCAGGTAGCGGCCGTCCGCGGACAGGCTCTGCTGGTCGTCGGGGCTTCCGTTCCCTGCGGCCGCTCCTGCGGAATTGACGCTGACCAGCGACGGCAGGCCGACCGTCAGCAGTTTTCGACTTTCGAGTGACTCGATTGCTGCCGCCCGAACTTTTCCGCGGCGGCGCACTTCCCTGGACAGCATTCGACGCAACGACTTCCGCATTTCGACTGGCCCCTGACGATGGAAGGTGACTGAAAGGCAGCCAGGGCGGCTCAGACGGTCGCCCGTCCGCTGGCCCGCCAGCCGCGCTTCGCAACCAGTCGTGAATGCACGGCGGATCGCAACAGCCAGCGCAGACTGCCGGTGCCTGATTGCCAATGCGGGTCAAACCGGACAAAAAGTTCGGCGATTCCGGAAAAGAGAAGGGACCGGCACCCGGTACGACGCGGTCGGCGGTTATGTCGATGCCGGGCTGCGACCGGAATCGTCGGTGAGTTCTTCCTGAATCTCGTCCAGTGCCCGCTGGTGGCGCTTGCGGACGGCGTCGGGGCCGGATTCACCCAGTTCCGCCGCGATGTCGGCCCAACTGAGTCCCTGGTCGCGCCACATCAGGATCTGCCGGTCGCGTTTTGTCAGTCGATGATTGACCAGTTCGACAAGTTCGTTGAAAACCAGGGTTTCGACGGGTTCTGAAACCGTTGCGGCGAGCGATGCGGGCATGTTGCCGTCGATACTGACGTTGCGATTCAGGTCTCGCTTTCGTGTGTGCCAGTATCTGACCAGTTCGGAAACGCGGTTGCGCGCGATCCCCTTCAGCAGACGCAGCACGTCGTCCGGCGAATGCAGCTCGAAATCGCCTTCCTTCAGCCCCAGCAGCAGACGGACGACCACGGATTGGCAGATGTCACTGTCCGATACAATCTGCCGCAATTGGGCGTCCAGCAGAGTAAACCGAACCTCCCGCCGCAGAGCGTCGCCGAAGTCGGCCACCAGTTCTTCGAACGAGGCAGGATCGCCGCCGCGGATTCGTTCTATCAGCTCACGAAAGCGAGTTTCAGAAGTCACTTGGGGCGGCCCGTTCTGGTGCGAAATACCGGCGGCCATCGTATCGCAGACTCAGCCCGAAACAACAGGCTGGTACCCGAAACGCAGCGCTCGGCGGCCGCGCGCCGGTCAGACGCTGGCGATTCGCCTTGCGATTCCGTAGGGTTCCTGAAACCCGACCATTTCACCCGCAGCCCCCCGCAGCGAAACCATGACCAAAAACTTTCAGCCCGAGGTGACAGAAGTCATCAAGGCCATCGACTTCGACGCTAATGATTATCAGATCGAACTGAACACCAGCCACGGCAGAATTCTGCTGGATCTGCTGCCGGACGTGGCGCCGGGACACTGCGGCAATATGATCGGGCTGACCAGCATCGGATTCTACGACGGCCTGATTTTCCATCGCGTGATCAATGGATTCATGATCCAGGGCGGTTGTCCGAACGGCAGCGGGATGGGAGGCCCCGGCTATCAGATCAAACAGGAATTCAACTCCACGCCGCATGTCGCAGGCGTTCTGTCGATGGCGCGGTCCAGCGATCCGAATTCCGCCGGTTCTCAGTTCTTCATCTGCCTGGGAACTCACACGCATCTGGACAACCAGTACACCGCGTTCGGTCGCACGGCCGACGACGACAGTCTGGCCGTGGTGAAAAAGATCGGATCACTTCCCGTCGATGGCAGCGACCGGCCGAAGACCGAGGCGAAGATCCAGTCGGCGAAAGTACTGACGACGGCGAAGGGCTGAGCGGTCGGTGACCGCGATTGGCACTCAGTGCAGCCTCACGTCTGCGATGCGAAGACCCGTTGGAATCAATGATTCGCGGCGTTATCGTGGTATCGCACGCCAGGGACACCTTGCAGCCGGAACACGTTGCGCTGCGGGTTCCGCGGAAGGCGATTATCGTGGCTGGCAGAATCCCGTGTCATTCATTGCCTCTGGCGGCCGCATCAGGAGATTCGAACAATGCCTTCGCCATTTCCCGGTATGGATCCATTTCTGGAAGCTCCGGACGTTTTCCCGGATTTCCATGATGCCTTCATTGCCTATCTGAGAGAAGCGATTCAGCCGACGCTGCCGGTGCCCTACTACGCCGCTTTGGGCCGACGTGCCTGGGTTGAAGTGACGGAACGGTTTATCGGTCCGGATGTACAGGTGCTGTCTGACGCAAGGGAGCCTCGTCGTCCCGGTGGCAGCCAGGCCGCGACTCTGGAAGTGACTCGGCCGGTAATCGTCAAGGTTCCTCACGATGAACGCGTCGAAACACTCGTCGAGATCTACATCGGACGCGGACAGGAAAAGCGGCTGGTGACGGCTATTGAGTTGCTCAGCCCTTCCAACAAGACGCCCGGCGAAAAAGGACGTGATCTCTACCTCAGGAAGCAGGCCGAGCTGCTGGATTCCAGGAGCCATATCGTCGAAATCGATCTGCTGCGCGGCGGGCATCACACGACAGCCGTCCCGGAAAAACGCAAGCAGCGTTTCGTCGCTCCCACGGAGTACCACGTGTGTGCCCATCGATTCGATCAGTTCGAAGACTATCTGATCTACCCGATACCACTCCGCGGACCGCTGCCGACAGTCAACATTCCGCTGCTGCCGGGCGATGACGATGTCTCGATCAGCCTGCAGGATGTGTTTCTTCGAACGTACGCCGCCGGACCCTATCACCGTGAAATCGACTACAGCCAGCCGGTTCCGGAACCGCCTTTACCTGACGACGTTTTGAAGTGGGTGCGCGAGCAACTCCAGGCACGGCGCGAATCCTGACTGCCGGCACTACGTCGATTTTCCGTTATACAGCGACTCGATGACGCTTCCCTGGTTCAGGTGGACCGGGCGGTTCAGTCGGTCACGGACAACGGACTGCGGTTCGATTCCCAGAGCACTGTAGACGGTGGCTCCGACGTCATCCGGGGAATAGAGCGTCGTGGCCGGATACGAACCGGTCTCATCCGATTCCCCGATCACGTGTCCGCCCTGAACGCCGGCTCCCGCAAACAGGCCGAAGAAACACGGACCCCAGTGGTCTCGCCCGGCGTCCTTGTTGATCTTCGGAGTGCGTCCGAATTCACCCAGCATCATCACCATCGTGTCGTGCAGCAACCCGAGTGAATCCAGATCATTCAGCAGCGCGGAAACTCCCTGATCGATCGGCGGCAGCAGACGGTCACGCAGCGTGGAGAAGATGGCGGCGTGATTGTCCCAGTTCTGCACCGGTCCCATGTTTGCCTGAACGATGGGAACTCCCGCCTGCACGAGTCGTCGAGCCAGCAGCAGCGACTGACCGTAGCTGTTTCGTCCGTAGAGGTCTCGAACGCTGTCCGGTTCGCGATTCAGTTCGAACGCCGTCGACAGTTTGCTGGAAGACAGCATCGTGAAGGCGAGTTCCTGATCGTCGCTCATGCTGACGGCGGAAGGCTGCGTTGAGACACGGAGCTGCTGCCCGTCGACCGCTGCCAGCAGATTCCGTCGCTGCTGTAGTCTTCGATCGTCGAGGCCAGCCGACAACGTCAGCGTGTCGACTTTGAATCCGGCGTCCTGAGGATTGCCGACAATCTGCCACGGATCGTATCGAGGCCCCAGAAATCCCGCGTGCTGGCCCGGCCATGTCAGCGGCGACGACATCAGATACGTGGGGAGATTAACGCCGCTGGGAATCCCGTCGCTGCGCGGGCGCAGGAATTCGCAGCCGGCCGCATAGCACGGCCAGTCGTCGCGAGACGCCACCTTGTCGAAGAATCCGCCAGGCTGCAGATGACCGGTCAGAACATGGTGCGTCGACATCAGATGGTTGTTGTCACCATGCGACAGCGTGCGCACCAGAGCATATTTATGAGCCAGCGCTGCCATATTCGGCAGATGTTCACAGATCTGCAGACCAGGCACCGTCGTTGAGATTGGCTTGAATTCTCCCCGAATCTCCGCCGGCGCGTTCGGCTTCATGTCGAACGTGTCGTGATGGCTGACAGCACCGGTCAGAAAAACAATGATCAGCGACTTTGCACGCGGCTCGATCGATGAAGCCTCATTGCCTTCGGCAGCCACCGCTGAGCGTCCCGGTGTATTCGCGCCCGACGTGAGCCCGGCACTCAGTCCCAGCAGACCGGAGTAGCCAACCTGCAGAAAACGTCGACGATCGTGTTCGAGCGATTTTCCGCGCGTGGCGCCTGCCTGTTTCGAAGCTACCCGTCCAGCCATCTCACGCCACCCTTATGTCTGCCCGTTCCTGTTCGCCGGTCATGATCTTACAGCAAGCCAGAAGCAGGAGACACCGTGAATTGTGCTCGGCGACTTCCGAGAGTCAGCGCTGTGATTGCGGCACACTCGTTCCAGGGCTCCAGCCCTGGAACGAGGTGGCGAATCGCCGTGACCAGAATTCCCGCGGCCGTCGCCGATCGTCAGACGAGAATTTGCAAGCGCAGAGCGGCAATCGCTTCACGCTCCCGTGTCAACGGGAGGGTCGCCGATCGAATGCCGTTCAGGCGTTTGATCGCGGGGAGGGTGACGTACGGGAAACTTCCGTTGCGCGGCCGACCTCCCCTCGTTTGATCGTCTGAACGGCGATTAAACTTCGACCCTCCCGTTGAAACGGGAGGGTCTATGCTCATCTGCTGCAGGCCTACGGCAGATTCGTGGATGTGTCCAGCAGCAGGATCTGTCCCCGTTCAAGCCGCACCGCAAGCTTCGCGTCCGGAGGACAGAATGTCAGCCGAAAGGGGCGATTGACAGGGGAGGTGAACAGGTCGCACAGGAACTCACCGGTGGAAACCTGCCAGACTTTGATCGTGCCGTCACGCGACGCACTCACCAGCGATCGACCGTCAGGACTAAAGGCAAGGTCTTCGATCCAGTCTCGATGGCCAAACAGTCTCAGCAATTCGGCTCCCGTGCGCTGAGTCATAGAGCCGGACAGATCGGTCATTGCCTCCGGTGGCAATATGAGTTCCGTCAGGCGAGTAGGCAAGAGTCTTCACCGAGGTTGACGTGTCCCGTTAACTGATGGTGGTCTGCCACGTTCGACAGTCGAATAACCGGGCGCGTCCAGGTCACGGCCAGTTGTGAAGCAAAACCGTGCTGCCCAGGTGACTCGACCGGCAATTCCTGGATGTGTCCCCGTTCACGGTGTTGTCATGAGAATTCGGTCGTTCAAACTGTCCACGGACTGACAATAATTTCGCATCCGGTGAAAAACGTCGGGCTCCCGCACCCCTGCAAACTGCTGCCACTTCAGGACCGATTCTATCGCTGCCGGTGATGTTCCAAAAAGTTGACGCGGGATACGTCACCTTTCTTCGCGAGCCAGCCAGTTCCCCCTCAATGCAAGCGAGATCGTCACGTCACTAATACGTCGGAAGCAAACGTTTCAGCCACAGAAGATTGGCCCATGTTCCAACGTTGAACTCCGGTGTGCGTGGCGGCGAACAATTGCGAGCCATCGTCGGAAACAGCGATGTCAACTGGATACCAGAGATGTCAGGAAGTGGAGTCTGACTGAGATATCGAATGAGACGCTGAAACTTGGTCGCCAGACGCAGGAGGTTGTCACGGCTGAGTGTGACGAGCTCTTTCCCGGATGGCGAAAACGCAACCGCGTTGATCCGGTCTTGGTGAGCCTGCCATTTGGCCGGCAAGTCATCTTGCTGATCAAAATATCCGCGGACGCATTTATGGAACGAACGAAGGCCGATCCAATATTGCTGCAGGCCAACACCTGCGATCCGTCCGGCGAGACATCGAATTCCCGAACGTCGTCAGGAAAGTCGATCCAAAATTCCATTGATTGGGCCGTCCCCGCGCTGTCCGTGGACATATATGCTTCGGCCGCCATCGGAATGCTGCACGTTTGCCATCTTCGAAAGCACCAGCGATTTGCAGTTTGCATTTCTACCGATTGCGCATGGACACCTCTTGCAGCGATTCGGAGTTGAATCGCTGCAAACCAGTTCGGCCCAGAACTGCCAGCAGTTTTCGCGGATGCCATACGGCCACATCTCTCACCTCGTCGACATTGGTCGCTAACTCTGTCTGGCTTGTCGGGTCCGACATGTCAAGGATCATCACTTTGTCGCGACGGCTCCACGCGACAAGTCGCTGGTCATCAATGAAGCTGGCCTTCCAGGAGAATTGCTCCACAGTCATGGTCATGGATTGCAGAAGTAGATTCGTCTTGACGTCCCAGACTGCCACCAGGTCATCGCCAGCCGTCGCCAGCAATTCGGATGACGGCGAAAACGACACCGATTCGACCATGTCATGCGGCGTGGTCCACGACCTGACGATTTCCATCGTGTCTGCGTTCAGCAAAAAGCAGTCGCCTTCGCTGTCGCCAACCGCCAGCCAGCGCTGATCCGGTGAATACTGCAGACAGCGAGGGTTGGAAAACGCCACTTCGTGCAGTGGCTTGCCGATGGAACACTGCTTTCTCAGCCAGTACCACTCCAGACCCCGCAGGTCGCTGTCGTCCGCTGCCGGAAGCTGCCGGTTCAGAAAATCATCGGCGTGGCGCATGTCACCGGCCGCAAGAGCGTCGGCGACCTCCCGAATGTGAGCCGCGTACAGCAATTCGCGGTGGTCGCGGCGAGCGGTCAGAGCTTCGTCGCGGATTTCTTCGGCTTCGACAGCAAGCCTTGTGGCCGCTTTTCTGGAAACTTCCGCTTCGTTGGTCTTGTCCTTCAATGAACCCGTCAATCGAGCCTGCTGCACCGTGTAGTACGTTCCCATTCCGAGCAGCATGACCGACGCCAGCGCCAGCGTGCCGACAATGGCTGCCACGACCGGGTGGCGCTTGATCCGGCGTGCCCACTGAGCGTACTGAGGCAGTGGTCGCGCATTGACGGGCTCACCGCGAAGGTATCGTTCCAGGTCTTCCGCCAGCAGTTCCGCCGTCGCATAGCGGCGCGACGGATCGCGATCCATTGCCGTCAGACAGATCATTTCGAGATCGCGATTGACGGAAGGGTCCACCTGACGAGGAGGCACCAGTCGGCCGTCACAAACTCTGGTCAGTGTGTCGAGCAGCCCTTCGCCGTCGAACGGAGCACGCCCGGTCAGCAGGAAGTACAGAATCGCTCCAAGGCCGTAGACGTCCACGGCAGTCGTCGCAGCGCCGGGCTTGGGGACGGCTCGTTCCGGTGCCATCCAGGCGGCAGTACCGACAAATTCTCCCGTCCGAGTCAACTCATTGGATCCCTGCAGCAACTGCGCCAGCCCGAAGTCCGCGATCAGCGGCTGATTGTTCTCGTCGATCAGAATGTTTGACGGTTTCAGGTCACGATGCAGAACCCCTCGCTGATGAGCATGATGAACGGCTCTGGCCATCGCCGCCGCGAGCGTTGCGATGGTCTTCGGCTGATGTCGAAACTGCTGATGGTTGTCGGCCAGCGATCCGCGTTCGAGCAACCGCGTGGTGAAAAAGGGTGTGCCGTCGCATTCGCCGACTTCGAAGATCGGCAGAATGTTGGAATGATTAAACAGCGCGACTGCCTGAATTTCGTTTTGAAATCGCTGAAACTCCTCGTTGCTGTTCAGGCGATCGAAGGACAGCATCTTGATGGCAACGGTCTGTCCCAGCACGCGATGCTGAGCTCGATAGATGACCCCCATACCACCACGGCCGATGCGTTCGATCAGACGGTACTCACCGAAATCTGTCTGACCGTCCGGCAGATCCGGCGATTCTCGGTCTGCTGCCGATGGCATCGACGGCTGTCGCACTCCGGCAATGGTGTCCGCCATCTCTTCCCGGCCACAACGGTCATCCAGCCACCCGGCAACTTCCAGTTGAGTCAGCAAGTCGTCGGCTACCTGGGGAAACCTTTCCGCCAATTGGTCAGGCCGGACAGTAAACCCAAGCTTCCGCCGGGCTCGAACTTCGCCGTACAGCAGATCAAGCAGCGTGTCATCGTCTTCCGCAAGCTGAGGAAACCGCTGCAGGTATTCTTCCACCCGAGGCCCCGGCTCCGATTGCCACTTCGCGCGCTGGTCTATCAGCACCACATCGAGGATCTCACGAACACTCGCTTCCGGATGCGCCGCCAGAAACGTGCCCGGGTCGGCGAGCAGTGACTCGGAAAGGCAACGCTGCCAATGCCCGGTCAGACTGAGTTGGTTCTGCGGAACGCTGAAATCGCCGTTCGACCCCACAGGCAGCCCCTCTGCAAGTCGCGTTTCCGATCAGTGTATCGTTGGGGGATCAGCGGGCGGCGGAAGGACCTGTGGATGCGGTCAGGCCTGCGGAAGATGTGAATACACCCTCGCGTTACAACGGGAGGGTCAAAGTTTGATCGCCGTTCAGGCAATGAAACGAGGAGGACTTCCGAGCAACGGGGCTCCCTGCGCGCTCTCCCGCGATCGAACGCCTGGACGGCATTCGATCGGCGACCACTCCCGTTCAAACGGGAGGAGTGAAACAGCAGCTCAGCACTGGTAAACTCTCATCTGCCGATCGCCTTGCTCCGGCTCATCCGGGGAATGGGAGTGTTTGCTCGAATGCGGCTCAGGCCCGGCGGGCCGACATCGCGTCGGCCGTGGTGTGAGCCACCGGATTGGCAGCACGTCGTCAGACCAGCCCCGGTGGAGAGACACATCATCATGCAGAATCATGCGGACGTCATGTGTCGGCCCTTCAGGCCTGCTGATGCGGAATTGCCAGCAACCAGAGCACGGCGACTCCGGCTGCCGCTGTGCCTGCCCTCCGGGCATCAACGTCCGAACACGGCACGGAAGTCCGCGCGACGAATGACCAGACTTCGAATTCCCGGAGGAAACTCTGGTTTGCCGAGCACGATGCGAAACACCACCACACGAAGGTCCGCAAAGCCGTTTCCAACTCTTCCCGCGTCTTCCGAGCGTCAGGGAGCCGCTGCCGAACCAGCGGTAGCGGATCGGCCTGGCGGGATCATCCAGGTATTAGCCGAGATCCCGTGGTCGGGTCGATGCGAAACGGGTCTGAGATTGCCAGCATCAGAAAGCTGCCGTCCCGGAGTCAGGCAGACCGACCAGTGCATTCGTCCAAAGCCGGGTGAACTCCGCCAGGAACACCGCAAAGAAAACCCCGTTGGCGGCGTCGACCGGATACAGTTGCACAAAGCGGGGTTCCTCGGCGGAATCTCCACGTCGGTGCGGCCATGTGACACGCCAGTGTGCTGCCGTCCGCGATCGACGTGAAATGCTGGCCGGCCTTCGAACAGCGCAGTATCGGCACTCCAGATTCTGGACGCTCGAAACGTCCCGTCCCCTCAGTAAAACCCAACCGACGAGGCAACACCGGCCGCCCATGCGGCCTTCACCAGCCTCCGGAACCAGCGGCAGCCCCGAATGTCACCGGAACCCGCAACAAAAAACGGAACCGTCTGCGCACTGACATCAGCCTGAGCAAGACTGAACACCACGACAGCCACGGCCGTTCGGACGAAAACGGAAAGCAGACCATTTGCGATCTCCCCTTCGGGTGAGCTACTTTCAACCGAGGCGAGCAGATCTAGCCACGGCGTACGGAAACCTCGCGGATTCATCAACTTGAATTCACTTAACACTCATATAGTCGAACGGCGGTACCGCTCGTATCGTGCCCACACTCGGGAAAATCACACATTTCAACTCCGAAACTGGTTGCGTCACACAACTGCACTGAAATAGACCACTCAACCGACACGGAATACACTGGACAAGCGGTTGCCACGACCGTATCAACGACAGGTCACGACTTCAGACACTCCTGAAAGGTTCCACAAGGCCACACGTAAACTGCGTCTCGAAGAAAAGCGTTGTCAGCCATCAAGTCAGAACTGTTTTCGTCGGACCAATAGATTTCACACCGAATCACCGACCCGGAGCAACAATTTTAGACGACCAATTTCGACCCGACTCCAATTTGCAGTCACCACCAGATCTTTGCTCGAATTTACAGGCGCCCCCATCCTCAAGCTCCCCATATCGCCAGCGTAGCGCGCGCCCGAGAAATTTCCTGCATTCCGAAGTTGCACACTAAACATTAGCTGCGTGCCGCTAGGAATTCCTGTGAGCATCCTGAAAGACGCCTGGCTGCGAAGCGCGGCTCGTCGATGACATGCAAGACTGCACGTGGAGTCCCCGCATCGTAAACAAAGTAGTTTTTACAGCGAAACGTCCACCCCGCAGTTCCATCATAGAAATATCCATTTGACAACAGGTTGCCGTACTCGGCAAGTCCCCATTTTCTGAAATGACTTGCCGATACTGAACGCTTGCGGCATCAAGTTCATTGGCGGCCCGAAGAATCAGACCAGCCGCACTTCCACCCCCATGTACAATGCACCACCAATTCGATTAAACTCATTTCCTCCATGTTTCACATCCCACGACACTTCCAGCCTGCTGTGGCTCGCCTGTACCCTACTGTAGGTTTCCAGAAAGTACTCCCTCATTTCTTCAAGCCGTTCATGATATTTGTCGTCTTTCCCTTGTTCTTTAGCATATTCGCCGAGTTCATGAAGTTTCTCATTGATCTTGTGTTGCGTGATGTAATCTGACAGAGCCAGGTCTTTGATATGCTATACCCACTGCGGCCATATTTATTCCATACGACGTCGCGGTGACCATGATGTACCAACCGGCGGGCGACTCATAATGGTCAACGCCGTGCTTTGAGCCGGGGTACAGAAGCCGCTCTGATTGACGATACTGACTGTCTCTGTTCGTTCTTCCCCGATGTCGTGAATCTACCATAGTGTCACCTCTCAATTGCCCTTAGAATGTGTTGTTGCCAATAGAAACAGGCGAGCCGCAGAGACGTTCCCATTCAATAACCGTAGCTACGGAGCATCGATGGTCGCGCTCGGCAGGTGTGTAACCCCTAGATTGCCGTTCACCTCAGATTCGGACAGAAATTTCGCAAAAAGCTTGTCTGGACGTGTTCGCTCGCGCAGCGTCGCTGAATCTGCCCTCGATCGAAATATCCGAATCAACCTGCATCGCCGCAGCTGAGCTCCAGTGATAGATCCATGCCAGTCAGCTGGGTCCGCTTACGGCCAACGGTGAGGCCGGCCACCCAGCAACAAACAAATGAAGCGGACCCAATTAACGAACAGCACCGTCGCAGGTTCAAACACTTACTGCGGGCGTCGACGCATGATGCCGCAGCACATATCGCCGCATTGACTGCGCAGGCGTCCACGCCACTTTGGGTACTGTTGTGCCTTCAATAAACGACCTCAACAGACCGCGCCCGGGTTTTTTTCCGCAGCGTGCGGTGCGGCTTTCGAGTTGCTCAGCCGATTGGCGACGGCAGCAGCGGCGAATCGTGCGGCGACGGTACTTCGAAAACGTCCGAAGGAAACGTGAGGTCATTCCTGGTCGTCCTGCAGCGGCATTGTTTCAAAAACAGCAGCACCGCCAGCTCGGACGGCGTCGTCCGCATGGCCCACTGGCGGGTTCCTGAGCAAACGACATTGGTCGTCTCACAGGGCTGCCCCACATTGATTGCATACGGCCGGAAGTCCGGACGGGAATTCTTCCGCGAATTCTGAGCGGTTGAGTAATCATCGTTCCCGGCGGCAAGGCATCAGGGCCGACAGAACATTGGCGAATGCAGCGTGTCAGCGAACGGGGCGACGCTGCAGGTGCCGACGTTTGCTTTCGGCAACGTGGCAGCTTAAGGCAAGCGGCAGATGAGAATTCACCCTCCCGTTGCAACGGCTCACTGTACCACACAAGTATATGGGTCGAAAAAAGGGGGCGGGGGTGTCCCAGGCGAGGGAGAAGCAGTGGAGGCGTTGCAGTCCGGTCCAGAGGGTTTGCGTGCCCGGGTGGGTTTTTGGGCGATCGACGTAGCCGCCGAGGGTGGCGATCATGCGGATCAGTTCGTTCAGGCGCGGAGGCTGTGACGGAAGCTTTCGACGATGGACGATGGTATAGAACCGGACTTCCATTTCGCTGGGGGAAAATACAATTTCGCAGTCCAGGTCAGGGCATTCGCGGCCGAGGTGGCACAGGTACATCACTCGCCACGCGATGATGGAATACACGGCCACGCAGTTGAGTGTGCGGGGCAGCTTTTCGAACAGTCGCTGTTCGACCCGGCAGCCTGTCTTCAGAGTTCTGAAATAGACTTCGATTTGCCATCTGCGGGCATAGTATTCGACAACGCGAAGCACGTCTTCCGGACTGTCGATCGGCAGCGTTGTGACCAGCAGCCAGCGAATGGGTTCGCAGCCTTCCGGAGGATTGGGTTCTTCCCACAAGCACCACGTTGACCGTCAGTGCCGGCAGGTTTCTGTCGAAGCGATGAGGTGGCTGCAACGTCACGGTTGTGGCGCACGAATTTCCACGTCGGCGTGGCGAGCACGTGACTGTTGTTCCGCTTGTGGTCGTGACGGGAACCTTCGCCACGCGAGAACTCACGTGCAGTTGACTGCGACTCAGGCAGGCGGTTGCGCGAACGTCGTCGAGCAGTGTTCCATTCTCCGTGCAGCGTTCCTGAGCGGCTCTGATCAGAAGTGAACCTCCGGAGCATCGTCCGCGGATCGCGGTTCGCTGGGCTGGATTCATAGATGTCGGACTCACTATCGCTGATGCACACGCAGGTGGTCTTCGGACAGGCGGCGGCGAACGTCGCCGAGGCGGCTCTCAAACCTTCAATCCAGCGAACACTTTCCTTGTCTTCGATCGAGTCCTGTCGCGTTTCTCCTTTCCGTTCGGCCTTCGACAGATGCGTGGCGGTGCTCGCGAGCTACGTCTTCTGCCACACCGTTCCCAGCGGAACGCCGTCCGAACGAAGGCGATCCAGCGGATGCGAAAGAGCGCCTCGTCGCGTCTCGCAGTCCATCGGCCCGGCTCCGGCAACCTGCTGGTCAGGGACGCGTGAGATCCAGTTCCGTGGTGTCCTGCACCCAGCAGCACCACATCGCATTGCGAGATTCTTTCGTAAGTCGCCTCGATGTGCGGCCTGCAGGTTTCTCCGGCGTGACCGTTGTCGTTGTCGAAGAATCGGTAGGCCGCTTCCATCTCGGCACGCCTGCTGGTGGCCGCGGGAATACTGAGATTCGGGTTGGCCCCAACTCTTCCACAATCCGCACCAGTCGAGCGTTCAGCCTCACATCACCAAGTCTGCCCCACGAACTTCCTCTGTCAAAGTGCCCGAAGGGGAGATGGCAATGCGGGAGATGGCAATGCGGGGAAGGCAATACCAGGGAAAGGCAATACCAGGGATAGCTTATTACCGGGGATGGCAATACCGGGGATGGCAATACCGGGGAAGGCAATACCGGGGATGGCAATACCGGGAAGGCAATACCGGGAAGGCAAAAGCTGAGTCGTCATGCGCGGAACTCCCTGCGAAGCTGACCGCAATCGACGTCCCACTGTCGACCGGCCGCCAAAGTCACCACATCATCCTGGCATGACACCCCTCATCGTTCGCCGCACCCGACACTCCGACCAGCCCCAAACAAGTCAAATCCTCCATCCCACAATTCAGTCCCCCATAAAGAAAACCTCAGATGACAAGAACTGCCGGTCAATTACTTGTGTGGTGGTGAGGTTGCAACGGGAGGTCGGAGTTTGATCGTCGTTCAGGCGACCAAACGACGGGGAGAACCGGCCGCGCAACCGGAGTTCCCGTGCATCGCCCTCTCCCGCCCGATCGAACCGCCTGCGGCGTTCGATCGGCGACCCTCCAGGTACTACGGGAGGGGTGAAGCAACCTGGCCGTGCTGAGTCAGTTCTCTCCGGCGGCTCGCCTAAGGTCGACGAATCTCGCGGCTGAACAGCCGCGAGCGAACGTTCGTGGCGTTTGCGGACGGATTCAGGGCTGGATTCGCCCAGAACAACGGCAATCTCCGGCCAGCCAGGCCTCCGGTTCGCCACTGCAGAATCTCCTGGTCTCGGCGCTCAGGGGAGTCGGCCCGTTGATGGTAGCCAGTAGTTCGCGACGTTCCATGACATCAGCAGTCCGGGAACATCGGCGGCGATCTCACGGGCTTTGTCCGCGTTGAGTTCCGCGTTGCGGTTCAGATCGCGTTTCTGGGCGTGCCGAAGCGAACCAGTTCGGCGATCCGTGTCCGAGCGATGCCTCGCAGCGGTGCGAGCAGGTCGTCCGGCGATTCGACGACAAAACCGCCGTCCTTCATGCCGGCATAGAATCGGTAGACGACGGACTGATATACATCGCTGTCGCTGACCAACTGCCTGACTCGCGCGTCCAGCAGGTGTGAACCGGATTTCCCGGCGAATCGCGTTGCCATACCGATCAGCAACTCTGCCAGAGCCGCCGGATCTTCGCTGCGAACCCGTTCGGCAAGTGCGGTAAACGGCATGACATGGCCCCTGCTGGCTGACTCAAGGAGTGTCCTCAGCCTGCCGATACTATCGCCGAAATTCTGCCGCACAACCGTCAAATGATGCAAAAACGTTGACGTCTCACGACCTTCTCGCATCTTCCGGATAGCCATTGCGATTGCGTTTTGTCCGGCCGCATTCCGGAAGCTTCGCGTTGAGCAATCCTACCCAAGCAAGTCCGCGAGGTCTGCGAAGACGCCGTCGAGCAGGCGGTGAGTGCCGGAATCGAGACGCTGGCTGCTGCTGCCGCTGCGTGTGGAAATCGTCGTCGATGCAGGATGCACGAACAGGTTCAGGTTCAGAAAGAAGCTGCTCGACAGGCGAGCAACCTCGGTGCCCTGCAGTCCGCCGCCGGCGCCGCCGGTGCCGGTTTGGTAGCGGTACAGCATTCCCTGCGGAACGATGAAGTACCACGCCGAACCATTGCGGATCCAGCGTTCGTGGCGTCCTCCCCAGTTGTAGAAGTCGGTGTTCAGAAGCTCGAACGGCTGCTGCTGAGCCATCTGAGCGATTGTCGCCGCGTCATTTGCCGCGGCCAGGTTTGTCTGCAGCCATCCGGCGGGTTCGACAAAGTTCACCGTATAGTTGCCGGGAGCGAGACCGGCGAAGGAATACCAGCCGCGTTCGGTTTCGATGTCCGTAACGCCGTCCTGGTTGGCGTCGACATCGCCGGTGACGGTGGAACTGACCACGTAGCCGTTTTCATCGAGCAGTTCAACGGTCCAGCCGTTCAGCCAGGGTTCCGCGTCCACGCTGGCGGTGTTGTCGAAGACGGTGCTGCCGGGGTCGTTCGTCCCGCCGGGGCCATCGGGCGAAGGAGGAGTTCCGTCCCAGAGTTCAACAACGCCGTCCGCCGTGACGATGTACCATTCGTCAGCGCCCTCGTTGTAGAACCACGAGCCGCCGGAACCGGAAAGGTCATACGGACCGGAAATTGTGGCGATCAGGCCCCCGCCGGAAGGCGTGCCCGGGTCACGCTCACCGTCGGGATGAAACTCAAACCACTTCCGTCCCCGCACGTCAACGGGCTGATAATCGCCCCAGTCGACTCGCAGCAGCACATGTTCTTCGACCGCCGAAACCTGAACCGTTGCCGAATTCGGATCGAACAGCAGTGACGGATTTCGGTAGTACTCGACTCCCAGGCCGGCAACCAGGGTTCCGGAAAGTGGCACGCTGGTTGTAAACCGCTGGCGGTCCCATTCATACAACGATCCGTTCGGCGTCAGGTAGTACCAGCCGGTATTGCCCCGAACCCAGCGCTCCCCGAGCCCTCCAACGTTTTCGTACAGTGAATTCGAAAACCTCAGACCGAGTGACTGCTGCAGTTCCACGACCAGGTCGCCAACCGGTCCGTTCCATTCGCCGGTGATCTTCCAGCCTTCCGGCGGGACGTGGCGAACGCGGTATTCGCCATCGGCAAGGTTCTCGAAGCGATACCAGCCGTCTTCGTTTTCCGGATCGATGATGCCGTTGCCGTCGATGTCGATCGAGTGCGTCAGATCTGTAGCGATCACCGCGCCGCTGCTGTCGAGCAGTTCCACAGTGAAGCCGTTAATCCACGGCTCGGCATCGCCCGGTCGAATCAGCAGCCTGATGGAATAGTAGACTCGCGGATCAAGCTGCGCGACCGTTTCGCCGGACAGGCTGCGAGGCTGCCCCGACCATTTGGTCAGATGTCCGTTCTCCCGAAAGAAATACCACTGATGGGTGTCGGCGGACTGCATCCAGTATTCGCCGCCGCCGTAGAGGTTGAAAAACGTCCTGCCGCCGGAGAACTTCAGTCCCAGATCCGCGAGCGCGGACGGGACACGGGTGCCGTCCGCATTCAGGTCGTGCCAGATCCGGCCATGGACGATTCCGGGCAACTGAGCTTCTTCGTAGGTGATCTCCAGAATGGGGTGAAGTGCTGCGTTGTCGCCGTCTTTGCTGGTAAACGACTTCAGATTGTCCTTGCCGGGTCCGATGACTGCCCAGCCATGATTGGACTCCGGATCGTCCAGCCATTGCTGCACGTCGGCGATCAGTCCGCTGTCCGTCCATTGGTAGATGCCCGGCTGATCGACGTCGGTGGTCGCCGACGGCGCGCCGACGTAATCGCCGCCGGGACTGTTCCAAAGTGCCCCGTCGAAGAAAGCGTAGATCCATGTGGCGTCAAACTGCTGTGCGGCCGCGCCGAGGATCTCACTGCCGGGCGCGTCCGAACCCGCTTCGCCCCAGGCCGTCGTCACCAGATGGACGGAAACGGCTACCGACGGACCAAGCGATTCCGCAAGATTCAGCGTCAGCACGGCGTCGACGATTGTGGCCCCGCTGGGAATGTTCAGTGATTCCAGGTCGAATTCCACCAGCGCGTGCTTGCCCGGATCACCATCGCCGGCGGTTCCTGTCAGAAGAAACTGACCAGCTCCGTTGGCGTCTTCCGGCTGGTCGTTGTAGAGAGTCGTATCCTGCGATGCCGGTACCTGCACCGTCACGGCGCTCAGCATCTGCCGGGACTCCAGCACTTCGACGGATACGGACTTCGACCCGCGCGAGGTTCGGCGACGCTGGCCGACGGCCCAGGTCAGCGGAATTCGTGATCGATGCGGAGTCCGATTCATTGACGGCCACTTCAGTCGTCTGCCGTGCAGCAGACCAGGACACCCTGCGTTTCGAAAGCCGTTCCAGTGTCCGTACCAAACCGGCAACACACTCACAAGCAACGACTCTTCCAGGTCGCTTCACTCCGCAATCCGCACCGCTCGCACGCAGATACGACGAAATTGAACGATTTGTGCGTCAGATTACGCCGCGCCGGAGGTGTTTTCCGGCACAGCTGATCGGCAATTTGCCCACCAGCGCGACGGAAGCGCTGCCAAAATCTAACGCGGATAGACCACAGCATTCCGCAAACTTTCCCGCTGGGACCAGCAGAAAACGGCAATGCCTGTACGTCTGACCAGATTATTCAGGTGAAATGCGGCTGACAGCATCGCCGACGCGGAATGTCCCCGCGATGACCACGATCGCCGTAATTCCGCCGTGTCCAATCATCGCCGCGTAGCCGCCTGGGCCAAGGTTTTCTTCCATGAGTGAGCACGGGACACACGGGCCTGTTGCTTCCAGGACGGCTGTTCCGATTCGAAACCTCTGCTTTTTCAGCGACGCAAGATTGATGCCGGAAACGACCACGTTGCGCCGGAGCAATTCGGGAGGCACGCGGTCGCGATTCAGGAGTCGTGCCACGGTGTCGAGATGTTCGTGCTGGATCAGCGTGACCTGCCGTTTCGACGTACCGGCGGCGTTGAAGTGGTGTTCGCCGAGAATCCCCGCATTTTCCGCGACCGTCACTTGCTGCTGCGGAACGATTCTTCCCCGACGTTCGGCCGCCAGGCCAATCCATTCCACCTTCCCGACGGCGGTGCTGCGGTCCAGCATGTCATTGAGAAGCTGCATGAGGGCTCGCCTTCCTTACCGAAGCGAAACGATTTGCTAAGCTGTGTCGGATGCGCGAAACTGAATCGGATCACACCCGTGGCACACTTCCAGCTTAACTCGCGAGCCGCCCGCGTGGCAGCGTCTGCTGTCGCCGACGCGAAGGAATTGCGCATCGGTGTCAGTGAGACTCACGGCGCCACTTTGCTGGATTTTGGAGTCGACGAAGAAGGTGGACTGGAGGCGGGCGTGGTGCTGGCCCGCATTTGCCTTTCTGACCTGGCCGACGTGTCGCTCGTGCCCGGCGGCAACTCGGTTGGCTTGCCGGAGGTTTTCGTGCGAACGGATCATCCGGTCGAAGCGTGCCTGCTTAGCCAATACGCCGGGTGGAAGATCGCCACGAGTGACTTTTTTGCGATGGGATCCGGTTCAATGCGATCGCTGGCTCGTCGCGAGCTGCTGTTCGACGATTTTGAAACGCACGAAGACCGCCGATGCTGCGTCGGCGTGCTGGAAGCGTCCAGACTGCCCACTCATTCAGCGATCGACTTCATTCGCGACGCCGTGGGACACGCAGGCGAACTGACCCTGGTGACAGCTCCCACGTCTTCTCAAGCCGGAACGCTGCAGGTGGTCGCGAGATCGGTCGAAACCGCCATGCACAAGCTGCATGACGTGAAGTTTCCGGTAACGCTGGTTATCAGCGCAGCGGGAACCGCGCCTTTGCCGCCGGTCGCCAAAAACGACCTTGAAGGAATCGGCCGCACAAATGATGCGATTCTGTATGGCAGCACGGTCAGCCTTTGGGTGCGCTGCGACGACAGCCTGATTGAAACGGTGGGGCCGTCGGTACCGTCGTCGGCCTCGAAGTCTCACGGCCAGCCGTTTCTGAAACTGTTCGAAGCGGCAAATTACGATTTCTACGCACTCGACCCGGCCCTGTTCAGCCCGGCGGTCGTCGTGTTCCACAACCTTCGCAGCGGTCGAAGTTTTCGGTTCGGCGACACGAACGAGGGACTTCTGCGGGAATCCTTTGGCATTTCGAATTAGCAAGCGAAATGCAAACGCAACATCGCTCAGCGCTGCGAATCGGCGTCATTGGAAGCCACGGAAGCTGGTACGTCGATCGTCTGTGCCGTGACGGTCGCCGTCGCGGGCATGAGATGCTTCCGCTGTCGTTTGATGCGATGACGGCTGCGACGGTACGCGGAAGACTGCAGCTTCGGTTCGGCGATGTGTCTGTCGAATCGCTCGACGCCGTGCTGGTTCGCACGATGCCGCCCGGGTCGCTGGAACAGGTCGTTTCACGTATGGACATGCTCAGCGGCGCGGCGGAACTCGGCGTCCGCATCGTGAATCCGCCGAAGGCCATCGAGTGCGCCGTCGACAAGTACCTGACGACTCAACGATTGGCTCTCGCAGGCGTTGCGGTTCCGGACACAATTGTTTGCGAATCATCGGAGCAAGCGATGGTCGCATTTGAAGAACTAGGCGGCGACGTCGTTCTGAAACCGCTGTTCGGTGCCGAAGGCCGAGGCATCATCCGTCTGACTGACAGGGAAACCGCCTGGCGGGTGTTCCGCACACTGGAACGCATCGGCGCGGTTCTGTACGTGCAGCGATTCATCAGGCCCGCAAACGGACGACCGCCCGAGGACGTCCGCATTCTGCTGCTGGACGGCAGGGTGCTTGGCAGCATGAAACGCCAGCCGGCGACCGGAGACTTTCGAGCCAACGCGGCTCAGGCAGGAACGTGTTCGGCGTGGATTCCAACCGAGGAGGAACTTGCTCTGGCTCGCAAAGCGGCCGAAGTCACCGGCTGCGTTTTCTGCGGTGTGGATCTGATGTACGACGAGTGCGGCTGTCCAAACCTCATCGAAGTCAACGCCGTGCCTGGCTGGAAGGCGCTCGAACGCACCTGCGGCATGTCCGTCACGGACGACTTGTTCGCATGGCTGGAAGCGGAACTCAGCTGACCGCTTCGGCTACTGCCGATGACCCGCTTCGCGCAGTCGGGCAGTGAGCCATGCGGCGTCGGCAGCGTCGAATCTGCCGGACAACTCACGTTCATACACACTGCGGCTGTAACGGCCATCGTGATAGCAGGCATCGATCAGTGGTTGCAACTGCAGCACCACGTCGCGATCGTCGGGCCGCAGCGGGATCGCGATGTTTGGCAGGGGTTCCTGAAGCTTCACCGGGTAAATCGCGTACTGATCCGGTGTGATGTCCCGATAGACGCAGATCATGTAGGGAGTCCGCCGATCTTCCGGGATATCTGCCAATGGCGGAGCCAGCACGTAGTCTCCCTGCCGCACCAGATCAATCTCGACCAGATTGACACCCGCTTCCATGAACTCCAGCTGCTTCCGGGTGTACTGTTGCTGGCCGCGCTTGCCGACCTTGTTCCACGGGCTGAGAAACTCGATGGCCGTGATCACGCGACCCGATGAATCAGCAATTTCCACGTGCCGGTATCGGCCGGGATCGCGGGTGACAACCACGGGGTCCGCCACCGCCACACCGGACTGAGCAGACTGAAACGATCCAAACTCGGAAACTTCCGACACATGCACGTCCGGACGAACAGAACGATCGGCGGCATCATTCGCGAAGACGGAAAGCGTCCGTTCGATCTTTGCCCGCAGATCGCCGGGCAGCTGATCGTTGATCTGGTTCCTCGCGTATACGATCAGGCTTGCATGAACTTCCGGCCATACATCTTCGAGAAACGGGTCCATTCCGGGAAACGGGCTGGTTGCCATGCTTTACTCCTGAGGCGTATCGGTACGCGACTGCTACCGATCCATTCTATCGTCATTGCCGACCGATCGTCACTGCCGGACCGCGTGAATTCGGACGACGACCACAGTACATTTTGCGAAACAGCGAAGGCCCGCGAACACCGACTATTTCAATATCACGCAGTGCATCACAACAGTACGACGGGACTCCGATCCCGTCGCCGCGATTCGACGGGACCGGAGTCCCATCGTACGAATACCACGAGCAATCCTGGATAATCGACCGAAGACCATCACGCCATGCCCGACACCCAACACATCATCCAGTCGCTTGCGAATTCGCTGCCGTCCGTCATGCGATGGAGCGGGGCGGTTGCGAAACGTCTTCGGCAGTTCAACATCGCCGTCGAAGGCAAGTCCTCCGGAAGCGCCAACACGGACGCTCTGACGCTGGCGGATTTATCGGTGCAGGAATTGCTCGTCGCGGCTTTGCGAGACGCTGATCCGGCGCTGCGAAGGTGCCGCGTGGAAGGCGAAGAGTCCACCGGCGACATGGCTCTTCGCCCAGGACTCCGACCTGGCAATCGCCATCGACCCCATCGACGGTACCAAACAATTTCGTGATCGCACCGGCAACGGCTATTCCGTCATCGTCCATCTGCACACGCCGGAAACGCCGCTGTATTCGCTGGTCTACGCTCCGGAAATGGGGGAGCAGGGCACATGGGTCGAAGTCACCGCCAACCGGATCGTTTGCGGTCCCGATGACACAACACGAGCCGGCTCGTCGAGTACTGGATGATCTCCCGGACCTGCGTCACAACCGTCCTTACGATTCCACCGGCATCTACGTCATCGGCTTCCAGCAGCACGACCCTAGCGAGCCCGTGACATCGACAGCATCGGCCTGACAGGCCGCACGTCGGACGAAATGCCGGGCAGCATCTACCCGTTCATGGCAACCGGCGAGTATGCCGGGTCGCTCATTCATTCGCCCAACATCTACGACTTCCCGGTGTCCATGCACATCGCTCGCGTGCTGGGAGGCGACGCAGTCTGGGTCCACAATCGCGAATCGGTCCACTATCGCGAGCTGTGGCTGGATGACCGAGCCGACATGCTTCGGTTCCCCGCCATCGTCGCCTGCAGCGAACACCACGAAGTGCTCGATCGATTGTGCGACCTGGCCGCGGATTGGAATCCCGTGAGATATGCGGAAGCCGGCATCTGAGCGCGATGTACGCAGGCAGCAGTTGAATTGGCCGGCCGCGCGCGGCGTCAGACCGGGTCCTTGACCAGCTTCACAAGGATTCCGCCGAGTCGCAGCATTTCGTGGACTCGGGTAAACCACAACTCTTCCCGCCACGCCAGACCCACTTCGTCACAGGCGGTTTTCAGTTCGAAGCGTGAAAACGTGCGGCATTTCCACGTGCGGCTTGTCAGCAGACCGGAAAAGGAATCCTCGGTTGCCAGCAACAACACGGTTCCGCCTGGTTTCAGCACACGGGCGAATTCCGTCAGACCGGGCAATGGGTCGGGAAGGTGCTCCAGAACGTAGCCGCAGGTAATGCAGTCAAAGGAGTTGTCTCGAAAGGGCATCTGCATCATGTCCGCCGCCACAAACAGCGGCCGATCCGTCTTCAGCCGTTCCCGCGCCCGGCGAAGCATTTCCGCGGACAGGTCGAACCCGATGATTTCCGCCTTCGAATGGCACGTGTCCAGGAGATGCCGAATGATCTGGCCGGCGCCGGAACCGACGTCCAGGATGCGATCGAATTGTGCCGCATCGAATCTGCGTCGGCGAAACAACTGCCCCATCAGCGGCTCGTGAAGGGACAGCAGGCTGCTGAATTTCAGCACGGCCCCGCGCGGGCCGTCATAGAGCTGCCTGACGGAAGACTGATATTGTCCGAGCGTCTGCCTTCGAATGCCGCGGAATTCCGCGGCATTGCGGACCCGTTGTCGGGCTGATTCTCTCCAGTTCGTGACGACATTCTTCACAGGAATTTGACCTTGGCGTACGCAGCGGCACAGATGGTCCGGCACGGGGTGACTCTGGTTGCAACCCCGCAGTCGTCAGTCACCGGAGGCGGACTCCCGCGAAGCCACGGGAAGTGTAGGCGATCGGTTCCGCTGCTGTCATCCGCACCGGAGAGAATCACAGTTGGCAGGCAAATTCCGATCGACGACCGGCTGACTGAACTGCCAGGATTCCCTCAATTCGCCACAACGTGTTTCAAAAGCGATTGTTACCGTCGTCGGTTCGGCTGATTCCGCACGGATTGACCTGCCGCGTGGCGATTGATCCACTGTTGAACAATCGCTTGCGGCTTGAGATTTCGATTCCGTCCCGTCATCATGGTGCTTTCAAATACCACGGAAGGCGATGACGCAATGAGGGCAGTTGTGCCGCCGCTGAGTCGCCCGCCAGGGGAGCCACTCGCGGCCGGGAACAGTCTGTTCAATTTCAGAGCGGGCATGGATTGGCAGCCGCGGATCGACTGAGCGGCGGGACTTCGCAGCCCGGCATTGCAGGGACAGGCCTTTGAGAGTTCTTTTCGTTTGTACCGGAAACACCTGCCGCAGTCCGATGGCGGAGGCAATTTTTCGGAATCTCGCAAGCCGCCACCTGCAATGCGCTGAGGACGAGCTTCGAAGTCACGGAGTCGACTCGCTGTCAGCCGGAATCGCAGCGGGCGACAGCTTTCCGGCATCTCCGGAAGCGATTGCACTTCTCCGTGAACGGGGGATTGACCTGTCTCAACACCTGAGTCAGCAGCTTTCCGGCGAAATGCTGTCGGAGTCAGATCTGATCTTCGTCATGACGGACGCGCATCGGAACGCTCTGGTTTCGGCCCGCCCGGACCTTGCGGGACGAATTCAGTTACTTCGGCGCGATGGTGGAAGTGTGTCTGACCCGATTGGCGGCGGCCTTGAATGTTATCTGGCGTGTGCCGACCAGCTGACGACCGCTGTTCAGGAAATCGTCGAGCAGATTTTTGAGAAAGACACCGACACGAAATGAAAATCGGGATCGCAAGCGACCATCGTGGATATCACATGAAGTGTCGGCTGGTGCAGTTGACCGAAAGCCTTGGTCATTCCGTCAGTGACTTCGGGCCGGATTCCGGCGAAAGTGTCGATTACCCGGACTTTGCGGCACGCGTCGCTGCCGCTGTTGCCTCAGGAGACGTTGATCGCGGCGTCCTGATCTGCGGTACAGGGATCGGAATGTGCATCACCGCCAACAAATTCGGCGGAGTCCGGGCAGCTCCGTGCCACGATACCGTCACAGCGGAATACAGCCGGCTGCACAATGACGCGAACGTTATCTGCCTGTCAGCGGATCAGCTCAGCGACCAGCTTGCCGAACAGGTCATTCAGATCTGGCTCACGACGGAATTCGAACATGGGCGGCATTCCCGTCGCCTGCAGAAAATCGCCGACATCGAAAAAGGCGTTCGCAATCCTCTGACACCGGGTGCTCCGGGCTGAGAATGGACAAGAATTACACGGCACTGCTGCGGGAATCCGGCAACGACACGCTTTCGTTCCCGCTCTGCGACCTGATCATTGAACCGAAACCGCTCGATGGGTTCCGGAATATGGCAGCTGACGCGGAATTGCTGGACCACGTTTCCAGACACGGGGACCGTTCCGTCGTGCGCATCTATGGCTGGTCGGAACCGACTTTGACGCTTGGCTACTTCCAGAAGGATGCCTCCGACAGCGTACCCGTTCATCTGCAGCAATGCCCCCAGGTAAGGCGTCTGACCGGTGGCGGCGCGATCCTTCATGACCAGGAAATCACATACTCCTGCGTGATTCCAGCGGGTCACCCCGTGAGTTCGAATCCCATTCGCCTGTATGAACTTGTCCATTACGCCATTATTGACAGTCTGGCAGCGTCGGGGGTGACCGCAGCGATGCGCGGACGGCTGTTCGAACAGAGCGGCACTCAGAGTCGCCGACAGCCGTTCCTGTGCTTCCAGCGCGGCGATGAACGCGATGTTGTCTGCCGGGGATTCAAAATCGCTGGAAGCGCCCAGCGCCGCCGCCGAGGCACCGTGCTGCAGCACGGAAGTATCCTGCTGCGCGCGTCGCACCTGACACCGGAAGTGCCGGGCCTGCTCGATTTACAGACCGGATTCGACGTCAGGAAGTTCCACGAGGAGCTTCCCGGATCGATCGTGTCTCGAATTTCCCGTTTGTAGAGCCTGGTTGTCAAAAACGCACGGATGGCAACAGTTGCCGCTCGTTAAATAAGTGAATCACTCCGGAACGAAGTTCGATTGAAGGGTCGGAACGGAAGGAGCTGCCAGTGGCGACGCTTTCTGTACCTGACTGTCAGTCTATGAGGGAGGTTTTCTGACAAGTGTAATCGTTGCCGCCGCTTCAACGGGAGTTGTCGCGGGAATTCGCATGCGTCCAGTTGCAAACAGTTTGAACGCGCTGGCATGATGTCATGCGGATCGCTATTCTTGTGAGCCGGTGTCCAGAGTGGCGAGCAGGGCAGGAAGACCTTGACGGAAGATGCGCAGAAGGACGTGTCCGGAAGCCTTGGCACCAGCGGCATCCCTGCAGAAGCCGGCGATCGCGAAGTTCCTGACTGCCTTTCAAAACAGATGCAGGAACAAAACTGTCAGCCAGCGTCTCAACCCTGTGGAGCAACCTGAAGAATGATTGGCGCAGAATTGCACGTGATCGGCGGAAAGCATTCAGGGCAGGTAATTCCGTTGAATCGCAAGAAGTTCCTGATCGGACGGGAACAGGATTGCCAGTTGCGTCCCAACAGCGAATTGGTCAGTCGCCACCATTGCGTCTTTAGTGTGGACGATTTCTCGGTCAGGCTGCGAGATCTGGGGAGCACCAACGGGACACGAGTGAATGGGGAACGAATCCTGAAGGAAGTTGTCCTTTCCGCCGGTGATCGCATCATCGTTGGTAGCTTGGAATTCACTCTGAAGTTGAACGAGGCAGTCGACTCCGATGTTGTAACAACTTCCCAGGCCGCCAACGAAGACACGGTTGTCGCCTCCGGGGGGACACTACTGGAAATGGACGCCCTGCAGCCGGCGACTCCGGAGCAGGCTGAGACTCCCGCAGGAACACCCTCCCCTGCGGCCACTCCGCCGGCATCAGGAAGCGACCAGACGCTGGGTGCTGGTGACACAACCGTCATTTCGCAGCCCGCGATGCTGCCGGGCCAGCAGCCTTATCAGCCAATGATGCCTCAAATGGGTTATGGCTACCCGGCTCCGATGTACGGTGGCTATCCGTTTCAGCCGCAGATGCCGATGTATCCGGGTTACCCGCAGCCCATGATGCCTCCGGGAATGCCGGGGTATCCGCAGCAGCAGCCTGCGATGCAGCAGACGGGAACAGCAGCCGCTACCGAGTCTGCTCCACAGATATCACTTCCGGATCCCTCTGAAACGGGAGCCAAAGATGACGCCCCGGTCAAGGGCAGTGCCGGCGCGCAAAAGGGCAACATGCAGCAGTCCACAGGAGCTGCTGATGCCATCATCAGGAAACACCAGCAGCGGCGTCCAGGCTAGGCCGGAAGCCTCACCGGATTCTATCCGTGAGAGATCTCCGGCGCATCGCTGACAATGTCGCCCGATTCGGCAGTTGCTCAATCGAAGTCACCCTGATCAGCAACGCGGCCTTCTTAACCGTAAGGTCTTCGAAAGGAATCATTTCTCATGGCGGATCCGTCGGATCAGCAGAGACGGTACCGAGAGTTTCTGGATCTTCTGCCCCTGACCCTGGCGCTCGCAGGGCTTCCTCCCAGTGAGCCGGGCCGATACTTTACGGCCGAGCAGATCGAGTCTCGTGTCTTCACGATAAAGCACGCCTACAAGTCCGCGCGACATCTGGCCAGAGAGTGCATTCAGCCCTGATGTGCCGGCTTCCGCACCGGCGAAGGCAACGACCCGAAGGCTGAAGTCCGCGTTGAGATGGCCCGCTCGTCCCGGAAGGCGCGCGGTCTGCCGGATGGCCTGTACCAGCCTTGCGGCCTGCTTGACAGTCGCGTTTTGCACGGCTATGGTTCCGTTCGATTGAGAGTGGCGATATGTACCCAGTCGCCCCGGCGGTGCCGATCCAAACCTCCGTACTGTTCAGTGGCGGTCACGTGAAGTCGTCGCTGCACAGAGGATGTGAACATGGATAGCATGTGATTAGTCACCAATTGCCAGTGTCAGCAGGCTGAACGACCTTGTCCGGAGGTGTCAGTTTGTTCTGTCACAGGATGGTTTCTACCGACCCACGTGAGTGGAATCGGTACTGAAAAGTGGGACTTTGCTCCCGCTTTTTTTGTTATAGGCTCATAGCTGAATGGTTTTGCGACCATGAATGGAAACGAAATCCTGCGAATCGTCGACGCAATCCATCGCGACAAGGCGATTGATACTGAGATTGTGTTCGAAGGAATTGAGCAGGCAATTCTGTCTGCCGCACGAAAGCACTTTTCCGAGGAAGAGCAGCTTGAAGTGCGCATTGACCGCGCGAATGGCGAACCGTCGCTCACGTGTGACGGTGCGATGCTTGAGGCAGATCTGTTGGGTGACCTGCTCGGTCGCATTTCCGCTCAGACTGCCAAGCAGGTCATGATTCAAAAAATCCGCGAGGCCGAGAGAGACGCACACTACGAAGAGTACCTGGATCTGAAGAGCCAGATCGTTTCCGGAACGGTAACACGCGTCGACCGCGGCACGGTCATCGTCAATCTGGGCAAAGTTGAGGCGATACTTCCTCGCAGCGAGCAGATTCAGAAGGAAACGTATCGCGTCGGGGATCGTGTCCGCGCCAATGTGCTGGATGTGCGCAAGGCCGGATCGAGAATTCGCGTGATTCTGACGAGAACTCACGCGGACTTCGTACGTCGTCTATTTGAGATGGAGATTCCGGAAGTTGCCGATCGCGTGATTGAAGTCCGCTCGATTGCAAGGGAAGCCGGACATCGTTCCAAGGTTGCGGTATCGTCCCTCGATTCCACCATTGACTGTGTCGGTGCCTGTGTCGGCGTTCGCGGTGCCCGCATTCGCGGGATCGTCGAGGAACTTAACGGCGAACGGATCGACATTGTTCGCTGGAACGATTCGCTGCAGATCCTGGTGCCAAACGCTCTGCAACCTGCTGAGGTGGAGGACGTAATCCTGTGCCCCATGCTGGGAAAAGTTATCGTACTCGTCCGGGAAGACCAGTTGTCGCTGGCCATCGGCAGGCGCGGCCAGAATGTTCGCCTGGCATCGAAACTGGTCGGGTGGGACATTAATGTGATGACTCAGGAATCTCTCGACCAGCAACTGGATGTCTCCATTGATGCGTTCAGCGTCGTCCCGGAAATGGCCCCGGAGCTTGTGGAGAGCCTGGTCGTGCAGGGTTTCTTTACGTTCGATGACCTCTCCGTGATTGAGCCGGATCAGCTTGCCGAACTCGGCGGCCTGACCACCGAACAGTGTGATACGATTATTGAGTTCGCGGATGCGGAGAGCCTGCGAATCGAAGAGGAGGAACGGCTGGCTGCCGAGGCGCGGCGACTGAACCCGATCGTTTCCGAAGACAGCGAGTCGGAGTCTGATTCGGATGCGGACACGCCTGCCGCAGCCGACGAAACGTCGGAATCGCCCTCGGCAGTCGCATTGCCGGAGCCGGAATCTGATGTTCGCGCCGACGAAGAGTCAGGCGGAGAACCTGATGCGAATGCAGTGGCGTCGCAGGAGTCGGCGGCCGGTGTTTCATCGGACGATTCGGCTGTTGAAGGAACAACGCCGGCTGCGAGCACGGAAGAGGAGTCGTCGAACGCAGAGCAGCCAGTCCTGTCAAAGACTGCTGCCGAATCGGATGATGAAAAATAAGTCACGTCCTGGTCGCAGTCCGTTCCTCCGGCGACCGGATTCTTAAGGGGCGGTTCAGGTTCATTCGGAACGTTTGTCATCCTCGTGGTTTTTACAAAGCTTGTTGAGATGCGATGTTGTGTCAGTTGGACACAGCAGGTCGCAATAGACCGCGCGATCATGTAGCAATCAATCGCGAGGTGCCAGCCGTGTCAAAGGGGTAGTTGTTTTGAAGATCCGTCTCTTTGCCTTGGCCAGAGAGCTTGGCCTCGACAGCAAGGTATTACTTGAACTTTGCGATGAGGCAGGGGTTCCCCTTCGCAATGCGCTGGCGACAATCACGCCGGAAGAGCGCGAGAAGATCGTTGCTCACGTTCGCAATCGGGATTCGGCGACGAGCGGCGATGCTCCGTCAGCCGCCATGGCACCGGTCAGAGACACCGCCGTCGATAAGGGCCGCGTCCGCGAAATCAAGACGATGGCGCCGCGGTCTGTGCAAAGCCATACCGGGGCTGAGTCCGCAGATTCCGACTCGACGGCACGTGACGAAGACACTCCGTCGGAAACCGCTGCCACATTGGTGGAATCCGGGAAGCCGGCAGACGCTGGGCAGGATACTTCCAGTGCGGAATCGTCCGTAACCGCGTCGCCGGTTCCTGAAGGTGCGCCTACCGCACACGATGCTCCCGAAGGTCAGCCGGCGAAGTCCGATGACGCTGCCGAAGTCGCCGCTGACGGGAGAACGCCGGAAGTCGACGCCGCGCCACCTGTGCAGCCGAGTCGCCGCCCCGCGATGAATCCAATGCGGGAGATGAAACCGATCGGTTCCGTCAAGGATCGCGATCAAGCCGGTGGCAAGGGCGGTCAGAAGCCACGCGGGGCGCGACCGCTGGTGGCGGCGCCTCCCACCTACACGCCTCCCGCCATCAAGGCGAAACAGAAACCCAGGGACGAGCGGGTGCAAAAGCCCGACATGGCCCTGTCCGATATCGTCGATCGGCAAAGTCCTCTGGCGGACCAGCTTCAACAGTTGAAGAGAGCTCAGGCCAGCACAGAAGCCGAGGGCGACGCGCGCCAGAAGGGACGAGGTCGGGCCGCTACACCCAAAGGCGCCCTGCTGAAAGCGCTGCGAGAATCACGGCAGGCGGAACGGCAGGCCAAGCGTATCAAGAGGAAGCGACGCTCCGCCGCCGCTGATCTGAAGACTGAGGCTCAGATTTCGTTTCCGATCAATATCCGCAACCTTTCGGAAGCAATCGGTCGACCGGCGAAGTCCATTATGAGCATCCTGTTTAAGGAAGGCAGGATGGTCACGATCAACGATGAACTTACCGAGGACGAAGCGATCGAGATCGCCATGGAACTCGGCGTTGACCTGAACGTCAAGCGCGGACGCGATGTCGAAGCGGAATTACTGGCGTCGCTGGATCACGACGACCCGGATGAAAAACTCCGGTCTCGCCCGCCGATCATCACGATCCTCGGTCACGTCGATCACGGTAAGACGACGCTGATCGATCGACTCAGGCATTCCAATGTTACAGCCGGTGAGGCGGGTGGCATTACTCAGCATATCGCCGCGTATCAGGTCGTGCATGACGGTCGGCCGCTGACGTTTGTGGACACGCCTGGTCACGCCGCGTTTGGTGAAATGCGTTCACGCGGAGCGAACGTGACTGACATCATCGTCCTGGTTGTGGCCGCTGACGACGGAGTGATGCCGCAGACGGAAGAGTGCATCAGTCACGCCAGAAACGCCGGCGTCCCGATTGTCGTGGCACTGAACAAGATGGACCTGCCTGGCGTCGACGAGCAGCGGACGCTGCAGCAACTGGCTCAGCATGACCTGCTGCCGGCCGAATGGGGGGGCGAATACGAAGTGGTACGAACCTCCGGCCAGACGGGAGCGGGCGTCGACAACCTGCTCGAAACCCTGCTGCTGACGGCGGAACTTCATGAATACAAGGCCGACCCGGACCGCGAGGCAATCGGTGTCTGTCTTGAAGCGTTCCGCGACGAAGGCCGCGGTGTTCTGGCATGGCTGATTGTGCAAAAAGGGACATTGCGAGTCGGTGACAATGTGCTGTGCGGAACGTCACACGGTCGCATCCGGGCAATGTACAATGATCGTGACGAGGAGGTTTCAGAAGCAGGACCATCCACCCCGGTTCGCGTCGCGGGACTGAACGAAGTACCGGGAGCCGGCGTCCATTTCTTTGTCATGAAGGACATCGAAGAGGCGCGGGAAGTCGCTGAGAATCGGCGGCACGAAGGCCGGTCTGAAACGCTGTCCAAACGCGGTCAGCCGCGGACTCTGGAAGACATTCTGAGTGCCGCACGGGAAGGGGAGGGCGTTCAGGAACTACCCCTGATCATCAAGGCCGACACGCCGGGTTCTCTTGAAGCCCTGCGGGGTGAAATTGGGAAATTTGACCATCCGGAAGTCAAAGTCACACTGATCCACGAGGCTGTCGGGGGCGTCAACGAAAGCGACGTGTACCTGGCAAGCGCTGCGGAGGCGATCATTATCGCATTTCATGTCATCGCGGAAGAACGAGCCGAACAGCTCGCCGAACGCGAAGGCGTCGAAATCCGGCGGTACAACATCATCTATGAGGTCACCGAGCAGATCCGGCAGGCTCTGGAAGGTCTGCTGCGACCGGAGCGTGTGGAAGTCGCCACCGGACGTGCCATCGTGTTGCGGACATTTCAGATCAGCCGGTTCGGAACAATCGCGGGCTGCCGTGTCATCAACGGAACCATCAACCGTGACAATCGCGTACACGTGATTCGCGATCAAAAGGTGCTCAACGACTACCGCATCAGTTCACTGAAGCGAGAAAAAGACGACGCAAGGGAAGTTCGGGACGGAATGGAATGCGGAATCCGCCTGGAGGGCTTCAACGACGTCAAGGACGGTGACCTGCTGGAAGCATTCCGCATCGATGAAATCCAGCGAACGCTGTCCTGACGACGGTCAACCGGGGAACCGTTCCCCGGGGTTTCCGGCGTCAGATCATTCCCCCTGCGGTCAGAAAAGAGTTCCATGCCGTCGCGAAGAACCGCACGTGTTGCTTCCGTGATTCGTGAAGTTGTCAGCACCACGATTCTGAATGAGCTTCGAGATCCACGCATCAAATACGTCACGGTGCTGGGTGCGGACGTCAGCCCGGATCTGCGGTACGCGAAAATCCGTATTTCCGTGATGGGCACCGAAAAAGACGCAGCATTGACGCTGCACGGTCTGGAATCTGCCAGGGGATATCTGCAGTCGAAAGTCGCTGAACGCGTTAAGACGCGATATACTCCGGAACTTCGTTTCGAAATCGACGACGGGGTCCGCAAATCGATCGAAGCGACGCGTATTCTGCGCGAGGTCCTTCCCGATCGCGAAGACGAGGCTGCTTCAGTTACTGAATCCGCATCACGGGATGAATCGGCTTCAGAATCGCCGAATGACGCAGCCTCCGGGGGTCCCGAATACCAGCGTCTCTCCGGTGCCGAAAATGCCGGGTCCTGAAAGGTTCCCGGATTCATGCAGATATTGGCGACTGGATCAGGGAACGCCATCCACCCCGAAGTCCGGGGACAAATTGATCGCTAGATAGCTCCGAACAGGATGAAGACATGCCATCGGCGTCGGCCACTAAAGCAAGTGACAAGCAACAGGCGTGCAGGAAACTGACCTCCCTGCTGCAGAAGGATTACGGCAGATCGGTTCCAAAGCTGGATCTGCCGGTTCTGGAAACCATGCTGTTTGCCACGTGCCTGGAAGACAACGGCTGGGAACAGGCACGTGCGGGCTACGACAAACTGCTCCGGTCGTTCTTTGATCTGAATGAGATTCGGGTCAGCTCAGTCGCGGAGATTGAAGCTGCACTTTCGGAGCTCAATCGCGCGGACTGGAAGGGACTTCGGATCCGGGCACTGCTGCGATTTGTGTTTGAGGCAAACTACAGCTTCGAATACGAAAAGCTGCGGAGGCTCACGCTGGATTCCGCTCAGAAGCGGCTGAAAAAGATCGACGCGCTGTCGCCGTTCATCCGTAATTTCACGCTGCAGCAGGTGCTGGGATGTCACCTGGTCTGCCTGGATGATGTCAGCCTTCGGGCCGCAATTTGTCTGGGGATCGTTCCCGTCGGCAGCGACGAAGAATCCGGAGGCGAATTCCTGAAGGCCGGCATCAAGAAATCCGACGCTCCCGGCTTTGCCTATCTGCTGCGATGTCTGGCGACTGACCCAAAGTACGCGGGGCGGTTCGCGGAACCGCCGCAGGAGGAATTCGACGTTTCCAGCGTGGAATCAAGGCTGAAGGAACTGAAGAATCCGCCCCGGAAAAAGGCAGCGGCGAAGTCCGAGGCGAAGCCAAAGAAGAAGACGACCACGACCAGAAAGAAGCCCCCGGCAAGCGCCGCTGCCAGCAAGTCGGCGGCCCGTAAGTCCGCCAAAACGTCGTCCGCTCCCAGGAAGAAGACAGCCAGAAAGCCGACACCGGGGACAAAGAAGAAGTCCCCTGCCCGAAAGAAGTAGTGGTCCGAAATTGCCGTCGAAATGACCGATTGAGCAAGACCGCAGCGTGAGCGTACAATGGCTGCCCGTACCTCCATGTTGCCTTCCGCTGGACATTCCCATGATGGATTTTTGCCTGTCTTCAGTGCGGACTTTTCTTGCCTGCACAGCGATTGTCACCCTGATTGCGGCCGCCTCTGACGCTCAGGTTCCGACAGCACCGGAAAGCTCCGCAGGCGAACTTCCGGGGCTTCAGCAACCGGGTGACGACATTCTGACTCCGTTGCCGGAAACCGCCCGAAAACCGGATAAGCAGCGCGAGGAAGCTCTGGCGTGGTACATGGATGCACTGGCCGCTCAGAAGGAAGGTGATTTTCCGGCAGCTCTGAAATCACTCGAAAAGGCCATCGCGGCTGACCCAACAGCGTCGGAACCCGTCAAGTCCCAGGCATTATTGTTGATGGGGCTGGGGCGAATGGAGCAGGCCGAAGAAGCAGCGTCCAGGGCGATTCAGCTTGATGCCGACGATTTCGAAACGCGCCTTCGCCTGGCAATCGTGCTGCTTTCCAGGGGTGAAGCCGGACGGTCCGTCCAGCTCCTGGAAGAAGCACTGGCCTCAAAGCGGATCAGGCAGCATTCTCCCGAACTCATCCAACTGCACAGCATACGCGGACGACTTGCGCTGGAATTGAAGGACACCGCCAAAGCAGCGGAAAGCTACGGCGTTCTGCTGAATGCACTGGAACGCCCGGAAGACTTTGGACTGGATTTTCGCCAGCACAACGCCCTGATGACTGACCGAAATACCGGCTACCAGGCCATCGGAACGGTCATGCTGCAACTGGGGCGAAATGACGACGCCATAGCCGCCTTCAAAGCGCTGGCTCGCGTCAACAACGACGCTCCCGGCGACTATCACCTGGCACTCGCACAGGCGTACTTTCGTGCCGACAGGAACGAAGAAGCTGAAGCGTCACTGTACAGCTACTTCGAAACGAAACACCGAAGTCGTCAGGCGCTGGAGCTGCTCCGCGACCTGTATGCCGCGACAAATCGAACTGAGCAACTCGTGGAACGACTGCGGCTGCTGTCCGAGGACACACGCGACGTCGGTACTGTCAATTTGTTTCTTGGAGAACAGTTCCTTGCCCGTGGTGAGATCGAGGCAGCGACCGGGCTGTACGAGCAGGTCATCAATGAAACCGGTGACGCAGACGCATATCTGGGACTGCTGCGAGTCGACGTTCTGAAACGCGACACGGACTCCCTGCTGACAACAATGCAGAAGGCGCTGCGAGCGCGGATTCAGATCCAGGAACTGGTCCCGCTGGCCAGCGAAATCGCCTCAGACAAGACTCTCGCGGAATCTGTCGTCGATGCGTGCCTGAAGCGGTCCGACGATCCGGGCAGCGAGCTGTTTCCTGAAATCAGCTATCTGTGCAGCACGATCGCCAGAGAAATCAAAGTTACGGAAAAGGAAGCCCGGCTTCTGCAGGTCACCCTCGATCGCAATCCCGGGCCGGCCCTGGGTATCCAGGCGCTTGAACAGCTCGGCATCAACCAGTTGGCAATGGACAACTACGCCGATGCCGCTGGCAGCTTTCGAAGACTGCTGGCGGTCCCGGCGCTGCCGCAGGACCGTCGCGTCATGGCATTGTACCGCCTGTCGTTTGCGGAAACCTTCAACGCAAACCATGCGGAAGCGATTGCCGCAGTCAAAGCGGCCCTGGACATCAGCCCTCAGAACCCCGAACTGACCTATCAGCTCGGCTGGGTTCAGGTGCAGGCCGACGAATATCAGGATGCAGAGACCACGCTCAAACTGGCCATTCGATTGTCCTCAGGCGATCCCGGAACGGAACACCGCGCGCGGCTGCTGCTCGGGGGACTCTACGCTCAGCAGGAACGGTGGCCGGAAAGCATTGAGGTCTATTCAGCCCTGGTTGCCAGTTCATCAATCGACGCGGACCTCCTTCGTCGAACACGATTGGCGCTTTCCAACGCCTACGTCCAGCAGGGAGACACCGCCACCGGGGAACGCGTGCTGGAAGAAGTCTACAAGACCAACCCCGATGACCCGGGAGTCAACAACGACCTTGGATATCTCTACGCCGACCAGGGAAAGAACCTGGAACAGGCGGAGAAGATGATTCGGCTGGCAGTCGCCGCGGAACCTGATAATCCTGCATATCTCGACAGCCTTGGCTGGGTCCTTTTCCGACTCGATCGAAACGAAGAAGCTTTGCAGGCCCTGCAAAAAGCCAACGGTGATCCCGGATTCCGCGACTCGACGATCATGGAACACCTCGGTGACGTACTGAATGCTCTGAATCGCGGCGAAGACGCGGTCAAAACATGGAAGGAAGCCCTGACCATTGAAGAACAGTCGGAGCACCCGGACCCCGCCGTCATGAATCGGATAAAGTCCAAACTGCCTGAAACCGGAACGGAAACGGAAGAGAAGGAAGAGTAGCGTTTTGCCAAATGCGACGTGCCGGCGCGTCCCGGGACTGTATCACCTCCGCTTCCGGCAAATGGGTTGTGTCGGCAGAAATCGGGACTTGACTGCTGGAATGGTCGCCCTCGTTTCTTGCCCGGTCAGTTCGATCAGGAACAACAGGAACGGCACCGGATCCGCACAAGCCCGCAGCAAAGCCAATAGTTGTCGTAACGCAGCCGGTTTTACATTCCCGTAACTCAGGGTTTCATTCGATCAGATGCAGCATGTCGTGAAACGCGGTTTCCATTCGTTTACCCAGGGTCGGCGGCGGTGCAGTGCGGCCATGCGTCGCGCGATCGCTGTGCCGCTGGGTTCGCTCAATCAACTCGTCACGATGCCTGACACGTGGCCGCGTGCCGCGCACGCCGACGGTCGCGGATCAAAATGGACGGAACGAGAGTGACTTTGTCCTGACCTGCGACCAGGATCGGTTCACTCACCACAGACGAACCTCCCTCACACCACTTGCTTTTTGAGACACATGGCTGGTCATTCTCACTGGGCGAACATCGCCGCGAAAAAATCCCGGATCGACAAGAAGAAGGGAAAGCTGTTCGGAAAACTCAGCCGCGCGATTATCGTCGCTGCACAGCATGGCGGCGGCGATCCGTCCGCCAACCTGGCATTGCGGTATGCGATCGACAAGGCTCGCAAAAACAGCATGCCGATGGACAACATCGACCGCGCGATCAAGAAGGGTTGCGGCGAAAACTCCGGCGAGAACTACGAAGAAATTCTGTATGAAGGTTACGGCCCTTCGGGAGTCGCTGTGATGTGCGAAATCCTGACGGAAAACAGAAATCGCACGGCCGGGGAAGTGCGCAAGATCTTTGAAGTCAACGGCGGAAATCTTGGTGCAACCGGCTGCGTCGCATGGATGTTTGCCCGGAAAGCAGTGTTCAACATCAGCCCCGCCGTAACCGATGAAGAGACTCTGTTCCATGTTGCCCTGGACGCGGGAGCCGAAGACGTTTCGCTGGCGGGCGATGTCTTCGAAGTCACGGGGCCTCCCGATCAGTTCCAGGCGATTGCAGACGCACTGGAAACAGCCGGTATCCAACCCGAATCGTCCGAGATCTTGCGAGTACCGCAGAATACTGTCGACCTGGATGCCGAAAACGCGCGTCGCGTCCTCAAACTGCTCGACGCTCTGGAAGACAACGATGACGTGCAAAACGTGACTGCCAATTTCAATCTGCCTGACAGTGTCATGCAGGAAGTTCTGGCCGAAAGCTGACGGCCATGGGGCGAGAAACCACTATCCGGCACGACGACGACTACGATCCGGATCACGATCGCTCACGCCGCGCACGAGCTGACAACCGGCCGCCGCGACCTGTGTCTGCGGGTGGCGGTGATTCGGCATTTGCGGATGACGATTTCGATGACGAACTGCGTCCGTCGCGTCTGCAGGATGTCGTGGGACAATCGGCCGTCGTCGAACGGATTCGCATTCTTCTGGAAGCGGCCAGAAAGCGAAATGAACCGCTGGGTCATTTGCTGATGGTGGGTCCGCCGGGGCTGGGCAAGACCACGCTGGCCAGCGTGATCCCCCGCGAATTGGGGACTGATTTTCAACAAACGGTCGGGCCGTCCCTGAGTGCTCCGAAGGATCTGCTGCCCTACCTGACGAATGCCGGCGAAGGGTCCGTGCTGTTTATTGACGAAATCCACCGGATGCCGCCGTCCGTCGAGGAGTTCATGTATCCGGCGATGGAGGATTTCCGGGTCGACATTACGTTGGGTGACGGCCTGAATGCGCGGACGATCAACATGAAATTGCAGCCGTTCACCATCATTGGAGCCACAACCCGAAGCGGAATGCTGACCGCGCCTCTGCGAGACCGGTTCGTCAACCGCGAGCAACTGAATTTCTATTCACTCGACGAACTGACAACGATCATTCAGCGCAATTCGCGCAAGCTGCGGACGGAAATCGACGATGCCGCCGCTCAGGAAATTGCGCTGCGGTCACGAGGAACTCCTCGAAAAGCCAACAACTGGCTGCGATGGACGCGCGACTACGCGGACGCCCGCGCCGACGGCCGTATCAGCCTGGATGTTGCCAGAGCTGCTCTGAAAATGAAGGGTGTTGATGATCGCGGTCTGGAGGAGCTGGATTGCCGCTACCTGGAAACCATTATCACGGTGTTCAGCGGCGGTCCGGCCGGAGTTCAGTCGATTGCACATACAATGAACGTGCCGGCCGACACGCTGGAAGATGAAATCGAACCGTATCTGCTGCGGGAAGGTCTGATTTTGCGCACTCCGCGCGGTCGCATGGTGACTGCGGCAGCATGGCAGCATCTCGGCAAGGCTCCGCCGTGCGATCCAACGGACGAAAGCGGCGACGAGGACCGCGACACACACCAAAAGCGGCTGTTTCGCTGATTCGAGACGCTGCAAACGTGGTCTCACGCCGTCAACACATCGCGCACGGCATCTACCAGACCCGGCGCGCATGACACGCCGTCGCCGCCGAAAATGTTCTCTTCAAAATTCCAGTCGGTGCAGCTTCCACCGGCTTCCCGAACAATGGGAATCAAAGCCGCGATGTCCCAGGCGGACATCTGCGGATCGACGGCGATGTCCGCTCGACCGGTTGCCACCAGCATGTGACCGTAGCAGTCTCCCCAGCCGCGAGCAATTCGAACCTGTTGAAGGAACTTCGGCAACACCCAGCCTCTGCCAGCTCGAATGTCGGACGTCGGTTCCGTAAACATCAGCCGAGCGTTTGCCAGGTTCGCTTCATTCGAAACGCGGGCGGGGCGAGCCGGCTGGTCGCCGATCTGCCACCAGGCACCGCTGCCTTCGGCGGCGTAAACGACTTCGTGCAGCGCAGGAAACCGGCAGACGCCTCCCACCATGCGCCCGTCGCGCTCAATGCCAATCAGCGTCCCGAAGAGTGGCACTCCATAAATAAACGGCTTTGTTCCGTCGATCGGGTCAACGATCCATCGAAATCCGCTGGTGCCGGTGACGTCATCAAATTCCTCGCCCAGGATTCCATCATCGGGAAACGACGCGGCAATTTGACCACGAATCGACTGCTCCGCTCCCCTATCGGCAATGGTCACCGGCGAATCATCCGCCTTCGACTCGACCCCCAGCGTCTGAGACTGGTAATGCTGCAGGATGAGTGTTGCGGCGTCGCGACTCGCCGCATTCGCAAGTTCCAGTCGTGCGGAGATCTCTGACATGACGTTCTCGGAAAGTTGACAGGCAACTCGTCGGGCGATCCATTCTGCGATGCCCGCGTGGTTTGCGAAGTCCCGCAACAAGATTCGCCGCGGCAGCAGTTTTTGTTGGAAGCACTTATGATGCAACCGAATCAGAACGAAGGCAGCATAGCGGGGCCGTGTCGAGCCGCAACGGTGACGCTGGCGTGCTCCCGGAAACCTGATCCATACAGTATGAGAGGTTCAGCGACCGAGTTGGTCAGAGAGACTTTCGATGACGAAGCGACAAAAGATCCAGAGAGCGGAGCAGATTTTGAATTAGCTGTGGAACGCGCCACAGGGTCACTTTACCGACGATTCACGACGTTCAGTGAAAAGGAGAGCTAAATGCCCACAGTCAGCGACATCATGCAGCAACTCGAAAAACTGGGAACGGCACAAACGCGAAAGACGTTCGCTCGGCACGGTGCGCCGGTCGACCGGATGTTCGGAGTCAAAGTGGGTGACCTGAAGCCCATTCTGAAGAAGCTTCGAGGCCAGCAGGAACTGGCCATGCAGCTTTACGCGACCGGAAACAGCGACGCGATGTATCTGGCCGGACTCGTGGCTGATGGTTCACAGATGACGAAGAAGCAGCTCAATGACTGGGCGAAGCAGGCGTCATGGTACATGATCGGAGAATACACGGTCCCCGGTGTCGCTTCAGAAAGCAGAGTCGCGTGCGAATTGGCCCGAAAGTGGATTGATGCGAAGCAGCCGAGCATCGCTTCGTGCGGCTGGGCGACCTGGTCCGCGATCGTGGCCACGAAACCGGATGAGGAACTTGACCTGCGGGAGATTCAATCGCTGCTGGACCGGGTCGTGAAGCAGATTGAATCAGCCCCCAACCGAGTACGATACACAATGAACGCATTTGTCATTTCGGTGGGCACGTACGTCGCTCCGCTGCTGGACAGGGCGAAAGAAGCTGCCCGGAAGATCGGCAAGGTTCAGGTCGACGTGGGAAACACCGCGTGCAGGGTTCCGCTGGCTTCGGACTACATCGCGAAGGTCGAATCAATGAACCGCGTCGGCAGGAAACGCAAAACGATGAAGTGCTAGTTTCGGAACACGTTGAAGTTGACGTACTCCCAGTGGCGGTAGAGTTCGGACGTTCGTACCAGGTCGTCATGTCGACCGTCCACAGCGACTCTGCCGTCACTCAGCATTACAACACGATCGCATTTCTTGACGGTGGACAGTCGCGTCGGCAGAAAGATCACTGTGCGGTTCGCGGAAATACGCTGGTAGGCGTCGTCGAGCATCGCCTTGGTTTCCGCATCCAGTGCCGCTGTGGGTTCTTCGATGATCAGCAGCGCAGGGTTCCGGGCAACGGCTCGTGCCAGGCTAAGGCGATAAACCTGCCCCACTTCCAGTTGATGGCCATGTTCCCCGATAACAGCTTCATAGCCGTGCGGTAACTGCCGAATGAAGCTTTCCGCGTGAACGAGCTTGCTGGCTTCAATCGCGTCCTGCCGGGAAATATCCGCCTGGCCGCAGGTAATGTTTTCCAGAACGGTGGCGTTAAATACGGCGTTTTCGGCCGTCGCGATCATGACTTCGGCACGGAGTGACTCCAGTGTTGCCTGCTGAATATTCTGTCCGTCGATCAGCACTTGTCCCGCTTTGGGAATACTGAACCGCGGGATCAGACTCACCAGGGCCGACACTTCCGCCGGTTTCATTGACAGCAATGCAACACGTTCGCCGGAGCTGATTCGCAGATCAAGGTTCTTCAGCAGCTCCCGATGGTCGTCAGATTCGAAAGTGATCTGGTCAAACTGCAGTGTCCGAGCCATAGGTTCCAGAAACCTGGCTCCGACCACCTGACCCACGGCGGGAACCTGCCGCAGATATTCGTGAACGTCATTCGAAGCAACCGTCGCGGAAACCTGCAGTGATCGAGCGGGCTGCAGAGTCTTCAGTGACAGAAACACGGCTGCACCCGCAGCCAGCAATACGGTCGCGGCAGCAACACCAAACGCTCCGTCCACCAGCAGGTGCCGGACAAGAATGAACAGCAGGATTGCTGCGCAGCCGGTCAGCAGGATCCGCATCGTCCAGCGTGATCGCAGACGCTGCTTTCGAAGGTGAGCACAGCGGTCCCCATACTGCTGCAGGTTGGTTTCAAACTGCTGTTGTTCGAAGGATTCCATGCCGTAGCCGGAAACGGTCCGCGTTTTGCGCAATCCCACAGCCAGACGTTCGAGTCCTCGATCGACCTGTTCGGAAAGCAGTCGCTGCGACGCGTCGTGACGGCTGCTTTCCAGCCTCAGCACGTACCAGCAAACGACGATGGGAATCAGGCATTCCGCACCGACTCGCAGGTTAACAAGTCCGATCAGCACCAGCAGCACAGCCAGATCCGCACCGCCACACAACACGCGCCAGCCCCAGTCCTGACTGTCTCGCTCAAGCTGACTCGCGCTGTTTTGAAAGAGGTTGGTGGTCGCAGCGTTCCGAGCGCCGGTCAGGTCGCCGGTGTCCAGACGCAGCGAATGACGATGAATATGCTCGCGCAAACGGCGAACAGCCGCTGACACGTGGCTGCTGACGAAATTCTCTGCAATGCCCTGAAGCGCCCATCGCACGGCCAGCAATGCACTGCCAAACAGAATCAGCACGACCAGAGCGGACGAGTTCGTGTGCAGCAGTCGGACGCCAACGATCAATGGTCGAAACAATCGACCGAGGGCGTGGCCGTGTAGTTCCGCGGCTACAGGCAGCAATCCTGAGTTCGCCTGATTAACCTGGCCACGGTCCAGAGAGTCCGGAAGCGCTGATAAATCGGCGTCCGATAGCTGCCCCTGCGTATTGATCAGGGCAACCAGTCCACCCAGCGTCAGCAGCAGACCCGCCAGGCAGAGGGCCGAAACAGCGGCGGCCAGCGTTGCCGGCAGCAGTACCGGGGTGACAAATTGGCGCCGCGAAATGATGCGACTCAGCGAATCTGTCGAAGCTTCCGACACAGTCATTGCCTTCCACAGCCGGATTGCATGTCCTGCGATGTCTGCAGCAACGGTCACGGTCGCCGGACATCGCGCCCTGTTGACAACCTACACAGCCGGCATGGCTGTCACAATGTTCGCGGTACCGGTGGCGACAATTTCTCGGCGGTCCGTTCGACACAACCGGAACCATCTGACTACGCCAAAATTCGTTCGGCCGCGAACTGCGGAAGCGCTGCGGCGGCCTTCGGTCTGGTGTAAGAGTCCGGCGGGATTCCAACTCGCGGATTCTCCCGCAGCGGTGCCGGGATGACGTCGCCCGTACCGAACAACAGCCCCGGTAAGCGGCCCAGTGGGAAAGCCGTACGCCGGTCGCGGGATGACAGCAATCGACGGTGGCGGCGATGGCTTTCCCGAAGCCAGCCGATTACCCCATGGCTTCCCTGAGAGCATCCCGCGTCAATCTCCGGACGCGCTTGACGCAGCAGGTCGGGAAGCCGGTGCCTGCATTAACGCGACGTAAGGCGTGCGGCAGATGAGAATCTACCCGCCAGCCCCGGTTCTCTGCGCACACAACCGCGGCGAGCGCCGTGCGGCTCGCGGGCGGGTAACAGCTCAACTGCCGCTCGCGTAAGGTCACGAAAGCTGGCGGCAAGAAGGTGCCGTGCAATTCACGCGAGGTCGCGATCTTCGAAGAGGATGAACGCCACCAGGATGATTGCTGCCGAATATGCCACGCCGTACAGCAGTGTGTACCCCAAATAGGAAGGCTGAACGGCGCGGCCTGTCGCGATGGCGGCGGAGATGTTAAACGATTCCAGCGACGGCAGAATTGTGGCAATCAGTCGAGCCGTAAAGGTCACGGCTTCGTTCTTGATGACGCGGTCACCCTGAGAAACCATCATGGGCGTCAGGTTGCCGATCACGAACACCGCGAAGCAGGCCACCAGATTCACAACCATCGGCAGCCGAGTGGCGATCGCGACGCTGATGGCAGCCAGCACGCTGACCTGAAACAGGGTCAGCACGATGCCCGGCAAGACCTGCGTCACAACGCTGAGTCGGTATGACTCCGGCCAGGGGTATTCAAAGCCACTGGAAGTTTTCGCCCACTCAAACAGCGGAGCAATTTCCTGCGACATCTCTCGCTGGTCGTAGCCGACCTTGTAGTAGACCAGCAGCGTGAACAGCAGCGCCAGCGGAGCAAACAGCCACAGCACTCCCTGAATGATCCCGATATACTTTCCCAGAACAAACTGTCGTCGATTGATGGGCTTGGAAAGCAGCGTCATTGCTGTCTTCCCTTCGATCTCACTGGTGATGCTGGTCCCCGCGGTCCAGACCGCCAGAAGTGCTCCGGCGATAAGCAGCGTCGCCAGGCCGCATTCCTTCAGCATTTTCACGTCATCTTCCAGCGTGAAGAATGGCATGAACGTGTTGACCAGCAGGACGGTGGCCGAAATCAGCAAAAGCAGCACGAACAACGGCTGCCGAATGGCCTCTTTAGTGGTCGCTCTGGCGATGATTCCGGCGCGGGTGCCATAGGCAAACCCAACCAGCGAGAAAAACAGCAGAAGAGCAACAACCCAGGCGGGGCGCCAGTCGGCGACGGACGCGACATTCTGCTGTGCAACAAGGAGAAGGTGGTTCATTGAGAATTTGCAGTAAAAACCTGTCAAACCGGGTCCACGGACGTCCTGACTACGCCGCCCCTATGGGCAGCGTTGGACGGAATTGTCAGAACTGCCGGATCAGTGCCGGATTTCGAAACTGCTGAATTCCCGCACTGGTTCGATCGCCATCTGCTCTACGGATTCGATATTTCCGCGAAAATGCTGGCGAATCGCGTCCAGCAGGGACTCGATTGCCGCCTGGTGGCCGGAAACAACGGCTTCGACACGACCGTCAGCCAGGTTGCGGACAAAGCCGGTCACCGTCAACTCCGCCGCGAGCCTGGAGACCGTCCAGCGAAATCCTACTCCCTGAACCTGTCCGCTGAAGAAGAACTGCCTCGTCGAATCGTCCACAGTGTCAGTCCTGCGGCCCCGTCAGCACTTCGTCGATCACCGGATTTGTCAGCATGCCGATTTTTTCGATTTCGACGCTCACGGTGTCGCCGTGTTTGAGGAAAACCGGGGGATTGCGAGCCATGCCGACTCCATGAGGCGTCCCGGTCAGAATCACGGTGCCGGGAGCCAGAACAGTGCTGGCACTCAGGAACTCGATGATTGTCGGCACGTCGAAAATCATGTCGTCGGTGTTCCAGTCCTGAACGACATCGCCGTTCAGTACGGTTCGAATCGACAGAGAATTCGGGTCGGGAATCTCGTCTGCTGTAACCAGACACGGACCCAGCGGGCAGAACGTGGCGAACGTCTTGCCGCGGCACCACTGGCCTCCGCCGCCGTTGCGCTGCCAGTCGCGGGCGCTGACGTCGTTGGCACAGGTGTAGCCGAGCACATAATTCAGCGCATCGTCCTTCGACACGTTGTAGCACGTCCTGCCGATCACAACCGCCAGCTCGCATTCATAATCGACCTTGTCGCTGTTCAGCTTTCGGGGCAGCACGATGGGATCGCCCGGATTCTGAGCTGCGGTGCTGGTCTTCATGAACAGCACCGGGTTTTCGGGAATCGCCGCTCCGCCTTCCTGAGCATGCCGCCGATAGTTCAGACCGATGCAAAGAATGTCCACCGGCTGAATCGGAGCCAGTTGCTTTCCCTTCACGACTTCGCCCGTATCCGTGAAATTTCCGAACAGAAAGCCGCCGATGCGCGTGAAATGGCCGTCGTCGTGCTGACGTGCGAAACTGGACGAGCCATCCTTTTGTTGCAATCGGGCGATCTTCATCGGCTTTGTGACCTCCGGTTAAGTGATGCCGAAACGGCTGGAACTGACGGCTTTCCTTTTTCCGGCATACCGCACGAATGGAAAGCATCGTCGTTCGCCGCGACCGTGTTCCGTGCCCGGCCGGGCGATTTATCGGAGATCAGCATACCAAAGAAAAATGCCCTGTCTTCCGTCTGAAGGAAGCAGGGCATTCTTTGAAACCGGGGGACTCTGTTCGAAACGTGCCGCGGCGAATCAGCGGGCTGCGCTCCATCGCCACGGGTTCGGCGGGCGAACACCTCCCGCGAAATCGGGTTCATGTCACCACTGAAGGCCGCAGTTTGCGCTGTCGGAACATTCGGCGCTGGTCGCCGACTTCATCCGGGCCGGGTTTTCAATATCCGGCGGTTCCGGGATAGACATGCACCGGCTGCGAACTGTACGGGTTTTGAGCCGGAGCGTGGCCGGACAGCAGTGGCGCCGCCTGGTAGCTGACCGGTGCTGCGGGAACGCCGTATCCGGAATTCTGAACCTGCTGCAGCGGGCGCTGTACCGGAACGGCCTGAGAATGCAGATTGCCGTTCAGATAGGGCTGGCGATAGCGATTCCAGAACTGCTGCGAATAAGGAGTGCCGTGCGACGCTCCCCAGACGCTGGTCGCGATCTGGGTCTGCGACAAAACGTGGCGGTAGTTGTACGGACGGAAGCTGTTGAACCCGCCGTATGCCGGAACTCGCTGGTATTGTCCGTGCAGCCACGGATCCTGGCGGTCGAACGGAAACAGCTGGCCGCCGGTTCCTGCGGCGATGCTGTCGGAGTACATGACTCCGGGCATCCCGACGTCCTGAGCCGAAGCACTTGCCACGCATAACAGGCAGCCGAGGGCCGCAATGAGGTGAGTTCGACGCATTGAATCCCTCCAAAGTCGAAAATTTCCGCGGAGACGCCTGGTCATCCGATAGTGATCGCGCTGCTGTACTGCATCCCTGACAGCGAATGTTCCTGTCTTCCTATCGGTCGCCGTGATCGTCGTCTTTTTCCAAAGCTGAAAATGTGAACGCTTCATTCAATTCTACGCGGAAGGCGCATTTCGGACGCTCTGACCGTCACATCTTGCCGCGGCGGGATTCTGCGGGAATTGCCAGCGACGATCACTCATTCACCGGGTAGAGATGTGTCTGTGCGGACACGCCGTCGTGTTGACGGGTCACGGTCCTGCTTCCCCGGTCACGATGAGATGAGAGGTTCCATCACATGAAGTTTCTGACTCTGCTGGCTGGTGTTTCCACACTGGCAATCACATGCACAGCATCCGCCACCGCCGGAGGACACGGGCTGTTGGGCCTGAGACCGTTCCATCATGCCGCCGACTGCGGCTGCGCTCAGCCCGCGGCATCCTGTGCGATGCCGACCTGCGCGATGCCGACGTGCGCAGGGCCAACGTGCGCGGCACCGGTGGTTCACGCGCCCGTTCTTGAACCAGGATGTCACTGCGGAGCCGCCGTCAGCGGTTGCTGCGGTCTGGGAGGTGCGGCCGGGCTCGCGGGACTGTACGCAGGCGGCGGTTATGCAGCGGGCGGATCGCTGACCGGTTACGAGGGACTTCCAAACATGGATGGCGGCGGAATCCACAATCGGTACCCGTACCACAGTTACCGACGTCCCTGGGCGCATCCCGGGCCGGCCTCAACCAACATCAACATTGTCTGGTAAGGCCTGCCGCGATCGGTCAATGTGGTTTCGGGGACCGTGACGGCAGACGGACACGATTGTCAGTGGATTCCCTACGGACAGGACGCCGACGCCGGCGGCGTCCTGCAATTCTCACCCCGCGGCGGTCCGTCAGGCAGTTTCGGCCGGCTCTGAACACCGCTTTCGGATTCCGCACCACCGTCAGGCATTCCCTATCTTTCCTGACCGGACCCCGCAATCGCCCCGCGGCGAATTTGATCGCAGTTCGATACGAGCGCCATCAGGTTTCGCTGAATCGAACGACGATAAGCCTTGCAATGATTGCACGGTGTCCGCCCCGTGACTCCGGATGTTCCGCGCGAGCCAGATCCTGGCGTTGCGCGGGGTAACGGCGTCGCCGCGGAAGTTCAACGATTCCGGCGGGCGAAAGCCCGCTGCCCCGAAGATGCGACATGGAAGGAGCAGCTTCGAATGTCAGCCGACCTTTTCGGTTCCTTTGCTCTCTTGCGACGACTGCGGACGACCGCATCTTCACTGGCCCGGCGTGCGTTTGTCGCGGGAACCGTGGCGGGCACCTGCCTGGCCATGTCATCCGCGGACGCTCAGATCGGACTGCCGGGGCTGCACCATACGCAGCCGCAAGGCCAGCCACAGGTCGCCGCGACGCCCGTCGCGATGTCCATGCAGCCGGACTCGACGGTGTCGGGTCGCGTCGATGCGATTCACAGCCCCAACGTCCAGAAGCTGCTGTCTCCGCAATACAAGCTGGACCTTGAGCGACGTCACAGCCAACTGGTCATCACCAACCGGAATATTCGCCGGATTGCCGTGACGGACTCAACGGTTGCCAACTACGTCCAGTACAGCCCGACGGAAGTTGCCGTCGTGGGACTGGAAATTGGCAAGACAGACCTTGCCATCTGGTTTGAAGGTGAAGCGGCGCCGTCGATCTACGAAGTGTCGGTCGTTCGCGACCACAGCCTGGAAGAGCAGCGGCAGACGGACTTCGGACGCCTTGAACGACGCCTGTCCGTCATCTTCCCGAATTCCAATGTCTACCTGGAACCTGTCGGCAATCAGGTCATCATCAAAGGACAGGCCTACGATTCCCAGGAAGCCTCTCAGATCATGCAGATCGTCCGGACGGAAGTCTTCAGCTCCTTCGGACGATACAACAACTTCTACGATCAGGGCGGTGCGGGCGCCGTGTCCGGCATCAACGGACAGTTCGGCCAGAACCAGTTCCAGAACGGAATCGGCGCTGCCAATGACATCGTTGTCAACATGCTGCAGGTTCCCGGTGAGTTCAACATCAAGATGCGAGTCGTCATCGCGGAAGTTGACCGCTCCCAGATGAGGAACGCGGGCATCGACTGGGATGTGTTCTTCAACAACGGACGACACGTTGTCAGCGGAGCACTCGGCGGGCTGACCGGAACAACGCTTAGCGGCGTCTTCGAAAACGGCGAAATCGGAGTCTTTGTTCGCTGGCTGGCAACGAACGGAACCGCCACTCTGCTGGCCGAACCGACGATCGTCTGCATGAGCGGCCATTCGGCCAGCCTGCTGGCCGGCGGTGAATTCGCCGTTCCCACAATCATCGGACTCGGCGGAGGACAGAACACGACCTTCCGCGGTATCGGTACCAGCATGATCGTGACGCCGACCGTCATCGATCGCGACCTGATTCGACTGCAGATCGTCCCGGAATTCAGCGCTCTGAACAACACCAACGCCGTGAACGGAATTCCGGGAACGACCGTCAAGCGAGTTCAGACGACCGTGGAACTGCGGGAAGGTCAGACGCTGGCACTCGGCGGCCTGATTTCGCGAAAGACGAACTCATCAGTCAGCCGGATTCCGCTGCTGGGAGACATTCCGTTCATCGGCAGCCGCATTTTCCACGCCAAGAATGCTGACGAAGGTGAAACTGAACTTCTGGTGCTGGTGTCTCCGGAAATCGTTCGTCCGATGGAACCCGATGAAGTTCCGCCGCTGCCGAACTACTACGTCACGCATCCCAACGATCATGATCTGTGGAAGTATGGCCGCACCGAAGGCAACCCGGACACAAACGTCTACCAGGTTCAGCCCTTCGGATCAGGTGCAACCTACGGCGTTCCGCAGGGATACAGCCTGTTCAATCCGCCGGTCAACGGACCGGGATTCACTCCGACTCAGACGGCCATGTCGCCTCAGCCGATCCAATACAACGGCGGCTATGACCAGAGTGCTCAGTACCTGACACCGCAGCCTGACATGATGCTGCCGCCTGCATCGGGCTATCAAAGTCCCGCTCCCATGTACCAGGCTCCGCCGGCTTATCAGCAGATGAACCCGGCTCCGCAGATGGGAGTTCCGGGAGCTGCCCCGCAGACACCATTGCCTCCGATTCCCGGCGGCTACCAGGGTTCCATCGAACCTGCCGGGAAGTCGAATGAATCGATGCTGACCAAAATGGGCAACCTGTTTCGGGGTGGTCAGGCTGCCGAACAGAACAATCGGCCGATCCACACAGTCGGATGGACCCGCTGACCGGAAGATGAATCCGCATCGGGAACAACTTTGGTATCCGGGGACCGCATGAAGTCTCCGATACCCGGGCAATGCCGGATGCTGGTTTCAACAGTCTGCAACAGCAGCGTTCCGACGGGTACATCGCCCTGTGGAATGACGCCTGACCTGAAACACAAAAACTCCTCTCTCAAACCCGCCGGACCGGTAATACGAGGATTCTCATGCTGACTCATCGCCTACATCAATGGAAACTCGTCGCCGTGGCCGCCCTGACAGGTGCCTGCACCGGCTGCATTGTCCCCATGCCATTGGCGTCCTCTCACCATTCAATGGCGGTTCCCGACATGATGCCGCTGGGAGCCATCAGCCGGGCTCACTGGCATATGATGGAAACCAACGGCGAAGCCAGTGACTTTGTCATTCATCGCAGTGAGTTCGTCGACAACTCATCCGAGCTGTCGCCGTATGGTCGCGATCATATTCAGGAAATTGCTGCACGCATGTCGTCCGCTCCGTTTCCGGTGCTGGTCGAACGCAGCGTCAACAACTCCGATCCCGAACTGGATGCAATTCGTCGCAACCTGGTCTCCCGCGTGCTCACCGACTTGGGCAACCCGGATGCCGATCAGAGGACGGTGGTGGCACAGCCCTACAGCAACGGCATCAATTCCATCGAAGGCGAAGCGGACCTGTCACGGTTTCGTCTCAGCCGCGGCCGTTCGGGTGGGTACGGCGGCGGCGGGTTCGGCGGTGGTTTCGGAGGCGGCGGATTCGGCGGCGGCGGATTCGGCGGCGGATTCGGTTTCTAAACCCTGCGGAACGGCAGTTCAGCCGGCAGCCCCGGTCATCAGAATCAAGACGGGCGAACGGACTCATCAGGAATCCGGTCGCCCGTTTTCGTTTGCGCAGAAGACCGGAAATTCTCCATTCTCTGTCATCGCCCCGGTCTGCGGCACAAATTGCCGGTTCGCCGGTTTCGGTGCAGGGTCATCTCGACATGGTTTTTCAGTTGGCCTATAACGCCAGTCCTCTCATTGCCGGATCGAGTTAGGATTCGGCATCTCCGACCGATTCACCGGTCAGACAACTGCTGTCTCTGCAGACTCCTCTCACAACTCTCCCGCCGTTTTCGCAATAGGGAAGCCCTGTTATGTCAGGCCACTCGCAGTGGGCGTTGCTTGTCTGCGCCGTTGTGTTGTCCGGGTGCCAGTCGACCGGTTCCAGCCGATTTCCCTGGTTGCCGCTTGCCAGCCGCGACGAATTCTCCGCGGACAAGATGAGTTCCGTGGATGAACTCCAGCCGGCGTTCGCCGCGAATTCGTCGTCGACGGGGCAGCCGTCCGGCGGCTCCGGAGACCAGCGAGCTGTCGCATCGGAGCGAGTTTCCCGACTGATCGCCGACGCTCAGCGTTCCGTTCAAAGCGCCGGGCAATCTCCGACCGATCCTGCCCGCCTGGAAAACGCGAAGCATCTTTATCAGCAGGCACTGCAGCTTGATCCTCGCAGCGCGGCCGCGCATCACGGGATTGCTGTCATCGCCGACCTGGAAAAGAACTGGGGACTTGCCGAGATTCACTACAAACAGGCCCTCGCCCGGTCTCCGCGAGACGCCAGCCTGCTGAACGACCTGGGTTACTCTTACCTGCTGCAGAACCGCTTTCATGAGTCGTCTGAGTATCTGAATCAGGCAATTCAGGTCGAACCCAATCATGAACACGCACGAATCAACCTGGCACTGCTGTCGGTGAAGCGAGGTGATCGGGACGCCGCCTACGCTCAGTTGTCGCACCTGTTTCCACCGCAGGAAGCGCAGCGGATGCTGACACGTCTGGAGAACGATGTGCAGTCAACGGCCAACAACGTGGCCGCCACGGAAACACCCGAGATTCCAAGAGGCGCCAGCTTCGACGAAGCAATGCGCATCGCAGCGCAGGTCGGTCGGCAGGAACGACTGGAACGTCAGCAGCGATCCGCTCCCGCGCCCATCGCTCCCCATGGCGCGAACCCGCAGTGGCCGGGATCCTCCGCGAATCAGCAGGATCCTCGTGCCATCGCACAGGGTGCCTTCCCACAAGGCACCTTCCCACAAGGCACCTTCCCACAAGGCACCTTCCCACAAGGCACGGCTGCGCAGGGAACCTTCGCACCCGTCAGTGACACCAGAACTCTTCAGCCGCCCAGGCTTCAGCCGAATCTGTCGCAACCGAATTCGGGACAATTCGCAGCCCCGCTGCCGCAGGTGCTTCCCGCGGCAGTCGCTACTTCCGGAACCGGGAGGATGGGTGCGAATGTCAGTACGGCCACGCTGACCAATCCGCCGCAAAACTTCCAGCCGCCTCCGCAGTTCCACAACATTCCGTACACACAGAATGTCACACCGAATATTCCGGGCAGCAACCAATATGCCGGAAGCGGTCAACCATCCGCGGCAAACAATTACCCGAACTCCGGGCAGCCTGTCGGAGGCGTCGTGGCTCTGAACCATGAAGCAGGAACCACAGCAGCAGCCTCAAACATCCAGACCGCATCCTATCCACAGACGGGAACTCCTGGACCGAGTTCATTTCCCGGCGAGCAACAGCCGTACTCACAATCGCAGTACACTCAGCCGGCATACTCGCAACCACAATACGACCAGCAACGTTATGGACAGCCGCAATACATGCAGCTTGGACCGGTTGGTTCCAGTGCCGGGAACTACGGCCAGTATCCGGCGACAACGTCCACAGCAAACAGTCAGGTCTCCGGACTGGGATTGATTCAACAGGTCACGCCGCAGTCCTCGCTCAATGGCACAGGTTCACCGCTGAATCCGCGTGTCAGCCAGGCTCCGATGACGGGACTGAACACCGGCCCGGATTCGCTGTTTCCCATTGGCGCGCCACCGCGATCAATGGCAGCCTATGAGAATTCAGCCGCATCCGGCGGAGAAGCCTACGGACTTCCACCCCAGCAACAGCCAACGTCCGGTCCCGCCTTTTCTTCGTCACCGGGATCGAATTCCGTCCTGAACGGAGCCATGTTCCCGCAGACTCAAAGCTATCTTCCGACGCAGCAGCAGTTCGACGTGGCGTCACAGCGATATCAGAACATGTCCTCGGTGCCATCCGCTATCGGAATGTATCCCGGCGGCTATCCTGCAGCGGGTCAGCAGCCGGGCTATGGTGTGAATCCGCCGAATCCGTCGCCATACTCGACGGCCGCATACGGGCAGTCGCCTGCGGGTCAGAATACCGGTCTGCCCGTATCGCCCGCCAGCTACGGAAGCAATCCGCCACAGCCAACCGTGGCAGCTCCGAACCCACTGGCCGCCTACGAACAGCAGCTCCGCAATCACGACAGCGACTACCACCGCGCCCTGCAGCAGATCAACAATCCGCAGGCCGGAATTGAAGCTGTCCCCGCGCAGTATTGAGCCCGGCAGCAAAGAACTCGCTCTCCACGTTCGTCAGCCTGACGTGACCAGTACGTTCCGGCGGTCCAACGGAACCCCGCGCGATGGCCCCACTGCTGTGCGAATTCGACTTCTGGAGCTGCGGCAGACCGCAATCACTCCCGCCACGAGCCAAATCAGGCACGATTGCGGTTCGGGAACGGCCGTGGCGGTTCCTTCGACTCGAAACGCCAGCGGACGCTCAATGGCCGCATCGGTCCACGGGTCAACTGGAAAGCCACCGCGGCGTGACTGCGACAAGACGGACACGCTCTGCCCCGTCGTGTTCAGCGCCCAGTTGTAATCGTAGTTGGACGTCGTGCCGGAAATTAAAGTCCGCGTCGGTTCCAGGACAATCCAGTACGTGCCCCCGTTTATGAGCAAGGGGTTTAACGCGGACTCCAGTCGGGTGTTTTCCGCAAGAAAGGGACTGTCATTCGGCCAGAGAATGCTGCTGTCGTCGAGGATTTCCAGTGTGTTTCCCGGCATTCCCATTTCGTCAGCGGCCAGCCGAACTTCGAGGCTTTGGTTGAACGCCGGGGGACCAGCGAACGTGACTGGCAACGTCACTGCGGTCAGGCGAAAGTCGTTTCCCGAAACTGTAAAAGCTGCCGCACTTCTCTTGTAGCTGGATCCCAGAATCGGAGCAGATGACCCGCCAGCCGCGCGATAGACTGATGCTCCCGCTGCACCGCCTGGGTCGTAGTTATCAAAAACGATCGCCGCAAATGAGGTCTGAGCCGTCGTTGGAATTGCGAGCAGTATGGTGAAAAACAAACCCAGCAGGCGAGTCGATCCCGACAGACAACGAATCCTCCTGTCGCTCATCATGGAACTCCTGATTTTTCACGAAGCCAGTCCGCTGGAAGTTCCGCGGCGGATCTCTGAGTGCGCTACAAACTTCAGCTGCCGAATGTTCCAGGGTGCTGCGGGCAAGTCACTTTGACCATGAGCCCGGAAGCTGTCCCGCTGCAGGAAGTTATGCAGTCGCCGCCGACCACCAGCAGCGAGAAACAGCAGGCCAAACGCCATGATCATCGGCGCGGTGGCCGTCGGTTCCGGCACGGCGGTGAGATCCAGATTGCGCAGAAAATCTCTTCCGTAGCTGGCATCGATGTCAAAAACCAGTTGCCGGACTCCGGCGATGCTGCCGTTCAGCGTGGCGGTGTGCGGGGTTGTCGAACCTCCGATCGTGGCGTAATTCCAAAAATCGTCCGCGACGTCGTAGGACCAGGGATCTGATCCGAACCCCGATGTTGTGTCTGCCGTCAAGCTACTGAGATCAATTGCTTCTCCAGAGGCATCGAACATCTGGACGCTGAAAATGCTTCGGTCTGCAACTTCGTTCAGTCCGGTGAAACTCACAGCATTGAATTGCCAGGATTCCGGCAGAGTCATCGTGATGGTGAAGTCGCGGCTGCTGGCGACGCTAACATCACCGCCAATTCCCCAGTCGAGGCTCCGTGTGGAGCCGTCTCCCAGGACTTCACGAACCGGATTCACCACATCCGCGTTGCTGCCATCGGGCACCGCTGTCCAGGTGAAAATCCTGCCGTCGACCGTGCCGGTTCCCGATGAACTGCCATCCGAAAACGAAACCAGACCGCCGTTCGCCACCGAACTGAACAGCAGGAACCCGGCTACATACGCCAGCCGACAGCCGCTGAAAATCCGTCGGGGTCGGCAGCAGGTTGAAAACGTCGCTGGTCGAATGAGCTGCACTCCGCCAGCTTCGATAGTTTTAAGAAAGCCCATAGACATGCCTCAACGATCCGAGTCGCCTGAAGATTGCGCAGCTCCGCCGCGTAAGGACGGCGTTCTTGCTGGAAAAGGTCCGGGCGGGAGGCCGCAATCACACAATCCTCCCCCAAGAGACTCAATCCAAGCGCGCCACACGAAAATCCGGTGAAACAGGGCGCGCGGCGTAAGTCAGTCTTCCAGAACGACTTCGCAGTCGGGAATCGCCGCCAGCAGCCTGTCTACTCCCGCCTCGGTGACAGCGGTTTCGACGAGATACAGAGTCTGCAGCCGCCGCAGATCCTTTAGAAACGACAGACCGTCGTCCGTCACACCGGTGTTCGACAGGGAAAGCGATTCCAGACTGGTGAGCGACGACAAATGAGCCAACCCGGAATCCGTCACACTGGTCTGCCTCAGATCGAGTTCCTCCAGCGATTCCAGCTGGCCGACGAACTTCAGTCCGGCATCTGTGATCCGCGTGCCTTTGACAAACAGTCGCCGCAGGTGTTGCTGATCGGCGAGTCGCTGCAGCGTCAGATCAGTGATTTTGGTATCGCTGAGAACCAGTTCCAGCAGGTTGCTCAGTTGTGTCAGAGGCTCCACTCCTTCGTCGGTCAGCGCTGCTCCGTAAAGGTAAATATCAGACAGCGTTTTGACCTGACCCAGCAGATGGACGCCGCGGTCGCTGATTCGAGTGTGCTGCAGAGTCAGTCCGACCAGGTTGCGCAAGCCGGAAATTTCTTCCAGGAATTCGTCGTCGACCTGCGGATTGCCAGCCAGCATGATGTACACAAGACGAAAGGGAGTTTGCGGCAAATCGTCGGCCGACGTGACTCGGATCGAATCTTCCCGGTCAGCAATATCGATCTCGCCACCGATCTCCAGCACACGGACGGCGACTTCGCGATCGGTTTGAATGGCGGCTTGCGCTGGCGGTGTGATTGTGGAAGCATTCGTCACATTCGCCTGTGACAACTTGTTACCGGATGTCTCGTCGGGCCCCGGGAGCGCAGTCCACAATGCGCCGGCCAGAACCAGCAGCAACGCGCCAATAATGGCTGCGGGAATGGGCATCGCGCGACGTAGACCGGCCGTGTCAACAGTTTGCGCTTTCCACGTGGTGGCCAGCTCTGCTGAAGGAAACGCCAGGTCCGTTCCGATTGCAGTCGCCAATTCATCCGGCTCGGCGATGCCTGCGGCCATGCTCAACGCGGGCAGATCGCATCCCGCTGTGAAGGGTTCGAGTGCCGCGGCGACGTCAACGGGCTGTGAAGGTCGTTCCTCCGGGTGTCGGTTCAACATGCGGTTGACCAGGCTAGCCAGTTCCGGTGGCAGTTCCGAACGGCGCGTCGTCACGTCGGGTGCTTCAAAGTTCGGCAGCGCGGCCGCTTTCTTCAATGGAGTATCCAGGTTGAGTGCGTCCAGTGGCGACTTTCCGGTCAGCAGCTTGAACAGTGTCGCTCCGAGTCCATAAACGTCCGCTCGAATATCGACTTCGGTGCTGACCGCCTGCTCCGGAGCCATGTAGTCGAGCGTGCCCATCACCTGTCCGGTTTCTGTCAGTTCTTCGGCAGTCGGAAACCGCCGGTCATCCAGCAGGGCAAGTCCCAGGTCTGTCACCTTCACGGTGCCCTCTCGGGTCAGCATCAGATTTGATGGTGCGATGTCGCGGTGAACGAGACCATGTTCGTGAATGTGCTGCAGCCCCAGCGCCGCCTGTTTGACAATTTCACAGGCGTCTGGAATCGTCAGCGAGCCTTGCGACCGCAGCAACCTTGAAAGATCGCATCCGTCGACGACGTCCATCACCAGAAAATGCTGCCCGCGGTATTCGCCGGCATCAGCCGCGCGGACAAGATTCGGATGATTGAACCGCCCCATCGCTTCAATTTCACGGCGAAAGCGAGCGATTGCCTTTGAAGACTTTGTCCGCGAAGGATGCAACAGTTTCAACGCCACCTGACGGTTCAGACCGACGTGAACCGCAAGGTAGACGACTCCCATTCCGCCTTTTCCCAGAATTCGCAGCAATCTGTAGTCGCGAATCTGAGTCGCAGGCGGTTCCGTTACGGCAGCGGGTGCCGGCGCTGCAGGTGACTCGAATGGCGTCGCCTGTTCTGCCATCCGGATGGCGGTTTCACACTGCGGCTCATCGGCGTAGTGGTTGTCCGGCGGCTGATCGTTCAGCAGCTCGAATTCCGGCAGGCCATCGCGTTCCATTTCAGCGACCGACTCGCTGCATCGCTGGCAACCATCGACATGATCGCTGATCCGAGCCGCCTGGGATTCGTCCAACTCTGCTGTCAGCCATGCATGCAGCGTTTCTTTGGCGGGGCAGGATGTTTTCATGTAAGTCGAAGTGGTTTCCGGAACTGCCGGCCTTGTTTTGAAATCTACAGTAGAAAGGTCTTGGCGCATTCTTCGCGCAGTCGTTTCAGCACACGATACCTCGCCTGCCGCACCGCCTTGCAGGTCATCGAATGGTCTTCCGCGATGTCTGCGGTTGCGTGACCAAGTACTGCGGAACGCCAGAACACTTCCCACGTATGCGATTCGAAATCAGCACGAATCGTATCCAGAGCGGAACGCAGCAGCAGGACCGATTCTGATTCAAACGACGGATCGTCTTCGCAATTCTCAGGAACTTCATGAAGCCGCAGCAAGTGGTCGGTGCCGCCAGTTCCCTGAGCATCCTGCTGATGTCGGCCGGCATAGCGGCGGACCGCGTTCCTCGAAATCGTCCACAACCAGCCGCGGAATGTACTTCCCGGATTGTGTCGCGAAAAACGACGGACGGCCGCAGCGACCGATCGAAACACATCCTGCACGATGTCAGGAGCGTCGTCGGCAGGAACCTGCCAACGCCGACACCAGCGATAAACCAGCGGACCGTACAGTGCAACCAGACGAGACCACGCCGCCTGGTCCAGATCCGGATCCTGCAAACGCCGCAGCAGATTTGCCGAAATCGATTCCGACAAGTCTTCGAGATTCTCGATTGACATCTCCGATCCAAACTCCGGCGACACCTGACAGCAGTTCGTAAATCCACAGATCTTTCTCGCCCATGGCGTCGCATCAGTATAACCATGCCGTGCCGCCGAAGCGGCGAAGAATTCCGTGAACCGATCCGCCGGGTCCAGCTTTCGTCGCGCCGGTCTTTTCCAATTTGATACAGGAGTACCTTATTTCGCCGGGCTTAGCGTAGAGTATTCCCACTCCATTCTCGGCTGGATTCTTCTCTGCATCGTCCGCAGGAGCGGTGAGTGGTGCTATGCTTCAGCGGCGGCTCCACGCGGAACACACCGCGTTGCGGGATGTCGAATTGATCATGACGTCGTCTCAATTGTGAAAGTGTGAGTCGAATCTGCAGACTGCCAACACTGTTGGATGTCCGATTCGGTTGATTGTGCCGCCGAACGATGTGATTTGAGCCCCCATTACCAGAGTCTGGACAGAGGTTCTCTCAGGCACTTTGCTGCTTGATTACTTGCCCGACGGAAGCAACGCAGTCTTGAGCGCTTCCTGGATTCGCCGTTCCGAGCCGGGGGCGACCCAGAGCCATTTGTCGTGGAAGCTGTCGGCGAAGGCGGATTCTGTGGGGATATAGCCGGGCCAGCATTCGCCGTAGCCTACCGAAACGACGAATGAATCCGGTTTCATTTGCTGAGCCATCAGTTGATAGCCGACGAAGGATTCCCCAGGAAACAGCAGCAGTTGCGCGTTGCCGAAGTCGATGCACGGGACGTCAATCGGCTGACCCGAGGATGCTCGCTGGAAGTTCGACAGGCCCATGGCTGCCAGAATGCGGTCTTCCGTCCGCTGTGTTTCGTCGGCAAGAGTTGCTCGCAGCTTGTCGGGTTCCAAATCGCCGTGACGGTAGTACTCAAGCTGCAGCGGTGTGCTTCGAAACGTGATCTTCGTCAGCGGAACGGTGGTGGTTGCGTCCCAGGCGGCGGTCATCGCGGCGTGAAGCCGGTTGGTTAGTTCAACACGGCTCGCTTCTGAGCCGTCGTTGTATTTTCCCGCTGTCACGTCGCCGCTGCAGCCTGAGGCGTAGATCTGCATGACGCCGGGAAGATCCCGCTGGCGCTGTCGTCGCGCGAGTCCGACGAAATCGGCCGACACCTCGCCCTGTCCGTAGTAGCTCATCGGATGGGTCGCGTAGACACTGAGCGCGACCAGCGGTTTGTCGCCGTTCCAGAACGAAAGCGTCCTGACATCGGGGTCGATCTCTCCGACGGGAGCACTGCTGAGAAACTCATCGGCGCCGCTGCGGCTGCCGCGATCAAATGTGACTCGCCCGTCCGCCATGACGACTCGACGATTCGACGCGATGTTTTCAACCGGTGCTTTCCCCGTTCCGACATGCGTCACCGGCTGTGACGATTCGAGTCCCTGCCTCAGCGCTGCGGCAACGCGTTCGATGCAGACGGCGTGGAAGTCTTCGTCGTAGAGTTCGCCTTTCAGGCCGACTTCGGCCAGCAGCGCTGCCGCACCGGCATCGGCGACCGGAGCGTCGTGCTGATGCAGACTCGTCACCAGCACGTGACCCCGCACGGTTCCGGCCGCCGCGGCCAGAGCGTCTCGCCATTCGTCGTAGGCTCCGTTGCGGATTTCGCACCAGTCCACGGCAACGACGACAATCGGCTTGTCGGCTCCCAGCAGCACAAAGCCGTGAGCTTCCAAAGGATCAGCGATCTTCCGGACTTTCGTCGGCAGAACTCCCATGCACCGATGGCCGATCGGTACGGTCACATCGGCGGAGAACGTGGCGACGCGGAACCCTCCTTCGTTCGGCGGATCAGCGACCGCATTCACTGCGAACGCAGCGAGCACGACGAGCGCCGCGATGATCCGGGCACCAAGTACGAATGGCCGACCGACGACAGTTGATGGCGTCTGCGAAGCGCGCGTTCGCCGCTGCTTCGTCATCAAAGAGAGCGTTTGGACTTGATTCCGCCGGACCATTATTCATCTGCCTCCAACTTGACCAGCGCATCAGCAAACTGACGGCCGAGATCCACGTAGCCCGCCGAATCGTAATGCCACGGATCGGAGTAGCCGTACTCATCCGTTGAAACTACCAGCGCGGCATTCGCATCGTTCTTCGCAAAGTCGGCCTGAGCCTGTCGCACGATTTCGCCGTGGACCCAGGCCGGCTTGTTCCTGTCCGCGTAGGAAATCCGGCCGATCACAACCGGAAGGTCATCGGCCCGAAACGCGGCACGAATCAGGTCCATCAGCCGCTTCAGGTTTGCTTCGTACTTTTCCGCGATTTCCGGTGAGTAGGCCGCATCGCTTTCCCCCTGCATCCAGACGATGCCGGCGGGGATCAGTCTGTCCGGGGTTCCGTCGTCGTCGATATCCGCATCGGCGCAGGCACCTCGAACGGTGGCCAGGAAATGGTCGTACTGGTTCACTCCGTTTTTGCCCTTGAAGTCGGGTTCCCAGCAGCCGAACTGACCGGCCGCGTCCTGAGCAATCGACGTCCCGCCGCGCGAGTACTTGATGATCGCGATACGGCGGTCGGGAAATTGTTTTTTCAGCTCATGCGCAAACGTGACTTCAACGCCGAACCGGTTGGAGTAGTTATTCGCTTTGCCGTCCGACGTGAACCCGGTTCCGTGGCCGGGCCGCACTGTTGCCCACACACCCCTGCCGTCCACGGCTGTGTCGTCAGCAGCCATGTTGCCGTGAAAGATCGGCACATCGTCAACGGGCTGCCTGAGTTCCTCCGGCAGCTCCTCAACATAACCGAACCCGTCCATGTTCGACTGACCGCCGAGATAGTACACGTGGAAGTCAGTGGCGAACGCAGGGACGGAAGTCGATGCGAAAAACGTCAGACAGAAACAAACTGAACGGTGAGAAAACATGCAGCGTCCTTTGTGATCGAAGAATTGTGTCGGAACACAGCGGAGTCACGCCAGTGACGTCGCCGACATGTTACCGCAGAAACCCGCACTCCGTCATTCCCGCGCAGGCGGCGGCGGCCCGTCATTCCCGCGCAGGCGGTCGCTGTCCCGTCATTCCCGCGCAGGCGGGAACCCAGTCTCGTTCCAGCTGGGTTCCCGCCTGCGCGGGAATGACGGGGCGGAGGGACGGCTGGGTTCCGGCCTGCGCGGGAATGACGGAGTGGTGGGGCGGCTGAGCGATGACAACCGAGTGAATTCAGATGATTGCCGGGTAGAGATCGTTCCAGTCAGAGTTCTTCTCTTCGATCAAACGCAGCTTCCACGCGCGATTCCACTTCTTGATTCGCTTCTCCCGCGTGATCGCGGATTCCATGTCTTCGTGCAGTTCGAAGTAGACCAGCGTGTGAACGGCGTAGTCTTTCGTGAAGCCTTCTCGAACGTCGTTCTTGTGCTCCCACACGCGCTGGACCAGATCACTGGTGACCCCGGTGTACAGTGTGCCGTTGCGTTTGCTGGCAAGTATGTAAACCGCCGGTTGTTTGGGTGTGAGTTCGCCAGCCATTTCGCGAATCAGAACGTGTCGTGGATTGGTCGGGGTGAAGCGTACTGGTCAAGCGGTTCAGTGCACACCTTTCTTCGGGGTTCCGGGCTTCGCGGGAATGACGGGACGGAGAGGCGACGCTGGGTTCCCGCCTGCGCGGGAATGACGGAGCGGAGGGGCGACGCTGGGTTCCCGCCTGCGCGGGAATGACGGGGCGGAGGCGACGGCTGGGTTCCCGCCTTCGCGGGAATGACGGGCGGAGGGCGGCTGGGTTCCCGCCTGCGCGCGGAATGACGGGAATGACGGGGCGGTCCCGGCGCGGGAATGACGGGGCGGTGACTGCGGGAATGACGGGGGTCGGTTGGCTCGGTAGAATGAAGTTGCCTGTGGTTAGCCACCCGCCATCGAACTCTTACCTGCATTCCCGCCACTCTTCGGTTAGACAGCAATGACTCAGAATCGTTGGATGAAAACTGCTCCCGCCGTCACCGCTATCACACTGCTTTTTGCCGGCGTGGTCCGCGCTGATGGACCCGTCACCGAGGCGAAGGTCGACTTTCCTCGTGAGATCCTTCCGATCCTGTCGAACAAGTGCTTCGTTTGTCACGGCCCGGACTCCCACGATGCTGATCTGCTGCGACTTGACTCATTCGAAACCGCAACTGCGGACCGCGGCGGCTATCGCGCGATCGATCCGCAGCACCCCGACCAAAGTGAGATCCTGAAGCGGATTCACTCCGCCGATGACCCCATGCCGCCGGCCGACGCGGAAAAGCAACTGTCGCCACAGGAACGCGACGTGATCACCCGGTGGGTGAAGCAGGGCGGGACGTATGCCATGCACTGGGCGTTTGTGCCGCCAAAGAAACAAGTTCCCGCGATTGTGACATCATCGAACGCAAGCGACATCATTGATGCGTTCATCGCCGAAAAGCAGGCGGCTCAGGGAGTCACGTTCGCGCCGGAAGCCGACCGCGCCACTCTTGCACGGCGGGCGGCTCTGACGCTGATCGGTCTGCCTCCGGAACCCAAACAGCTTGAGGCGTTCCTGTCCGACAACCGCCCCGATGCGTATGAGCGATACGTCGACGACCTGCTTGCCGATCCGCATTACGGCGAACATCAGGCGCGGTACTGGCTGGACGCGGTTCGGTACGGCGATACTCACGGTCTGCACCTCGACAACCGCCGCGGCATTTATCCGTATCGCGACTGGGTCGTAAACGCCTTCAACAGCAACCTGCCGCTGAATGAGTTCATTACCTGGCAGCTTGCCGGAGACCTGCTGCCCGAGCCGTCGCTCGATCAGCTTGTCGCGACGGGTTACGTTCGCCTGAATCCCAGCACAGGCGAAGGCGGCGCGATCCCGGACGAGTTTCAGGTCAAGAACAATTTCGACCGCGTTGAAACGCTGGGCACGGTGTTCCTCGGCATGTCGCTGACCTGCGCTCGATGCCACTCTCACAAGTACGATCCGATTCCGCAGACGGAGTACTACCGGCTGCTGGCATTCTTCAACAACACCACCGAACCGCCTCTCGACGGCAACAAGTACGAATATGGTGCCGTCGTCAAAGCTCCGCAGAATCAGGACTCGTGGAATGCGTGGCACGAACTGGCCGCCGAACGCGCGGATCTGATCGACACCGCCAAAGCGGCTCTGACGAAGTCCGCCACGGCTGAAGAACTGACCGCATGGGAGACTGCCGACGCGGACCAGCGGCTGCAATTGCTGGCCGACCAGAACGGACCGTTCGCGAAGCTCGCGATGCAGCAGCCGGCAGCCGATCTGATCGCAAAGATCACCGCCGCGCAGGAACAATTCACGACGACCCTCGTCGCCGAGGAACTGCCCGAACCCCGCAAGACGTTCCTTCTGCGGCGAGGAGAATACGATCTGCCGACCGGCGACCCGCTCGATCCGGGTGTCATCAGCGTCATGGGAAGCCTGCCGGCAGACGCCCCGAAGAACCGCCTTGGTCTGGCTCAGTGGCTGACGTCTTCCAACCATCCGCTGGTCGCCAGAGTGCTCATCAATCGAGTCTGGCAGAACACGTTTGGCTACGGTCTCGTGCGGACTCCGGAGGATTTTGGTCTGCAGGGCCGCCAGCCGACTCATCCGGAACTGCTGGACTGGCTGGCCGTCGAACTTCAGGACAGCGGCTGGGATCTGAAACACATGCGGCGGCTGATGGTCAACAGTCGCACGTTTCGTCAGAACTCCGCGTGGCGAACCGACGTGGATGACCCGGAAAACCGGCTGCTCGCGCGAGGTCCGGGGTACCGGCTGGATGCGGAAGTCATCCGGGACATCGGACTCTGGTCCAGCAACCTGCTGGATCCTCAGATGGGAGGCGAAGGAGTGAAACCGTATCAGCCCGCGGGCATGTGGGAGGCTTTAGCTCATCCGGCGAGCAACACAAAGAATTACGTCGCCGACACAGGCCCGCTGCTTTACCGCCGCAGCCTGTATGTCTACTGGAAACGCACCAGCCCGCATCCCATGATGACGCTGTTCGACGCACCGGATCGCGAATCAAGCTGCGTTCGCCGTTCACGAACCAGCACTCCGCTGCAATCGCTGGGCATGCTGAACGAAACACAGCGGATTGAAATGTCGCGAAAACTCGCCGAACGCCTGCTGCACGAAGGTGCGAATACCGCAGAACGGCTGAGTCTGCTGTTCACATTGGTCGCCAGCCGTCCGCCAACGGATGTGGAACGTTCCGCCTGCGAACGTCTGCTGAAGACGATGCAGGCACGATATCAAAACGCCACCGAAGATGCGGTCGCATTGCTGTCAACCGGCGAAGCGAAGCGGGACGAGTCACTGGATCCCGCGGAACTCGCGTCATGGACTCAGGTTTGCGTCACGGTTCTGGCCAGCGACCTGGCGATTCTGATGTATTGAAAATCTGTCCCGCGCCGTCGCGGGTTCGACTGACATCGGAACGCGCAGACGGAAAACGAAGATGTCGAACAACACACTGCAAAGACACAACTTCAGGAGTCTGACAATGCATCACATGAATCCCCTTCGAGAATACGATCTTATGCTGACCCGCCGGCAACTCTTCGGCCGCTCGGCTCTGGGTCTTGGCACGGCTGCGATGGCCGGACTTCTGGCGCCGGAGATGGCTCGCGGCGACGAACTGACGCCTCCGGGAACACACCACACACCGAAAGCACAGCGAGTCATCTATCTGTTCATGAGCGGCGGTCCCAGTCAGCACGACATGTGGGACTATAAGCCGAAGATGACCGACATGTTCAATAAGCAATTGCCCGATGAAATCCGCAGCGGGCAGCGAATCACGGGGATGACGGCGAACCAGAAGAACGGACTGCCTGTTTGCCCCTCGAAGTACAAGTTCACGAAATATGACAACAACCAGAACGGTGTCTGGGTCAGTGAACTGCTGCCTCACACCGCCACCGTCGCGAAGGAGTTGTGCGTCGTTCACAGCACATTCACCGAAGCAATCAATCACGACCCGGCGATCACCTTCATTCAGACGGGCAGCCAGATTCCCGGTCGGCCGAGTCTGGGAGCGTGGCTGAGCTATGGGTTGGGCAGCATGAATGAGAATCTGCCGCGATATGTGGTGATGCACGCCCATTCCAATTTCGCTGAACAGAGCCTGTTCAATCGACTGTGGGGCACGGGATTCATGCCGTCGGACTACCAGGGAATGCTGCTGCGAAGCACGGGCGACCCGGTCCTGTATCTCAGCAATCCCGACGGAGTCACGTCGGCCGATCGCCGTTCGCAACTGGACGCGCTGGCGGCGATCAACGCCGTTCAGCACGACCGGTTCGCCGACCCGGAGATTCTGGCAAGAATCCGTCAGCACGAAATGGCGTACCGAATGCAGACATCCGTTCCCGAACTGATGGACCTGTCAGGAGAAACCGAAGAGACGTTCAAACTTTACGGCGAAGACGCGAAGACTCCCGGGACATTTGCCGCCTGCTGCCTGAACGCTCGACGTCTGGCAGAACGCGGAGTCCGCAACATCCAGATCTTCCACCGCGGCTGGGACGCTCACGGAAATCTGCCGAAGGAACACGAATCACAATGCAAAGACGTCGACCAGGGCTGCGCGGGACTGATCAAAGACCTTCGTCAGCGAGGCATGCTGGATGAAACGCTGGTGGTCTGGGGCGGCGAATTCGGCCGCACCGCCTATTGCCAGGGCAACCTGACAAGAGAAGACTACGGTCGTGACCATCATCCGCGATGTTTCACCACGTGGATGGCCGGCGGAGGAATCAAGCCCGGCATCACTTACGGTCGCACGGACGACTACGGCTACAACATCACCGATGCCGATGGCGTCACGCTGTCGCCTCAGCCGACACCGGCCACGTGGACGCCCGGCACGATGCACGTCCACGACCTGAACGCAACGATCCTGCATCTGGTGGGCATCGACCACAAACGCCTGACCTACCGCTACCAGGGCCGCGACTTCCGCCTGACCGATGTCCATGGCCATGTAATTCACGATATTCTTGCGTAACGGCGTCTGGAATTCGATTCGTCGTCCTTGCTGTGTAAGCAGAGTCCAGGCCGAATTGGGGAAAGCAAAGTGGTCAGGCAGAATACGACGCTCGCAGATCATGTTCGGCTGGTTCGTTGCGATCCTGATCGCGGTTCTGGGCGGATACCTGACGGGCCGTGGCATACGCGAGCTGCGAATCGGTGTTGTCAGCAATGACTGGCCAGCAGGTTACGCCGCATCGCCAAATCGCTGATTGAAGAAGACAATGGCGGCGACAATACCGTGTACAAGGCGGTAGTTCAGTATTCGTACACGGTCGACGGCGTTCAGTACGTCTCTGACAGTGTCTATTCGGGTTATCATTCCTCGCCAACAGAGTCGTCTGCGGAAGCGATTGTCGCGGCGTTATCCCGCTGACAAGGAAATCACGGTATATTTCGACGCCGCGCATCCGCAGACTGCGGTCCTGGAACGCGGCGCGTCGGCGAGGCCGATCATCGCAATCCTCGCCGGTATCCCGTTGCTGATCTTCGGTCTGTTACTGGTTCGCTGGCTGATCGACGGGGCAATGTAGCAGCCCTGCCGGCATACACTGGGACCAGGAAAATAAATCTGTCGGTGACCGACGTCCACGGCCATGTAATTCACGACATTTTGGCGACCACGGGCCTGCTTCGCCCCGACCGACCTGAGCCTCGTCCGGTGTGCTTCGGCCCAACGGCCAGCGTTCGTGCAGCCTGGGCATCGCCCCGGAATGCGCTCCCACAACGCACGAAGTCCCAACGGACGACCGTTCGAGCGGTTTCACGTATGTGATTGGCGGGGTCCATCAATCGATCAACACATCGCCTTTGAACGGCGGCCCGTTGGAAGCCCGCCGGCCTGAATCGAAGTCTCGCACCGCTACCTGGGACTTTATTCAGGCTGGATGAATGGTCGTCCGTTGGGACTGAACTTCGGGAGCATCGTTCTCATGCCGATACCCCGTGAAAGGTCAGCATATTACCGTTCCTGCGTGATCGATGATGGCGATCAGTTTCACTACACCGGCGGAACGTGCGGCATTTCTCGCCAGCGAGCTGATTGTCAGCCTCATCCGTCACGGAATGTTGTTCTTCCGTCACAACGATTACACGAATTTTGTGGAATCGTTGCAGCGATCGAGCTTGCGTCGTGCGGTGGCAGTACCGCTCCAAGAGTTGCACGCGATCGTTTGATGGCACCCAGAACCAGCCGAGCATCCTTGCTGGTCTTTACGAACATGGCATCGCCTTCCGTATCGCAGGACCGCAATGGCTCGCCCGTCTTTGGATCCAGCAGTTTCGGATTGCTGAATCTGAACTCCTGTGGCTCCAAAGTCCAAATGCTGAGTTCTGCGGGACGCGGCTCGGTCACCAGTCTGGGAGATGTTTCCTTCCGTTGCGGTCTCTCCGACTCATCGGCTTTCGAGACATTGCCGGTGGCTTCAGCGTCAGCGAATACGATACGCGTACGGTGAAAAATGGTGTATCTGACATCCGGCGTGGCGACGGCGATATCGGCAGTCAGCAACCATTTCCCGGCTGCAGCGTCGTCCATCGTGATTTTGTAAGTTCCAAAGCGTGCCAGCCTGCCGGAGTCTTCATTGGCATCAGATTTCGAGGTCTGTGCAGCTGCAACCTGCGTCGCTCCGGCACAGATGCCAAGCCATGCCAGCAAAGAAAGGCAGGATGACGTCTTCATCACTATCGCCTTTCTCATCATCTTCGCCTTCTGCTAACGCTGCGGCACCTGGGCACACGACATCTGGATGTTATTTTCCGCCAGTGAATGGATTCTACCAGTCGTTGCAGAAAGATCGCGCACCAAATACAGAAGCCCGGCTGAGTTTCCTCAGGCCGGGCTTATTCGTGTTTGATGAAATCGGACCCCGAATCTACTCGTCGAACTCAGGGCGTCGCTCACAAAGCTGTTCCTTCAGTCGGCCGACGATGCTGCTGTGCATCTGGCTGACTCGGGATTCTGACAGGCCCAGAGTGCTGCCGATTTCCTTCATCGTCAGTTCCTCGTAGTAGTACAAAATGATGATCAGCCGTTCGTTGCGGTTCAGGCCCTTGGTGACCAGTTTCATCAGGTCCAGCTTCTGAATGCCGTTGGTGGGATCTTCACCCTTCGCGTCTTCCAGCACATCGACTTCGCGAACGTCCTTGTAGCTGTCGGTTTCGTACCACTTCTTGTTCAGACTGACCAGGTTGACGGCGCTGGCTTCGGTCTTCAGACGTTCGAATTCCAGAATCGGCAGCCCCATTTGAGCGGCGATTTCGGCGTCCGTCGGCGGACGGCCGGTGCGAGCTTCGACGGCCTTGCGAGCGGCTTCCATCTTGCTGGCCTTGCTGCGGACAAGACGCGGAACCCAGTCCATCGTCCGCAGTTCATCCAGCATGGCTCCGCGGATTCGGGGCACACAGTAAGTCTCGAACTTGACTCCCCGGTCCATATCAAAGGCTTCGATCGCGTCCATCAGTCCGAAGACTCCGGCGGACATCAGATCATTCAGATCGACACCTTCCGGAAGCTTCGCCCAGACACGTTCCGCGTTGTATCGCACCAGCGGCAGGTACCGCTCCATCAGCCGATTCCGCAGCGCCTGATTGGTCTGGTCTTTCTTGAATTCGATCCAGACGTCTGCGACATCTTCACTGAGCTTCGTAGCCATTCAATCCTCCATGACGAACTGCACACCATGTGTGCATGACGCTCCGTATCCGGAAGCATCGGCAATGAACCGGTCGGGGGTTCAGTCAAACCATCAGCCCGGCCGCGGATGCGTCAATTGGCGCGCAACCCGGCAATTTCTGCTGATCACTGAATCAGCCGCCGAGTTGTTCCGCCCGCGAACCGGCGGTCTGTTCTGAACAAAACCGGATCTGTTCCCGCGATCCTTCGTTTCGTTGAAATCTGCGCGACGTTCGACCAGGTCGCATTCTGCCGACGACGGTCGAACACCGTGCTCCGCGAATAACGGCCAAACAGCGCTCGTTGACCGCTGTTCCGCATGGCCGCAACTCATCGGAGGCGGGGTGATAGTGGAGGGCAAAGCGCGAGTCCATACGGAAGAACGCGGGAATCTCGCGCTTTTCCCGGCCCGTGCGCGGGTTCGGCAGAAACAACCGGACAGGTTTGCTGCGGTCGGCAAAAACAATCCGGCGCGCGCATTCAGGTCAGCCGGTTGAAAATGCCAGGGGCATATTCTGCAGAAGCACGTCGTCGCGCAGCGTGTCTGACTTCCGCAAGAATCGTGGCCTTCGAGTCGCCCCCATCGGTTCTGTTCGGACGGTCGGTGATTGCCACACCCGGTGCCGGATCACTTCGCGACAAGACGCCATAGCCGCATCGCCGCGCGGCAGAGATCTCACACATCGCACAGCCATGCCGCGTGACGCAGGCCCGCGACCGGGTCGTCCCAGGTCGGGATAAATTCCTGCGTCACATAGCCTTGATAGCCCGTGTTCAGGATCGCGTGCATGATGGCCGGATAGTTGATTTCCTGAGTTTCATCCAGTTCCCCGCGGCCTGGATTCCCCGCCGTGTGGTAGTGGCCAATCAGTGAGTGATAGTTGCGGATGCGCCGAATGACGTCGCCATTCATGATCTGCACGTGGTAAATGTCGAACAGCAGCCTGAAGCGTTCGGAATCCATCTGCTTCACCAGCCGGATGCAGCGTTCCACATCGTCGCCGAAGTAGCCCGGATGGCCCTTCATCGGGTGAGAATCGTCGCGCGTATTCAGGTGTTCCAGAACCAGCGTAATCTGCTTGTTCTCTGCGTAATCGATCACCTGCTTCCAGCAATCGATGCAGTTTTGTTCCTGTTGAACGTCGCTGATTCCGTCGACTCGCATGCCGGTGAAGGTAATCACATTGGGGGCCTCCCATTCCGCGGCGATGTCGATCGACTTCTTCAGCGCGGCGATGACGTCTTCGTGGTTTTTCGGGTCGACCGGGCCCTTCACGAAACCATGACTGTTTACCAGTGAAACCTTCAGGCCGTGCTTCTTTGCCTCCGGATAAAACTTCGGATCAATGCCCTCCATCGCCAGGTAGCCGATGTCCGCACAGTGCCGAATCAGGTCGGGGATCGGCATGGGATCAAAGCACCAGCCCATGACCGCCTGGTGAATGCGATTCTTCGCGATCCTGAATTCGCCGGGAACGGCACTTCGCGTCTGCTGCGGAGCTGCGGCAGCTGCGCCGACAGACGCGGCTGCGACCGAAGCGCCAAGACCGGCAACCACGGTCCGTCGCGATATTGATGCGTGAGACATGATTTTCTCCGTGCGTTGTGCCATGGGGTAATCGCTGGAAATCGACGGATTTCGAACAGCGATCATGGTGACGAAGACGAAACCGTTTCGCCAGTAATGGCGCTCAATCACGCAACGGGTACACATCCTGCCGTTCAGGCAAGTTGTGCCGCGCAGCGGCCGGAAGGCGTTGAGGCGGGAGCGAGCCAGGTCTCGAGCACTGCCATCACGAACGCCGTGCGAAAAATGACCGCCGGTGGACTCACCACGCACAGGGAACGTTTCCGACGGCTGCGCCGCACAACTTGCTGGACGCAGGATGTGGTACCCGCCGGAACGGCCAGCAACCGGAAAGCAACCCCTCGGAGCGGTCGTTGACAGAAATGTAGCATCGGCTACACTTTATTCCCTGAAACGCAGCACTGGCTGCTTTCATCCATCGGACGGAGTAAACACGTCGTGATTCTCAGACTGTTTCAATACGTGGTTGCGATCGTGCTGGCCGGTGTTCTGGCCGGGTGCGGCGGTTCGGCAGGTACGAGCGGCACCGGGAGCGACAAAGCGGCGTCGGGCCATAATCCCGTCAAAGTCGTCGCCACGGTCGGCATGGTTGCGGACATCGTGCGGCAGGTCGGCGGAAAACACATCAGCGTCACGCAGATCTGCGGTTCCGGCGTCGATCCGCACTTGTATAAGGTCACTCGCGACGATGTCAAAACAATCATGGGCGGAGACATCGTCTTCTATTCCGGTCTGATGCTGGAAGGCAAGATGACCGACACGCTGGTCAAAGTTGCTCGGTCGAAGCCCGTCATCGCAGTGACGGAAGGGATTCCTGAGACGTCGCTGCTGGAACCGGAAGATTTCGCCGGACACTATGACCCGCACGTCTGGATGGATGTCAGTGCCTGGTCGGAATGCGTCGCCGTGGTCGCGGACTCACTGGCAAAGTTCGACCCGAACCACGCCGAAGCGTTCCGATCCAGCGCGGCCGAGTATCGACAGCAGTTGTCGAAGCTTCACGAGTATGGCGGCAAAGCGATTGCGACGATCCCTGACGGCAGCCGCGTCCTGATTACATCTCACGACGCCTTCAACTATTTCGGGCGAGCCTATGGGCTGGAAGTGCTTGGAGTGCAGGGCCTGTCGACGGAATCGGAGGCCGGCCTGCAGCACATCAACGAACTGGTAGACCTGCTGGTTGAACGCGATATCGCAGCCGTGTTTGTGGAAAGCAGCGTGCCGCGCAAGAACATCGACGCACTGGCTGAAGGAGCCCGCTCAAGGGGCCATGACGTGAAAATTGGCGGCGAACTGTATTCCGATGCCATGGGAAGCGAAGGCACCTACGAAGGAACATACATCGGAATGCTGGACCACAACATCACGCTCGTCGCCCGGATGCTGGGCGGGGAAGCTCCGGCGGAAGGGTTTCAGGGAAAGCTCAAGCCGGATTAATCGTTTAACCGCGACCCCTGGCGAGCGCTTCGCTGTCGACGGTGCTTTCAGATTGCCGCTTCCGAAATCCCATCTACTTCTATCCCTGAACGGCCGGAGCAACTCGGTGAGCGCAGCGCTCGCCAGGGCTGGCGGTTAAACATGTCGAACAGAATGCGAGGCGTTTTCCAGTGTCCAGTGTCGTTCACGATTCGGGCGTTGCATCAAGTGCCGCACCGTCCCCCGACATTCCGCTGTCGGTTTACGACCTGACGGTTGCGTATCATCGCAAGCCGGTCATCTGGGATGTGGAATTCGACGTGCCGCCGGGGACGCTGGTCGGCGTCGTCGGGCCGAATGGAGCAGGGAAGAGCACGCTGCTGAAAGCCGTCATGGATCTGACTCCGAAGGCTTCCGGCCGCGTCCGGGTGTTTGGCGACACGTACCGGCACAATCGCCGGCGAGTCGGCTACGTGCCACAGCGCGAAAGCGTCGACTGGGACTTTCCGGTGAACGCACTCGACGTCGTCACGATGGGACTTTACAGCCGCATCGGCTGGTGTCTTCCGGTTCGCCGCAGGCATCGCAAGGCCGCGATGGATGCGTTGGAACGCGTCGGAATTGCGGACCTCGCACACCGGCAGATCAGCCAGTTATCCGGAGGCCAGCAGCAGCGCACATTTCTGGCGCGGGCGCTGGTACAGAACGCGGATCTGTACCTGATGGACGAACCGTTCGCTGCCGTCGATGCGTCGACGGAACGAGCCATCATCCAGATTCTTCGCGAGATGAAGGCGGACGGAAAAACGGCGGTCGTGATTCATCACGACCTGCAGACCGTGCCCGATTACTTCGACCACGTCGTGCTGCTGAACATGCGCGTGGTCGCTCACGGACCGGTGGAAGAAGTGTTCACGTCGGAGAATCTTCAGAAGACCTACGGCGGTCGTCTGACGCTGCTGGACGAAGTTTCGGATGCGATGCGCAGACGGGAGCGGTCGCTGTGAGTGCCTCGCGTAACGTTGCTCCGCATGCAAAAACTTTCGTAGCGGAGGTTTCAACGAAGGGTCGTGATGAGGCCGGCAAACGCCAGCAGCGATGGAAGCATCCCGGCGCTACGTCAATTCTGCCGAGTGTCCACTATCCCGTCATTCCCGCGCAGGCGGGAACCCAGCCAGCGCGTCACTGGGTTCCCGCCTGCGCGGGAATGACGGGACGTCTGATCTTCGCATGTCGGCGGGTGGTGCTGTTCCTGATATGGGGGATGGCTTGCGCGAGCACCGCGTTCGCCGCACCTCCGACACACCCATCCGGCCATGAATCCCTCAGCGACCGGGCGCTCGCATGGCCGTCCGTCGAACAGTGGCGGCGAGTCCTCCTGCTGGAGGACTACAACTCGCGAGTCGTCATCCTCGGCACGACGCTGCTCGGCTGCGCAGCCGGAGTCGTCGGCAGTTTCACGCTGCTTCGCAAACGGGCTCTGATGGGAGATGCGATCAGTCACGCCACTCTGCCGGGGATCGCTTTGGCGTTCATCGTCGCCACAGCCGCCGGTGCCAACGGGAAAGCGCTGCCCGTGCTGCTTTCAGGAGCCACCGTCAGCGGGCTGGTTGGTGTCGCCGCGATTCTGATGATCCGCCGGCTGACGCGGCTGAAGGAAGACGCGGCGCTTGGAATCGTGCTGAGCGTGTCTTACGGAGCCGGTGTCTCGCTGCTGGGCGTGATCCAAAACATGTCGACCGGTCACGCCGCCGGTCTGGAATCTTTCATTTACGGCAAGACCGCTTCGATGGGCCTGAAGGATGCCTGGATGATCGCACTGGCCGCCGCCGTGTGTCTTGTCGTTTGCCTGCTGCTGTTCAAGGAACTGAAGCTGTTGTGCTTCGACGAAGGCTTTGCGGGTTCCGACGGATATCCGACAGTGCTCCTGGACATTGCACTGATGACGCTGGTGGTCATCGTGTCAATCGTCGGACTGCAGGCGGTGGGTTTGATTCTGATGGTCGCGCTGCTGGTCATTCCGGCGGCCGCGGCCAGATTCTGGACGGAGTCGATGCTGCGCATGACGGTAATTTCCGCCGTGCTGGGAGCCGCGGGCGGAATGCTGGGGGCGGCGATGAGTGCTCTGTTTTCAAACCTGCCCTCCGGAGCAATGATCGTACTGGTGTGTGCGGCGTTCTTTGTCGTCAGCATGATGTTCGGTTCCGCGCGAGGCGCGCTGACTCGCTGGCTGCGTCGTCGCCGGCTGAATCGCAGAGTCCAGCGTCAGCATCTGCTGCGAGCGATGTTTGAACTGCTGGAGGCGGGCAGCGCCGGTGTTACTTCCGGCATGCCTGTTCCGGCGGGGGCTGCCGGTCCGGACGGCTCGGCGGGAGCGTTACTTTCGCAATGGCTTGAACTGCGGACGGTTGCCGTCGCCGATTTGCTGCAGGAACGAAGCTGGTCAATTGGAAGACTGCGACACGAAATACGAAGCGCCGAGGATGACGGCCTGGTCAGCACATCGGACGCACAACATGTCCGGCTGACGACGCAGGGTTTCCGTGAAGCGGCCCGGCTGACTCGACAGCACCGCCTGTGGGAGCTGTATCTGATCACGTATGCCGAAGTTGCCGCCGCGCGAGTCGACAGGGACGCGGACGCGATCGAACATGTTCTGGAACCGGAAATCGTCGCTCGGCTGGAAGCGCTGCTGGAGAAGCGCGAGGTGGTCAGGCAGGTTCCCGCAAGTCCGCACGAACTGGCGGAACCGCGCGCGGCGGGAGGTGCGGGATGATGTCCGCTCTGAACGACTGGACGTTCGCGCTGGATGGCTGGATCGTCATTACGGGAGCCCTTTGCGCGGTCGCCGCGGCGCTGCTGGGAAACTTTCTGGTGCTTAGAAAGCTCAGCATGCTCGGTGACGCAATCACTCATGCGGTCCTGCCGGGCCTGGCGGTTGCCTTCTTCATCAGCGGAACTCGCAACAGCGTGCCAATGTTCGCGGGAGCCGTCGTCGTCGGGCTGCTGACGGCAGTGTTTACCGAATGGGTTCGGGGAATCGGCCGCGTCGACGAAGGCGCTTCGATGGGAGTCGTGTTCACGTCGCTGTTCGCACTCGGCCTGGTGATGATTGTGCAGGCGGCCGATCACGTCGACCTGGATCCCGGCTGCGTCCTGTACGGGTCACTGGAATCCATTCCGCTGGACCTGCTGGGTGACGAGGATCGCAGAATTCCGCAGCCGACGCTGACTCTGGCAGTTGTCGCATCCATCAACCTGCTGTTTGTGGTTGTGTTCTTTAAGGAGCTGAAGATCACGTCCTTCGATCCGGGTCTGGCGACGTCAACCGGTTTCCACGCCGGATTGATGCACTACGCGCTGATGGTGCTGGTTGCCGTGACGGCGGTGGCGAGCTTTGAAACGGTCGGCAGCATTCTTGTTGTGGCGATGCTGATCGTGCCGCCGGCTGCCGCGTACATGCTGACCGATCGGCTGACGACGATGATTGTGCTCAGCGTCATTCTGGCCGCGCTGTCGGCTCTGCTGGGACACGCTGCGGCGCTGATTGTGCCGTCGTGGTTTGGTTTCGGCAGCACGACAACCGCCGGCATGATGGCGGTCGTGGCGGGGCTGCTGTTTCTGCTGGCGGCGGTGCTGGGACCGCGTCACGGGATCCTGGTGAAATTTGTCAGACGCCAGGTGCTGGCACTGCGGATTCTGGCCGATGATGTCGTCGCGCTGCTGTATCGCCTGGAAGAGAAAGCGGAAACGTCGGCGGCATCGCTGACAAGTCTGCAGGATCTGCTGCTGGCGGATCAGATGTCGCTGCGAACGGTCCTGAAGTGGCTGCGCATACGCGACGAACTTGATGTCACCGATTCCGGCTACGTGCTGACAGAACACGGACGCGCACGAGCCCGCGGACTGGTGAGATCTCATCGGCTGTGGGAACAGTACCTGGTGTCTCTGGCGGGAATTCCGACTGACCGGATCCACGACAAGGCCGAGCGACTGGAACACTTCACCGATCAGGAACTTCGCGACCGGCTGGACGAAGCAACGGAAGCTCCAACAATCGACCCGCACGGTTCCGAGATTCCTGCGGAAAAATAGCTCCATTCAAGAGCCCACCGAATCGCACCCCGTCATTCCCGCGCAGGCGGGAACCCAGAGGACGTTCAGCTGGGTTCCCGCCTGCGTGGGAATGACGAGGGAGAGAGAATGCTGACTGGGTTCCCGCCTGCGCGGGAATGACGGGGAGAGGGCTCGTGGTTCACACACGCGGCTTTTCGAAGCCGCCCGCCGCAGCGAGATTTCCGTCGCGTTCCCTGAGAGCCTTCTCGACAGCGGCGACCGATGAGTCGTCCAGCGTGCGAGCGCCGGCGGCGACCGTTTCTTCAATTTGGTCCGGTCGGCGCGAACCGACAATCGCCGACGTTACTTCCGGTCTGCGCAAGACCCACGCGATGGCCAGTTCCGGAATCGTCCAGCCAAGTCCGTGCGCGATTCCCTGCAGTCGATTGACGAACTGAAGATTGATCTCAAGCTGCGGCGGCTGGAACCGCGGATCCCGGCTGCGGTGGTCCTTATCAGAAAGCTGAGCGGCTCGTTCCGCAGTGAACTTCCCCGTCAACAGCCCCTTGCCCATCGGGCTGTAGACGATGACTCCGATGTTGTTTTCACCGCAGTATGGCAGGATTCCTTCCTCGACCTCGCGAGCAATCATGCTGTACGGCGGCTGCAGCGACGTGATCGGAGCGATCGGCTGCAGGCGATTCATCTGCGACACGGAATGATTGGAAACTCCGATGTGTTTCACTTTACCCTGCCGCTGAAGATCGAGCAGCGTCGACCAGCCTTCTTCGATGTCTTCATCCGGTTCGGGCCAGTGCATCTGGTACAGATCAATGCAGTCAACGCCCAGCCGCCGCAGACTTGCATCGCACTCGGCGATGACGCTGTCTCGCTTCAGGTTTTTTCCAATGTCACCATTGCCCAGAGCAACGCGACCGCACTTGGTGGCGATGATCGGGCGGTCGGCTTCGGCAATCTGCCGCAGCGCTTTGCCGACCAGGATTTCGCTGCGGCCTTCGCCGTAGATCGCGGCGGTGTCGATCCAGTTAATGCCAAGTTCAACAGCGCGGACGATAACCCCGATGGCTTCGTCTTCGTTCTGATCACCCCAGCCGAACTTCCAGTCACCGCCGCCGATGGCCCAGGTGCCGAGTCCGATGACGCTGATGTCAAGATTGCTGTTGCCGAGTTTGCGGTACTGCATTGTCCTGGATTTCTGCTTTCTGTGTTCAGCTTCGAGCGGAGACTGTGAACCGGAATGGGTCAGGTTCGAAGATGAGTTCGGTGGAGTTCACTGCCGAACACGCGACTCATGTCCAGTCGCCGCAGAGCGACGTCGCAGACAAACAATACCAAAGCGGCAGACAGCAGCCACGGCCACAACGGAATCAGTCTCCACGCGGAATCGCCCGGCAGCGGTTCGAAGACATTCGATGGGCTTACGTTGAACGTACCTCCCGTTGTCGACGACAGGGACTGCAGAAGCTCATCGTTCACCGGACGCAGCCGAAGTTCGTCGCTGTAGCCGACGACGATCCCGCGCGTTTGGCGGAACAGGATCTCCGAACCGCGGGTTTGCGTCAGTTGCAGACTCCACGCGCCTGGTTCCGTCAGTTGAATGTTCGACTGATACCGCCCCGGCGAAGTCTGCGGCAGCGTGATCGATTGAGTCGCCAGTTGCGGGCTGATCAGTTGCAGCCGCGTGTCGAGACCGTTCAGAAACTCACCATCCGGCTGCGTGGCATCGATCGAAATCGTGGCCAGATCACCGTGGCGGGCGATGTCGACAACGAAACCCTTCGATTCCTTTTTTCGAACGGCGTACCGCACGACCTGTGCCCAGAACGGATTGAAACCGTCCCACGTCAGCCATTCCGCCGCCCATCGGCTGCTGGCGTCCGAAGTAAACGCCACGCTGATGCCGACACCGTAGCGCCACCAGGCAAGCAGCGGGTCGCCGGATTCCGTCGCCAGGATGACTTCACTGGTGGGCTTGGTCCGCGTCACGACATAGCCCAGCAGAAACGGAGCGGCCTCAAAATCCAGGTTCGCGAGCACCGATGACGCACGCATCACCTGCGGCAGAAACGGTTCTTCGCTGATGGCCGACTTGCTGGCGGTCAGCGTCTCCTTCGCAAAGATCTGCGGAATCGAAGACGGATCGTCCGTGTAGTAGTAGCGACCGCTGCCGAGTTCAGCGATCTGCCGCAGCAGTTCCTGATCCGTGTCGCCGATCCCGACGGTGGAAACAGTGATGCGTTCGTTGACCATATCCTGTGTGATGCCGGCGAAGTCGCCGGGCGTCGAGTACCCATCCGTCAGCACGATGACATGTTTCAGCCTGGCGGTCGTCGCTTTTAGCGCGGCGAATGCCTGTTCCATCGCCGGGTACATCGATGTTCCGCCGCCGGGTTCGATTGCGGCGATCCGGTCCGTCACGGCACCTCGCTGAGTCACCGGGCGCAGTTCGCTGACCCATACCGGAGACCCGTCAAACGCGATCACACCGATCTGGTCTCTGACGCCCAGCAGTTCCACGGCGGCACGAGCAGCGTCTTTGGCCAGTTCAATCTTCTGGCCACCCATCGAACCGGACTTGTCGATCACCAGGACCAGGGCCAGTCCCGGCTTTTCCTTTTCCTTTTCAAAGTCGCAGCGAACCGGCAGCACTTCTTCGACGACGGTTTTCTGGTAGCCGCCCAGACCGAAACTCTGATCGCCGCCGAGCATAATCAGACCGCCGCCGACTTCGCTGACATACGACCGGATCGCCGTCATCTGCTGAACCGTCAGGTCCGTCGACGGAATGTTGGAAAGCACAACAGCGTCGTAATTCTGCAACTCGGTAACAGACGCCGGCAGGCCGTCCGGTGGCCGCGTGTCGATGGCGATGCCTTCCTCTTCCAGCGCCCAGACAAGGTTTTGAGTCGTTTCCGGAGTGCTGTCGACCAGCAGAATCTTCGGCTTGCCGGCCACAAACACCAGGCCCGATGCCGTGTTGTTATCCAGCAGCGTATCGTTGAAGTATTCCGCTCCGTCCGCCGCCACGGCTGGTGACCGGATCGATGCGGTGTACTGCGTGGGCTCAGTGATCTGCTCGGTGAAGGGAAATCGGTTCTCACCGGCCTGAACGGATTTCAGTTCCGAAGCAATTCGAAACTCGCCGCCAAACAAATCGATGCGGACAATGTCGGCGTGATTTGCCGTGACAATGACTTCGATGGTAAACGGCTCTCCTTCGGCCACCTGAGCCGGCACGTTGACTGCGGCAAGCTGCAGTTCCGGATCGTTGCGAACCGGCAGCGGAACCGTGGAAATTCTCAGGCCGGATGACGCCGCCGCCGACAGAGCATCACCGGCTGTTTCATTGCCGTCGGACAGCAGCACGACGTGCGGCACATAGTTCGGCGGAACAGCGGCTGCGGCGATTTCGATCGCTGCGGCAATGTCGGTGCCGGGGCGGAGGGACTTCGATCCGGTCGCGATGTCCGCAGGAATATCGCGCCGCGAAGAGGCATCGATGTCAGCGGAGTCACGTCGTACGGCAAGCTGCTTCGCGAATTCCCCAGGTTCGGCTGCAAACGATAACACCGCGAACCGGTCTTCCGGCATCCCCTCGGTGGCGGCCGAAATGAATTCTGCTGCGGCAGCGAATGCGGCGTCTTCATCAAGGCTCATGCTTTCGTCGACAGCAAACACAACGAAGACGTCATCGCCGCGGCTTAACAGATTCAGTCCGGCGAGACTCAGCACCAGCAGCATCACGATCACGCAGCGAACCACCAGCGACGTCCGCAGTTGCTTCTTCGGCAGGTCCACCAGGCTCTTCAGGTACCCAGCCACCAGCAGCGAAATGACCAGCAGCGCGATCAGCCACTCCGGGCGGGAAAACTCAAGTTGAAAGGGCAGTTCAGGCATCGGTGAACGATACGTTTAACCGCGACCCCTGGCGAGCGCTGCGTTATCCGAGTCGCTTTGCCGAGCGGAAGTTTCAACTTTGCTGCTGCCGGGCGAACGGTGCGAGGATCCGGTTCGGTGACAGAAAGTCGGATAGCGCAGCCCTCCCCAGGGGTCGCGGTTAAACATGGCTCGCCTGAGACTCGGTGCGCGATAAACTTCGCCGATGAGTTCACTCCCCGACGCCGAAGAAATCGCACTGCGGTATCTCGAACAACTGCCGTGGCCGCCGTATCCGTTTCAGGAACAGGCCATCCTTGGCTGGTTTGACGACGATGACGGCCTGATGGTGTGTGCTCCGACGGGCACCGGCAAGACCGTCATCGCGGAAACGGCGCTCTACGAAGCGCTGCTGACCGGACGGCGAGCCTACTACACGACTCCGCTGATCGCTCTGACCGAACAGAAGTTTCATGAACTGCAGGAGTCCGTCGAACGCTGGGGGTTCTCGCGCGACGATGTCGGTCTGGTCACCGGTAACCGGCGAGTCAACCCGGACGCCCGCATTCTGGTGGTCGTTGCGGAAATTCTGCTGAACCGGCTGCTGAGTCCCGACGAATTCTCCTTTGCCGACGTTTCCGCCGTGGTGATGGACGAGTTCCACACGTTCAACGATCCGGAACGGGGCATCGTCTGGGAGCTTTCGCTGGGACTGCTGCCAAAGAATGTCCGAGTTCTGCTGATCAGTGCCACAGTCGGCAACGCCGTGGATTTCGTCGTCTGGCTGAACCGACAGCACGATCGGCGGCTGCGTCTGCTGCAAAGCGAAGAGCGCCGCGTGCCGCTGGAGTTTCGGTGGGTGCCGGATCAGCTGTTGGCCGAACAACTGGAAATCATGGCCGATGGCGATGACGAGTCTCGCTACACGCCGGCTTTGGTGTTCTGCTTCAATCGCAGCGAATGCTGGAGCGTTGCCGAACAGTTGAAGGGACGTCGCCTGCTCGCGGACGGCCAGCAGCAGCAGTTGCAGCACGAAATTGATCGCATGGACTGGTCCGCCGGAGCCGGAGGCAAGCTGAAACAGATCCTGATACGCGGCGTCGGCATTCATCATGCGGGCCTGTTGCCGAAGTACCGCAGAGCGATCGAGCATCTGTTTCAGAAGAAGCTGCTTTCCGTCTGCGTGTGTACGGAAACACTTGCCGCGGGCATTAACCTGCCAGCACGCTCCGTCGTGATGACATCGCTGCTGAAGGGGCCGCCAGGCAATCTGAAGCTGATCGACGCCAGTTCCGCCCATCAGATGTTCGGCCGAGCCGGACGACCACAGTTTGACGATCGAGGCTATGTGTTCACGGTCGCTCATGAGGACGACGTGAAGCTGTTTCGCTGGCAGGAAAAGTACGACGCGATCCCCGAGGACACGAAGGATCCTTTGGTGCTGAGGGCGAAGAAGGCGCTGAAGAAGAAGATGCCCAAACGGCGTCCCGGCGAAAGTTATTGGACGGAAAAGCAATTCGAATCGCTGCGCGCCGCGCCTCCGGGAAAGCTGTCGAGTCGCGGTCGTTTTCCGTGGCGGCTGCTGGCGTTTCTGATTCGCAAGTCGGGAACCGTGTCGTCGCTGCGCGATTCCGTGCGCCGCCGATTACTGGATTCGCAGGAAAAGGAAGTCGCCGAAAAGTCACTGAAGCGAATGCTGATGACTCTGGAAGCCGGAGGTTTCATCACTCTGCAGCCTCCACCGCCGAATCTTGTTGCAACAGCCGACGATGCTCCAGCGTTTCGCAGCCGGGTCGCCGGAACGGAAGCCGCGTTTGAAGTGTCAATGGAAGCACTTCGCAGCAGTGCGAAGAATTCGGTCTGGGCGGCAGGCATCGTGCCCGATGAATCACTGAGCGAGATCCACGACTTCAGCAGCCACGAAGACGTCGACGGCAGCGACTTCGGAGAAGGCGGGAACCCAGCACAACCCCTCCGTCATTCCCGCGCAGGCGGGAACCCAGCACGACCCCTCCGTCATTCCCGCGGAGGCGGGAACCCAGCACAACCCCGCCGTCATTCCCGCGCAGGCGGGAACCCAGCACAACCCTGCCGCAACGTCCCCCGGCCTCCTCGGTCAACTCATTAAAGAAGCCCGCAAGACCGGCGGAGTCGCCACGACACAAGTCGCGAAGAAAAAGCGATCCTCGACTGCGGAAGCCGATGCCGACAAACCCAACGAAGCGACTCAGCGTCTCGACGACTACGATCCGCAGTACGCACTGGCAACGCCGCAGTTGGAGATGCTGTTCGCATTCCGCAGCATCAATTCGATCTACGGGATCTTCCTGGCAGAACACATGCACAAGGCCAGCCACGAAGAACGATTGCAGCTTCTGGAAGCGGCGCTCGATATGCCGGGTTCGGTCGCGAAGATGGTGCGAGTTCCGTTCCCCGATCAGATGCCTCCCGGCCCGCTGGCGGTAGAATTCCTTGATGAGAAAATTCTCTCCCGGGGTTTGGCGACGCAGGATGAACTGACCGGTTACCGCGATGAAGTGCTGGGCAAACGCATTCCCGCGCTGAAGCTGGCGGAGAAGATGCACCTCTTGTTCAACAGCGAGTTTCCTGGCATCCACGACGCTCGATCAACAGCCGTGTGGTGCATCGGCGATCTGCTGCGATTTGGCGGTGACTTCAACAAGTATGTGCGAGCCCGCGATCTGACAAAACAGGAAGGGATCATCTTCCGTCATTGTCTGCGAATGATCCTGCTGTGCGGCGAGTTCGCTCAGATCGAACCGCCGGAAATCCCCGCTTCCGAATGGCGCAGCGACCTGGCAGAACTGGCGGCGCTGCTGACCGATTCCTGCCGCACCGTCGACCCGACCAGCACTGACGAAACGCTGTCACAACTGGAATTGCGAAAACTGGATGGTGAGACACTTGTGGTCTGAGGTTCAGCTATCAGTACTGCTTCGGCCTTCCCGGTCTACAGTTCCCACGTCCAGTCGAATCCGGTGACGTAGTACAGGCCGCCGAAGATGTTGTCGAGCGACGTCGCGAAGATATCGAAACCGCTACCGCCGGCAGCCACGAAGTCGCCGAGGAACTCGGAATTGGACAACAGCAGCAGGTCGTTGTCATCGCCTGTTTGCAGGTCCGTGTTGCCGGCAATTGTGGTGTCATGGAACTCGAAATAGTCCATCCCCGCGTTGGAATGGATTTCCGTGTCGCCTCCGATGAACGCGCCGTCGAAGTAGGTTCCACTGCCTCCATTACCGTTCAGTGAAACCAGCCGGCCGTTCACGGTGCCTTCGACGAGCAGATCATCAAATCCGTTGCCGTTGGAGATTTCGACTTCGCCGACCTCAGCGTAGAAGCCGATTGACGTTCGCGAATTGCCGTTGCCGTTGTCGATCTTCAGCGAGCCGATATCGGGGAGGTCGCCGTGGCCGTTTTCTACAACGATTTCATCCGAACCGTCGCCGTTCATGATTGACAGACGGCCGATCTCAAGCCCGAAGGGGCCGCCTTGTTCGACCAACTTCGTGAAACTGCCCCCGTCGCCGTTTTCGATTTTCAGTTCCGGTGTCCAAACGCTGCGGAATTCGTACGTGTCATAGCCAAGCCCGTTTCGGACCTCGAGGCCTTGAGCGAAACCGCTATGCACGAGATACACATCGGTGGAACCTTGTATGTTTTTGAAACGGGTGGTGCGAAGTACCGAGAAGTCTCCCAGGAATACCTCAGACATGCCGCTTTCGACGAGAAACGACAGATCTCCGGACACACCGGAGAAAATTGAACGCAGGCTCGCGTCACCGTGACCCAGATTCAGCCAGAGATCCTGGCGGAGACTCCCGGAAACCTGAACGGTGTCTGGTCCGTAACCATGGTTGTCAACCAGGACTGCCCCGTCGACGAACGCGTAGTAACCAATACCTAAGCTCGTACCGATCCAAATCGTGCTGCCGCCGTCCGGGCTCTGGACAAAGACGTTTCCACCGTAGTTTCCCGACATGATGAATGTCTGGAATCCCGGTCCGTCCACGGCGGAAACGTCACCCACGACCGAGCAGGCGAACAATTGCAGCCTGTTGTCGCCATGCGGGTCTTCTGAATAGACGCCTCCCTGCGTGTCGAGGTGGTTGATTCGAGTCCGATCGTTGCCCTGCTCACCATACAGCAGCAGGTCCGCGGTGAAACCAGGCAGTGACTCGCCGTCGACCGTTAATTCGTCATCACCGCCGCCGAACGCGATGAACAGGATGTCGGTCGGCTGTTCGAACTGAATCGTGTCGAACGTGCCGTTCGTGCTGCGGATCTGAATGATGTTGTTGAACGGATCTCCGTCATCTTCCAGCACCGCCTGATTCGCTTGGTCGTTGAGCACAATGTACTCCGCGCAACCGGCGTGCAGTTCCGCTGCAAGTCCCGCGAAACACACAGTCAGCAGCCACGTCTTAACGAACTTCAGCATGAGAATCTTTCCCTTCACACAGCATGGGGTAACTGAGGAGATTCGATTGTGTTCGCCGGCCCGGTGGCAATTCCACAGTGCATCGTTCAACCGCGGCAGTTTTCACGAAATATGCAGCATGACCGTTAGAGCCGGACTGGCATCCCGGTTGGCTGCCGAATATCAGCCAATGCCCATGCTCTGTCGTGGTCTCCGGCCACGGGAGTCTCTGATGGCAACTTTCGGTACATGCCTGAAAAACACGGGAGTTTCACCGGACAAACCCGTCCGGAAACCGAACTTGACCCGATTTTTGATTTTGTCGTATAACGCCGCGCGTCGACACTCTCCTCTTCTGTGTTGACTTGTCATTTCCGCCGCTGAGCGGCGGTTTTCGGATGAATCAACACCCTGCCGCAGTTCAGAGAAACCGTCCGGTTTCACTTCGCCCATTCGTAAACCTCTCTCCTCCACCATCCGCCTGAATATGTCGGCCTCGGCTGCGGAACGGTTGCGTGACCGTTGTCGCAGGCGCGGATACGGCAGTCAGGTGACGGTCCAATTCAGACTCTCCGGGAGCTGTTACCATGCAGGATGCAACGCAGTTATTGAACACAGAAACCAACGGAAGCCGACTGATCGCACCGAAGGCGGGTCGCCGCAGCACAATGCTGGTTGGCGGCACGCTGATCGCGCTTGTCGCGGCCGGAATCGGCATGCAGGTCTGGCGCGCTCAGAACAGTAAAGCAGCCGAACAGAAGGATTCCGTTGCCGGCAGCGTGCGACTGGACGACACGCTGGCCACTCCGGTGGGTCGAGTCAACGGGCAGCCGGTGACGTACGAAATGCTGGCGAAGGAATGCATCGAACGGCACGGCAAGGATGTTCTGGAAAACGTCATCAACCGGACCATCATTCAGCAGGCCTGTGCCGAAGCCGGTGTCACAGTGACCGAAGCGGAAGTGAATCAGGAAATCGTCAAGATCAGCAAAAAGTTCGGACTGCCGGTCGGCCAGTGGTACAAGATGCTGGAAGCCGAACGCGGCCTGACAGCGCTGCAGTACCATCGCGACGTCATCTGGCCGATGCTGGCCCTGAAGAAACTGGCTGGCAAGGAAGTCAAGATCACGAACGAAATGATGAAGGAAGCCTACACCGACAACTACGGTCCCCGCGTCAAAGCGAGGATGATCGTGATGGACAATCAGCGACGAGCCACCGAGATCTGGGAAAAGCTGCAGAAGGATCCGGAACTGTTTGAAGACTTTGCCAGAGACTACTCCGTGGAACCGACCAGCAGAATTCTGGGCGGCAGCATTCCTCCAATCCGCCGTTACTCCGGCGCTCACGAGAACATTCGCAAGGCCGCGTTTAATATGCAGGAACCCGGCGAAATTTCGAACAGCATCATTCAGATCGGCATCAATCAGTACGTAATTCTGAAGTACGAAGGCCGCACGGAACCCATCGACCATGACCGGGATGCCGTCGCCGCGCAACTTCATGAAGAACTTGTGGAACGCGAAGTCCAGAAGATGGTTGCCGAAACGTTCAGCCATCTGCGTGAAAACGCTCGCATCGACAACTACCTGACCAACGAATCGACGGTGCCGGCGGAAGAATCAGCCGCTACGGTGAATCCATCGAAGGCAGTCAGCTTCACGACACTGACAGAGCCGACCGCCCCGTAAACCAATCTCGACACGTCACACGCCTGACGGCCGCGCACAGTTGACATAAAGGCAACATGCGGGCCCGTCCGGCAGAGATATTCTGACCGGCTGCGATGACGTCCCCGGACGTGGTCGCAGCCGGTTCTGCTTTATGCGGCAATCTTTTCCAGGACGCTTTTTTCAGGCAACGGAAACCGTCAGACTCTCCGGCGATGACTATCCGATTCGACGCTGACAACGCCCGGGCGAGGTTCTGATGCCGGAATACACTTTTCCGCCTGCGTATTTCCTGTTACTGGCCGTCGGTGTCGCTGTCGCCGTGGCTGACTCTTCCGTGGCGAACGAGAACGTCCACCTTCGCGGTTCGCTGGAAAACTGCCGGCACCGGTTCTCTGAGCGGCAGGGCCATGTCGCGTTTCTTGGCGGATCCATCACGGAAATGGACGGTTATCGGCCGATCGTCGAGAACTGGCTGCGTAATCGCTTTCCCGAGACGAAGTTTTCCTTTACCAACGCCGGCATCGCGTCGACCTGTTCGCAGACCGGCGCGTTTCGGCTGAAGCGGGACGTGCTGGATCACGGGCCCGTTGATCTGCTGCTGGTTGAGTTCGCGGTCAACGACGATCAGGACGCCCATCATTCCTCCGACGACTGTGTTCGCGGGATGGAAGGAATTGTGCGACAGGTGCGGCGCCACAATCCGTCAGCCGACATCGTCATGATTCATTTTGTCAACGAAGCGATGCTGGAAACGATCGCCGCCGGAAAAGAACCGCTCAGCAGCGCGCAGCACGAACGAGTCGCCAGGCACTACGACGTTTCGTCAGTCTACCTTTCCCGCGAAGTCGCGGATCGCATCAAAGCCGGAACACTGACGTGGCAACAGTACGGCGGTACTCATCCCGGTCCCGTCGGTAACCAACTGGCTGCGGATCTGGTGACGGGACTGCTGGAATCCGGCTGGACAGAAGCGGCGGATAACTCACCGCCGAAACCGCACGACGTGCCGGACGATTTCATTCTGACCAGCAGTTTCGCGGACGGTCGCCTGCTGCCTTTCGGCGCAATCCGGATTGTCAGCGGCTGGGAAAAATCGGAACCGGACTGGGACCGTATTGCCGGCAGCAAGCGATCACGGTTTCTGGGCATCCCGCTTCTGCACGCGACGCAGCCCGGCGCCACGGTGGAATTGTCCTTCCACGGAACAGCCGTCGGAGCGTATGTACTGGCGGGGCCTGACGCCGGGCGTCTGGAGTATCAGATCGACGGGGGTGACTGGCGTCAGGCCGAGTTGCTTCATCACTACAGCAAGGGCCTGCACTATCCGCGCACGGTGATGTTTGCCACGGGGCTCGACGACGACGCGCATTCCGTGACGGTTCGCGTGGCGGAATCGCATCACCCGGACAGTACCGGCTTCGCAGCGAGAGTGCTGAACTTTGTTGTCAATGGTCGGGATCCGGACTCCGAATGAGTGCTTCGAACGAATCCGGCCGGCTGGTTCCGGGACTGACCGTTTGGCTGACTGGGTGCATTTTCCTGCTGTCCGGAGTTGCCGGTCTGATCTATGAAGTCGTCTGGTTTCGAATGCTGGCCACGACATTTGGAGCCACCGGCCCCGCTCTGGCCGCGACAACGGCTTCGTTCATGGCAGGACTGGGGCTCGGAAGCCGATTGGCGGGCGGGCGAGCGGACCGGATGCAGCGCCCCATCCAGGTCTATGCGCTTTTGGAGCTGCTGATCGGAACCTGTGCATTGGCAATGCCGTCGGCCATTCACGGCGTGGGGTTAGTGCAGAGAATCCTGTTTGACGCGGGAGAATCATCAGTCACCCGCGCGGTCGTTCAGTTCAGCCTGATCCTGCTGGTTCTGGTCATCCCGACGGCACTGATGGGTGCGACTCTGCCCGTGCTTTGCCGAGCGGTCATCCGCAGCAACGCGCACGTCGGCCGCCGGTTTACCTGGCTTTACGGCATCAACACGCTCGGCGCGGCCGCGGGAGCAGTCCTGGCCGGCTTTCTGCTGATTCCACTGCTGGGGATTCGAAATACCGTGTACGCGGCGATCGGACTGAATGTCGCCGCGACCGTTCTCGCGCTGCTGATTGCCGGTCGTCGCCGCAGCAGCGTCGGTGAAAATCGATCGACGGAATCGCAATTGTCGGAAACCCCGCCGGTGTATCCGGAGGAGTCCGCGACGGACGCCCCGCCGTGGATGCTGTTGCGCTGTTCCGTGTTTCTGTGCGGCTTCGCGGGACTGGCGACTCAATACCTATGGACGCGGTCGCTGATTTTCGGATTTGACCGGCTGAAAAACACGACGTACAGCTTTTCGGCCGTGCTGACCGTCACGCTGCTGGGCCTGGTGCTGGGGACAGCCGCGACTTATCTGTTTATCGACCGGCTGAAAAAGCCATGGCGCGCGTTTGCCGTCACGGTCGCGTTGATGGGACTCTCGATTCTTGCATCGGTCGCGGTCCTGGTGCTGTCGCCGAAACTCCATGACATCGTTGACCCGAAGACACTTCAGGTCGACTTTGGCCATGCCGTGTCTCAGGTTGTCGTGCGGACCATCGCTGTGCTGGGAATTCCCACAGTGCTGATGGGAGCGGCGCTGCCGCTGGCGATGAGAAGTGCGGTGGAACAATCTTCGGCGGGAAAACAGGTCGGCGGGCTTTATGCGTGGAATACGTGGGGCGCCGTCGCCGGAGCCATCATCGCCGCCTTCGTCATCACACCCGTTGCAGGGCTGCTCCGCGGCGTGGCCGTGCTCGGCATCGTGCAGATGTTGCTGGCCGCACGAATCGAATGGCAGCGGCGTCTGGTGTCAGCATCGCTGCTGGTGATGTCCGCCGTCGCGGGGATCGTTCTGGTTCTCGCGCCGGAATCCACCTGGCGGCTGCAGACACTGCGCCCGGGCGAATTCATTGTCGGGTACCGTGACTCCGCCACGGCTACGGTCGCGGTGATTGAAAATGATGTCAGCGAACGCCGAATCTGCGTCGATGACGTCCCTGTGGCCGGCACGTCCACGATCATGCAGACGGACCAGAAAAGCCTGGCTCACTGGAGCCTGCTACTCGCGGAAAATCCCGAGTCGGCGCTGACGGTCGGGTTCGGCAGCGGAGGAGCATCGCATTCGTTTCTATTGCACGACCGGTTGCAGCGTCTGGACTGTGTGGAAATCTGCCCGGATGTTCCCCGCATGGCGCCGTTGCTGACGGAGGCCAATCACGGACTGATGGAAAAGAACGACTCGCGATACCGGGTGATCATCGCAGACGCCCGCGCGTATCTTGCGGAAACCAGCCAGCGGTACGACGCGATCGTTTCCGACTGCACGGACCTGCGTTATCGATCCAGCGCGAATTTATACGACCTGGAATACTTTCGGCTCTGCCGCGACGCTCTGCGACCGGGCGGCTGCACGGTGATCTGGATGCCGCTCGGCGGACTTTCAACGGATTCCTTTCGACTCACGCTCAGAACGTTTGCTCGCGTTTACCCGGAAACCAGCGTGTTCTATCTGCACAATCGCTGGACTCATTATGTGCTGTTGGTCGGACATCAGCAGCGTCCGCAACTGACGGTGGACCGCGTTCGCAATTTCCTTTCTGAGTCCGACGTGTGGGAAGATATGTCAGAAATCGGGATGTCGAACCCCTACAAGATTATTGCCACGTTTCTGACATCGGGTCGGCGACTGGAATACGCACTGAAGGGCGACGAATTGAACACCGAAGATCGTCCGGTGCTGGAATTTGCCGTCCCGCGTTTTGACACGGGACCATGGTCGGCTCAGCGGAATCTTGACTTCCTTAGGCAGCATCGTGCGCCGCTGCATCACCTGCTGGCCGACAGCGTTCCCGAATCTGAACTGCAGACTTGTCTGGCATGGCAGCAGGCCGCGGAACACATTCTGGCCGCTCAGGCGGCGGAACGGTCATTCGACCTGGAGACCGCCACACGCCACTTTCTGCAGGCACAAATCCTGACACCCGACGATGACGCCATCAGCGGTGCCCTGGACTTCCCGGAGTTCCGAGCACTGGCCGACCGAGGACAGCCGACCGCGTGGTTGTTGCTGGGCCGCACACAGCAACTGCAGGGAAACCCGGACGAGGCGCTGGCCTGCATTCAGCAGTTTGAACATTGTCTGGACAATCTCCGCTCGCCGCTGAACGACGAACAGCAGGCGTGGCACGACCAGGCCGTCATGTGGAAACCGACTGCCGAGCAGTGGAAACGCGAAATCGGCGGAATGCAGAAATCGAATGAAGACTCGCAGCGATGACTTGATCCGGCGGCGGCGGCGACAAGAATGGTCGTCACCATTCACTTCCGGGCTTCTCAGCCGTCTTGATGTTTCCTGACCACCTGTCTGTATTTTTCTGAATTGAAGGTAGCGATCGGTATGGCTTCACGTCTTATGTTATTGGTCTTTCCGGCGATTGTGGTGCTGTCCGCCGGGTGCCAGGATAACTCCCGGGTTGTGGCAGAATTGCAGAGCCAGGGAGCTTCCGTGGCTCGAAATCTTGACGACACCGTAAAGTCCGTTCGGTTCGACGGACAGTCACCGACAGATGCCGACCTGCAGAAACTGGAGTCCTTCAAGACGCTTCAGGAAGTCTTTGCGGTGGCTCCCGATGTGACGGACGCCGGACTGACCGCGCTGAACGGCATGGAAAAACTCCACACGGTTTCCGTAGCGGGTTCTGCCGTGTCCGGCGATTGCCTGGCAACTCTGATCAAACTTCCGGCGCTGAATTACCTGGACCTTTCGAATTCATCAAAGCTGCAGGAAGACAAGCTGGAATCGCTCCGCGGAAACTCACAGATCCAGACACTGCGGCTGACGAATACCAATCTGACCGACAAGTCGATCGATGTCATCGCGTCCATGACCGGTCTGAAGCACGTGCGGATCGCAGGCACGCAGGTTACCGACGAAGGAATTGCAAAGCTGGCGACAGCGCTGCCTGGTCTGGAGACGCTGGAATTCGGCTCGGATCAGATCACCGATTCGGCCGCCATGTCGCTCGCGCCGCTGACCGGATTGCAGGAACTTGAGATTCTGAATACGCAGATCTCCGATGAAGGCCTGGGTGCGCTGGCGGGGCTGTCCAAACTCAGAATTCTGGCGGTGCATCACAGCCCGCGAATCTCCGATGCCGGCATTGCTCTGCTGGGCAGGCTTCCGGAGCTTTATTCACTGGATGTTTCCCACTCGGAGTTCACGGGAGCGGACTTCAAGCAGGCCGGGTTCGTCACGCTGACTCGATTGTTTGCCGACAACACGAAAGTCACCAATGACAACATCGGCAGCTTCAAGGGTCTGCCGGAACTCGGGGCGCTGAAACTGCGCGGCACGGAAGTCACTCAGGAAGGTGTCAGCCGGTTCTTCGCGTCCAATGATCCGACGGCGGTGGCTGTCGGGCCAATGCCGGCAGAATAGCACCCGGCGATCACGAAGCGGCCGACGTCAAAAACACGCCGACCAGCAGATCGTAGGCGGAATGGCAGCCCACGGTGATTCCAAAGCCGCGCACAAAGAAGACCGTGGCAAAGAACACACCAGCCGCCGCGCGGAATGAAAACGTGAACAGGTTGAACGCGTCGGCGCTGGGTCCGATGTGGTGAGCCAGAGCAAACACAAAGCTCGTCGACACCGCCGCCAGCGCCGCTGCCCACCTGGGCGGAAACTCAAACAGCCGAAACGCCCAGAATGCCAGCGGTACCAGCAGCAGTCGGAACATGACTTCTTCGTAAACGCCCGCTCCGATAAACGTCACCGCTCGCGTCAGCCCGCCGGACACCGCCAGACGCAGCAGCTCAGCCTGCGGCTCAGCAGGTTGAAGCCGCACAAACATCAGGTGATGAAGCTGGCCGACACCAACCAGCACCACCGCCAGCAGCAGACTTTCCGCCAGCATTCCCATCTGAGTTTCCAGACGAACGTGCCAGGGGTGCCGTCTGACCAGATGCCAGCCCAGCAGCACGAAAACGACCAGAGCCGGAAGCAGCAGCACCTGACCGAGTCCGGCGCCTGACAGCAGGGACCGCATCCAGTAATCGGCACCGTTCCGCAGATGGTCCGGCTGACTGTCCGCCAGCATCAGCACACCGGCTTCATAGACCGCGATCAGCGGCGCAAGAAACAGCAGGCACGAAAGCGGGCGTCGTGCATCGGACCAGTAGTCACCTGGTTGCTGAACTGTGGTTGCCATACCGGCAGTTCCTGCCGCTGTTCGAAACAGACAAGCCGTGCGGCACGCGTCCGCGATTGATCGACTTTCGTGGAGAACGCTGAACTCATGCGACGCCGCTCGCCAGTTCGGGTGTCCGCGGCATCAATCGGACACCGTGCGATCACCGAACGCCTCTCGTTGGAAGAATCGGCCATTCCGGCCGACCGCGTTTAAGGAATCCGGAAGACGCGGAGTGGTCGCATCGGGAAAGCTTTTCCGAGTCTGCCAGACGCGATGTTGCAGTCGATTCAACGGGCAGCAGATGGCACGGGTCTCTTGCAGAGCACCAGCAACCGGTGCCGATGCTTCTGCTTGAGAACTTCTGCTTCCGGTTACGTTCGAAAAGGGAATTTCGAGCCATGCGGTTTCGTGAAACGCACGCGTCGGATATTGATCAGATTGTCCGGGAACTGCTGAGCGAAATGACGGATCGCGGCTGTTCGCTGCACGAAAACGCGCTGCCGTCCGTCGAAGGCGTCATCGCCATCGCCGCGGACGTTCGCGACCTGCTGCTGCCCGGATACCGCAGCACAAGAAGTCCCCTGGCCACGGACCGCTCCGTCGAATTCACCAGCCTGATGCATCGCGTCAACTCGCGACTGCGGATCGAAGTCGGCCGTGCCATCCTGCATCACGGCGGAGCACGGCTGAAGATTCACGACGGCGGTGATGCAGACGATTCCGCGCTGCGGTGCCCGACCGAACTGACCGCGGCGTTTCTGAAGCGGCTGCCGAACCTGAGACGCATGTTGCTGGAAGACGTTCAGGCGGCCTTCGACGGTGACCCGGCCGCAAAGACGCCCGACGAAATCATCCTGTGCTATCCCGGCATCGAAGCTGTAATGATTCATCGAGTCGCGCATGAACTGCTGCTGCTGGGAATTCCGTACCTGCCGCGAATTCTGTCGGAGTGGGCTCACCGCGAAACCGGCATCGACATCCATCCCGGTGCCTCGATCGGCCCGCGATTCTTCATTGACCACGGCACCGGTGTCGTGATCGGCGAGACCTGCGTGATTGGTTCAGGTGTGACGCTGTACCAGGGCGTGACGCTCGGAGCGTGGTCGTTCCCGCGCGACGAAGACGGCAACCTGATCCGAGGCACGAAACGTCATCCCACGCTGGAAGACAACGTCACCGTCTACTCAAACGCCACCGTGCTGGGCGGCTCAACGGTGATCGGAGCCGGCTCGCAGATCGGTTCCAACGTGACACTCAGCCGCACCATCCCGCCCAACACCATCGTCACCATCGAACCGCCGTCTCTGCGGTTCCGCGAAGCAGGGTGAGTCATCCGGTTCGCGCCGGAGCGCAGAAGCAGCGGTCTCAATTCAGGATCGCGGCGTTTGCGGAGGAGGCATCGGAAGCTGCCGCCGGCGGCGTTGCGAGCGCAACATAATCCGGCCGGTCAGCAGCAGTCTTGTGTTTGTATGCCCGCAGGATCGTGCCTTCGTGCAAAAGAAATACGCCCGGCATTCGAAACACATTACCCTGAAAAGCGCCTGCTTTGTGCCCCCGCTGCGATGCCAGCAGTCCCTTCCACCACACTTTCGGACCGAGCAGTTGTCCGAACGTTCCCAGTTTCAGGCCAAACGTGTCGTACAGGCTGCAGGACGGATCGCGGAACGTGTGCAGGTCTGTCAAATTGTACTTCTTCAGCAGCTCGACGGGTTCCTGCTGGCCCATGTGTACGAATGCGATCTGCGTTCCCAATGCTTCAATCTGCTGCCGCTGCTGTGCAATGTCTGACACTGCTTCACGGCAGAAAGTGCAGCCGGAATGTCTGAGGAACACCGCCAGCAAGGGTCGGCCGCGGGACAGTTCCAGCAGAGAAACGCCGCGATTGCTCAGCATCCGTCCCACAGGGTCGATCTTCCGCGTTGGTGCGGGAACGGTGAAGTATTCCTGGCGTGAGTGATGAAACTTCGTTGCACTCCACAGCACGGAAGCAAACAGGAACCAGCACACCAGACTCAACGCCAGGACAACACACGCAACGCTCCATGACAGCCGGCCGGCCGATAGTGGACTCATCGCCCAAACCGGAACGAGTGTTGTCGCCAGAAGCCCGGTCACGACCATCGCCCAGTGATCGAACGGTCGTCTTGCCGCAACCAGATACCCGACACCGAAGGCGATCGCCAGCAGTCCGATGGCCCGTGCCAGATCGAAGCCGATCGAGTCCGGTTCGGCCGACAGCAGCCGGAACACCACGGACGGTGCCAGCAGAACTGCCGCCCCGGCAAACAGGCTGCACGCGCCGGTCGTCACAAGGAAGCATCTCATCCATGGCCGCGGTGCCAGCGCCACGGACGCGTCGGTGGCATGCGTATTTTCCGATTCGGCCATTCTTAAACGCTGTCCCGGGCCATTAAGAGATCCTCACCCGCGAATCCGAACGCGGCTGACGCAATTTGAACGCACTTGTGTTGTGGAAGAACCTGCAAAATTGAATCAGTCGGCAGAGGTGATTCGCAACGCCCCGCACCCGGCTGCCAGTCAGACGGGAATGACCACCCGCCGGCCAGTCTACGATGCGGCCAGGTCAGGGCTACATTCGTCGAAAAGGTCACGAAGCTTCTCCACCGCAGCGATCTGCAGTTGACGAACGCGCTCCTTGGAGAGTCCCAGTTCCTGAGCCAGTTCCCGCAGAGTCTTCACAACGCCGTTGTTGCCAATGCCGAACCGTCCGCGAACCACGACCTGTTCCCGCTCGTCGAGCTGCTCTGCCATGCGGGCGATCAGATCGTTGACGCGATGCTCTTCCTGGATCCACTCACTAATTAGCGGATCTTCATCGACGGCAGCAACGCCGTGCAGCAGTTCTGCGGTGCCGGGAGCGTCGATGGGCTGTCGTCGGCGCCGTCGCTGCGCCAGACGAAAGAAGTGCCTCTGCACCGAATGCGTCGCGTAGGTGCTGAAGCGAAAACCTCGCGACGCATCGAACTTCGCGATCGACTTCAGCAAGATTTCATTTCCTTCGCTTGTCAGCTCGTCGAACTCGTGGGAGGAGTTCGCGAACTTTCGGGCGATGGAAATTACCAGCCGCAGGTTGCATTCCGCGATGTGATTTCGGACAGCGTCAGCGTCGGCGAGAGCGTGTTCAAGGCACTTGCGCAGCTTCGCATGTTGCGATTTGGCGGTCACAAGCTGTCGGCGAGTTTCTTCCGCACGGCGCAGCAGGAAATTCATCTTGCGAAACAGGAAGACTTCCCCCTGCGGCGAAAGCAGCGGAGTGCCGCGCATCACTTCAAAATCGCCGTTTTCAGGAAAGTCGTTCGTCGTACAGTCCTGATCGCTGTACAGCGAAATGCCCTCCGGCAGGCTCAGCAGGTCAGCCGCATCCAGAGTTTCAAAATCCGGGTCGTCAATGAAGAAAATAGGGTCATTCACCGAAGAAACCGTCCATTCTTTTTTTCTTGCTACTTTCGGGGGGGCCACGGGAAAAACGCACTGGTCCGGCGAATGTACTCCGCATAGCCGTCCCGGCGGGAAACCAGTGATTTTTCAAGCAAAGGCACGCCAGAGATCCGCAGCAGGAGTATAGACATCAGCAAGCAACTGGCCAGGATCAGGACCGGTGCTCCGCAACTGAGACTCAGCACGCCCAGTCCCCACCAGACGCAGAAGTCGCCGAAATAGTTGGGATGGCGCGTCAGCCGCCACAGGCCGGTGTTCAGCACGCGGCCCTTGTTTTCGGGATTCCTGCGAAAACGGGCAAGCTGCCAGTCGCCAACGGTTTCAAAGCAAAGCCCGACCGAAAACAGCACAATGCCGGTGATCAGCAGGGCGACACGATCTTCCTGAAGTGCCTGAGCAAACTGCAGCGGCAGGCTGACAAGGAACAGAATCAGGCCCTGCAGCCAAAATACGGTGAACAGGCTGATCCAGCGAAACGCAGTGCCGTGCTTTTCCCGCATTTCGGCGTAGCGATAGTCTTCCGGTTTGCCGTGGTTTCGCCGGGCCAGATAGCCGCTCAGTCGCACGCCCCACACCGTCGTCATCACGGGAATCCACAATGAACGCTCGCCCGCGTCGCGGCTGGCCCATGAAGTCCATGCCACGAGCACGAAGCCCATGCCCCAGACGATGTCGATGATGCTGACGTCGCTTCGACGGATGCTCACCAGCCAGACGCAGAGCATCAACGAAAGTATGCCAACGGCGTTGAACAGCAGGATCGTTTTCATCAGTTTCTCTGCCTTCGCCGATTCGATCCGCGACGGCACGGTCTGTTGCACGCCGGTCGACGTCCGTGGAATGCCGCCGCGCAGTGCGCGATTTCCGTGCCGCCGTTATCCTGCCTGCCGTTCGAGCAGGTAGTGTGCGACCTTCCATTCGGTGCCCTGTCGGAAGCCGAAGAGTTCTGAGCAGGCCATGAAGAACAGTCGCCAGCGATTTCGCCAGACCGCAGCGTTCGGGCCGTACGTTCTTTGCAGGATTCGACGTACGTCGTTGGGGTGTTCGTCCATGTTGTTCAGCCACGCGTCGCTGGTCCGCTGATAGTGCCGGCCGTTCCATTCCCACTGCCGCGTGACTTTCATGTGATCCTGTGTCTGCAGCAGCAGAGATTCCGCGGGCATCATGCCGCCTGTGAAGAAGTAGCGGGCCATCCAGTCAGATTCGTCGCGAGTTTCGAACAGATACGACTGGCTTCGATGGCAGAACAGATGAACGAACAACCGGCCCGCGGGGTTCAGCCATGTCGCTATTCGTCGCAACAGTTCGGCATGGTTCCGCATGTGCTCGAACATCTCGACGGAAACCACGCGGTCGAACGTTTTCGAGATCGAAAAACTGTTCATATCGGCGGTGATGACTTCCGGCGCTCGCAGGCCGCGCTCGTTCGCCTGCTGCAGGATGCTGTTTCGCTGTGACTGAGAATTGGAAACGCAGACCAGCCGGCTGTTTGGAAAATGCTCCGCGATGTACAGGGACAGTGAGCCCCAGCCGCAGCCCAGTTCCAGAATGTCCATGCCGTCTTCCAGTTCGGCCCGCAGGCAGGTGGTGGCCAGTGCCGCCTCTTCCGCTTCATTGAGGCTGCTGCAGGAATCGGTCCATTCGCAGCAGCTGTATTTCCGGCGGCGTCCCAGCACCAGCTGAAAGAATTCCGGCGGCACTTCGTAGTGCTGTTCGTTCGCGGCTTCCGTGGCAACAGCGACCGGAGCCGAGCGGCACTGTTCCATGAAAGACTCCGATCGCTGGCGCAGAGTCTCCGGATCGGCCGCTTCGATCTCCTGCAGCCGTTTGCGCAACAGTCGCCGGATGCCCGAACGGGCGATATCGTCCGGCAACAGTCCGCGTTCCGCTGCCGCGAGCGCCGCGCGGAAAACGTAACGCGGAATCATCGGAGCTGTCGCTCCCAGACGGCCTGAACGACACCGACGGTGCGTTCCCGGAATGCAGCTTCGCAATAGGCCAGGTAGTAGTCCCAGGTACGCAGAAAGCGCTCGTCGAATCCCTGACGGCGAACGTCCGCGAGCCGCTTGTGGAATCGAGACCGCCATTCCCTGGTGGTCTGAGCGTACCCGTCGGCGAAGTCATCCAGTCGCACGAGCCGCATGGAAGTGTTTCCGGTCGCCGCAGTCTGCAGAGCCGTCACCGACGGCAGACAGCCGCCGGGGAAAATGTACTTCTGGATAAAGTCCACGGACCGAAGATAACGCGAGTACCGCTGCTCCGGCATGACGATCGCCTGCAGCAGCATCTGCGAATTCGGCTTCAACAGTTGTTCACAGATGCGAAAGTACCGCGGATAGTATTCACGGCCGACTGCTTCGATCATTTCCAGTGAGACAAGGCGGTCGAATTGTCCAACGCGAGTTTCCGCAGCAGAATCAGCACGAGTCAGGTCACGGTAGTCTTTCAAAAGCACCGTGACCCTGTCGTTCAGCCCCGCCTGCTGAACCCGGTTGCGGGCATACTCGTACTGCTGCGGCGAAATGGTTGTCGTCGTCACTCGACACCCCACCGTCTGCGCCGCGTGGAGTGCGAATCCGCCCCAGCCAGTCCCGATTTCGATGACATGGTGTTCGGGCCGAAGATCCAACTGCCGGCAAATGTGATTGAGCCGTGAAACCTGAGCCTGCTCCAGCGTCATGCCGGGCGATTCGAACATGGCCGACGAATACATCATCGTCGGGTCGAGAAACAGTTCGAAGAATGCATTGCCAAGGTCATAGTGGGCACGGATATTTCGCCGGCTGCCGTTCTTCGAGTTTCTCGACAGCCAGTGACGGCCCCGGGCGGCCAGTCCCGCTGGCAATTCCACCAGAGAACGGTTCGGCCGGAAGCAGTTGAGGTGGCGTCCGAACAGTCGGAACAGAGACACCAGATCATCAGCGTCCCAGTCTCCGTCCAGGTAACTTTCCGCGGCACCGAGGCTGCCGCGCGAAACCAGCCGCCGGTAGAACCTCTCGTTGCGGACCATCACAGTCGCTTCAAGGCCGTCATCAGCAGCATCTCCAACGACGGTCCGATGACAGCCGTCGTCCAGATAGAGGCGACCATCGTTGATGCAGGAAAGCCGCTCCAGCAGCCTTCGCTGGCAAACCTGCGACAGCCACCGGCGAGGCTGGCCGCATGCCGGCTGCATCGCTGCGGCCGGGCGGACATGGTCGGCGGGGTCGCCAGGATCGTCGCGGGAAATCAGAATCGCGCTCATGTCTCTCTGGTAAACTCTCTGCCATTAAGCCATACCGGCGGTCAATGATCGGATCTGTCTCGTGTTGCCGCCGGACCGTTTCTGCGTAGTCATAGACGGTCGGCTCCAGGTTTCGACCGAAATTCCGGTTTTCCGGCCAGCCGTGGCTTCAAGGCAGCTACTTCGATTTCGGTCACGCCGGCGCGGCCAGTCGGAAAGCGGATTGGCGAGACGACCGACCGAAAGTACAGCGCGCGAAAACTCTGCTCCCGCGGGCTTCAACAGCAAGCGGCTTCATTTCATGGGGAGCGACGACTGCCTGGCCCCGAGCGTTTCGGTCTCTGAGCCGCGGTGTTCGATCTTTGCATTCCGCGGATGCGGGTGGAACGCAGCTCGCTTCCACCACAGTCTTGCGGCCTGCCAGTAGATTCGCAGGGTCGTCTGCATGGAAATTGCCGGATAGCGCAGCACCAATCGCGCGAGCCCGGCAGACGAGATTTCGCGACGTGCCAGCAGCAGCGACGCGTCGAAGATTCGCTTCCCGCTGACGTCGAGATCCTCGAGGTGGACTGCCAGTGTCCTGCCCGGCGTGCGGATGCGCCATTGGTAATTCAGGTTCATCGGCAGAAACGGCGAGACGTGAAACTGCTTGTCATGACGATGCCGGATAACAGAGGGCCGACTACCGGGAGTCTGTCGACCGTCTGCTGTAAACGGCCTGCCATCGATCACGTAGCAGTGCCGTTCGTTCCAGGGTGTGTTCGTGACTTCAGCCACCACCGCGTCGACCTGCGTTCCGGTCGTGTTCCAGCAGTAGAAGAAGCTCACCGGATTCATCACGTAGCCCAGCCACCGCAGCTGAGTCAGCAGGCAGATTCGTCCCGACGGGCGGAACCCCAGCCGCTCGTGAACAAGATCCTGAACGCATTCATCCAGCGGCCGGTCCGGGTCGCCGAAGTGGTCGTTCCTGCGAAACCGGGCCAGCGCAGGTTTTGAAGCCGACCACAGCCAGAAATCGTCGAGAATCCGGGGCAGTTCGTCCAGATCAAGGTACATCAAGAACAGGCTGGCGGTGAACGTGTGAGCGGGATTTCCGAACCGCCGGTGCCGCACCCGTCCTTCATAAATGCAGCTATGCACCGCTTGAATCCTGAAAGGCACCGACGACGGCAAGCGCGCTGTTGACGCCGTCTTCATGAAACCCGTTGCCCCAGTACGCGCCGCAGCAGGAAACGCGGTTGTTTCGAACCAGTTCCGGATGTCGATGCTGGGCGGACCTGCGTTTCACCGTAAAGACCGGGTGGCTGTAGTGGTATGTCCCCAGGACCTTTTTCGGATCGATACGATTGGATTCATTGAGCGTCACGCAGAACGTGTGCTTTGACTTCAGATGCTGCAGGATGTTCATGTTGTATGTCAGCGTCGCCAAATGGGAGTCGCTGTTTCCGGAGATGTGGTAGTTCCAGCTCGACCAGACTTGTCGCCGCTTCGGCAGAACGGATTCATCCGTATGCAATACCGCAGTATTCGGTTGGTACGGGAATGACTCCAGCACCGCATTTTCCACGGGCGTGGCATCTTTGCCAAGCAGTCGCAGCGTCTGGTCGCTGTGGCAGGCCATGACGACTTCGTCGACTGTCGTCGTATCCTGCTCTGTGATGATGTCAACCCCATCAGGCCGCCGCCGAACTCGCTGCACGGCAGAATTCAGGCGGATGCAGTCACGAAAGGGTTTCGTCAGTGCCTCCACGTAGCGCTGAGAGCCTCCCGAGATGACTCGCCATGTCGGCCGGTCGCGGAGACTGAGCAGACCGTGGTTCTGGTAAAAGTCGACAATGAAGCGGACCGGGAATGACTCGAAGGTCGTCACAGGGCACGACCAGATCGCTGCCCCCATCGGCAGCAGATACCGCTGAGCAAACTCGGTCGAGTACCCGTGGCGGCGCAGAAATTCGGCAACTGTGACGGAATCGTCCAGCTCCGATGCCAGTGCCGGGGCCTTCCCGTTGAACCGCAGAATGTCGCCAATCATTCGGTAGTGACCGGGTCGCAGCAGGTTTCGTCGCTGAGCGAACAGCCCCGCGAGACCGCTGCCGCTGTATTCCAGGTCATCGGGCTCTGAACTGACGCAGAAGCCCATCGACGTCGGAACTGACGCGACCTGCAGTTCCTGAAGCAGGTGAATGAAATTCGGATACGTGCGGTCGTTAAAGACAATGAATCCGGTGTCGATGCTGTGATGTTCGCCGGCGTAGTTCACGTCAACCGTATTTGTGTGACCGCCGACCCATGCATTCGCTTCGAACACCGTTACCGCATGCTGTCGACTCAGGTGATAAGCCGCAACCAGGCCGGAAATGCCACTTCCCACGATCCCGATTCTCATTCCAAACCCAGACCACAAATCCGCGTCGATCCACAATGTCGCCAAATCTATTGTGTCGTTTCTAGACGGAAGCCCGCTGGTGTCCAGCAGGAATCGCAACTGCCCTCGGTTCATAATGCCACCGTTTCGTGAAAACGGTTTCCGGACGTCAAGGAGCCTGACGTCGGCGGCGAAGTCGACGGAACGCCGTCTCATGCATGAAGCGGTATCGTCAGCGTTCGCGTCGCGCTGATGCCTGTGACACCGCACGGTCGTCACGTGATCGTCGGCGGCAATCGTGTGGCATCGATGGATGAATCGCGACACGCCTGCGAAGGCGCGACTCGGCTGCTTTGCCGGTGCGCACTGCCTTCGTTTCAGGGACATACAATCGTCAGCCGCCGCCAGCCGACGTCAATGCCGCAGCCAGATTGTTGACGGCATGCAGGATCACTCCGGGCCAGATCGAACCACACTTCAGGAACAGCCAGCCGAGTGCGACGCCGAGCAGCAGAATGGACAGTGAGTGAGACAGGTAAGCTCGATAACCAGGCAGCAGATTCAGCAGGTACCAACCCGGAAAATGAATCAAAACGAACAAGACGGACGATGCAACGATCGCAAACCTGCTGCCGTACCGCGACAGTTGCTGCGTGAAATACCCGCGAAAGGAGACTTCCTCGATCACGGTCGCTGTGGAAAACCCCGTGAACCAAAAGGCAATCTCCGGAACGCCGTTGAACGTCCTGTGCTGGATTCGACTGGCAAGGAACAATGACACCGCAGCCCACGTGGCAGCGACGAGAAGACCACCTATCAACCACCGACCCGGCGGAATTCTCACACCCAGCGCCCGCCACGGACTCCGCGATTGGAAGATGACGAACAACGGAGCTGTGAAAATCAGGAACCGGCAACTCTCACCAATCGCGACACTGAAACCGGCCGACATCCCCGCAAGATGCGGATATCCCCACGCGACATACGCTGTCCAGATAACCGCCAGCCACACCGTATACGCCACTGCGTGCATTGCCGAACAATCACTTCTGTCGTTCAGTGAAGGCCGCCACCAATCGCGGCATACGCAGCCCCACGTGATTCTCCATGGCAGCTCGGTCCAACTTCGCCATGCGGCCAATCAGCCGGACGAGCCCTCAGGTCACCGTTCACCAGTTCCCGACAGGCTGCTCAAGTCACCGGACAGTCGACCGACAGAACCTGCGGAACGGGACACGGACTTTACCGTCTCCGATTCGGCCAGTGCCACGTACCGAATGCTCAAGCGACGTGGATTCGCGAAACACGGCAATCCCAACTTCACCGGGCGGTGGTTTGAGACCTGGCAGGGCTCGCGTCATACTTCGGCACCGCGTGGCGGAGTTTTGGTTGTCTGGGTTTCTGTAGAAGAGGTTCTGATGCTGTCTCATATGGTGTATTTCACTTTGAACGATCCTTCGGCCGACGCTGCGGTGAAGCTGGTGGAGTCGTGTCACAAGTATCTGAAGAATCATCCGGGAGTTGTATTTTTTGCCGCCGGCACGCTGACTCCGGATCTGGTTCGGCCGGTCAATGACCGCGAATTTCATGTCGCGCTGAATGTCGTGTTCGACACGCGAGCGAATCACGATGCGTATCAGGTCGCGGAGGATCACCTGAAATTCATCGAAGAAAACAAGCCCGGGTGGGCAAAAGTTCGCGTATTCGACGCCGATGTGACGTAGGCGGATCGGGGCGAACTGATGCCAGACGAACGAACGACGACGCACTGTCCGCAGCGCGCTTGCCCCGGTTCGGTGCGGGCGCAGCCGGGCCGACAGCCCCGCCGCCTGCGAATGACCTGGTGAAGGCTGGCGGCACAGGAGGACGAAGTGACATGTTCCCGCGTTCATTAGAGTCCGGCTCATGACTGTTCCCAGCATTCAGTCAGCGTTCGGTGACCGAACGGCTGTATCGCGTGCCGAATGGCTGCTTGTGTTGTGTGTCGGTCTGGGTCTGTCTTTGGGCGTGTGGAGGGGACTTGTCACCGGCGGCGGGCTGGTCGGAGGTGACACGTATCCGTACTTTATGCCGCAGAAGCAACTGATGGCGGAGGAATACCGGCGCGGCCATCTTCCGTTATGGCACGACCGGACGGGCCTGGGCTACCCGCTGCTGGCCGAAAGCCAGGCTGGTGTCCTGTATCCTTCGAACCAATTTCTGTATCGCGTGCTGGACATCAACACGGCCTATAGCGCCAGCCTGGTTCTTCACTATTGGCTGGCGTTTGTATTTGCCTGGCGGTTCGCGCGCGCGCAGCGGCTCTCGTTGTGGCCGGCGATGCTGGCGGCATTGGTCTATGTCTATGGCTGGTTCCCGGCCCGCGTGTCACTGGAATGGAGTATCATCGGCGGTGTCTGGCTGCCGCTGACACTGTGGCTGACGGATTCACTGCTGAAGGCTCCTTCGCGGCGATTGTTTGTGGCCCTGGTGGCGTGCCTGTCGATCCATCTGCTGGCCGGGCATTTTACTCTGGCGTTCATCAACCAATTAACGTTGATTCTGTATGCGACATTGTGGGTCGCAATGCAGCCGCGTGTTCGGAAAGGCGAGACTTCTGCCGGACATCACGAGTCGCAGCAGGGAACCGGTTCTGCCGATGCGTCGTCCCTGCGAAAGTCTCTCTTCCGTCGCGCCATTCCGGTTCCGGCTGCGATCAGCGTCAGTTTGCTGCTGGCCGCGGTGCAGTTGCTGCCGACTCTGGATCTGAAGCAGACCAGTCAGAGGGAAGGCGCTCATCAGGCATTCAATCCTGCCTATGGACACATGCCGCCGCTGTATATCACACAGCTATTGGCATCGTGGACTTATTGGCATACACCGGAGATTCTGCTTGACCGCCGGATGCTGCGCGATCCCATGGCCATCGATGCTGACACTAATCCCGTTGAAGCTCACTTGTATTGGGGACTGCTTCCGCTGGGACTGGTTGTCGTTTCGATGCTCCCGCACATACGGCACCGGTTGCCAACGAGAGAATTTCGGACGTGGGTGGTTCTGTCTCTATTGGGAATTATCTACGCCACAGGATGGCTGCTTCCGGTGACGCGTCATCTTCCAGGGTTCACGTTTTTTATGGGACCAGCCCGGTATACGATTGTGGCGGCGCTGGGCGGGGGAATCGTCAGCGGCCTGGTACTGGAACACCTGGTTCGCCGCCGGCGCGGATTTGGTCGAGCCGTGATCACGCTGCTGGTCGCTGCGATTACTCTGCCGGACTTGCTGGCATCGTCGAAGTATGTGGCGGACGCGGTCGTGGTGGAGACGGCTCCGATCTCCAGGCTGTCGGAAAGCTGGTTGCGGAACTTCTTCACTTCACGAAATTCGGAAACTCTGCGACTGCTGGCTCCCGGACCGAACGTCGGCAATCTTTATGGTGTCAGTTGCGTACCGACGTATCTGGGGCTCGGGCCATCGTTTTATTTCAGTGAGCAATTCGAACTGCGTGCGGTGCCGGAATCGCCGAATGATGTGTTTCCGTCGCCGGAGCAAAGTGTTCGGCTGCGAAACCTGGGCGTGACGCACTTGCTGCTGGAAGACGAGATTTCCGTCCCCTCTTCGGAGATTGAAATTGTGGAAAGTGGCCCGGACGCTTTGTTGAATTCGCTTTGGGGCCGGGGGATGAAGCCTGTGTGGCTGTATCGTTTCGTGGAGCCGCCGTCGCGGGTGACGGCACAACCGGCGACTTCGCTGATGAAATGGGATGTCGTCGCCAGCGGCCCTCGGCGAGTGGAGTTCGACGTGGCACTGTCGGAAGACGCGACTGTCGTGCTGCGGGACCTGATGTTTTCCGGCTGGCAGGTGTCGGTTGACGGAGAAGGGCAGACGGCAGAAGACGCTGTGTTTCGGTCCGTCAGCGTTCCGTCCGGAAAGCATCACGTGGTGTGGGAATACCGTCCGGCTGGTTTTCAAACCGGGTTGTGGTTGTCTCTGATCACGGCCGCGGCGCTGGCGGCTTTGGCGCTTGTGCGATCCGGCGGAAAGTCTGACTGACGGCCTGGAGCCCGCGGAATGGTGGTCGCGGGAACGCGCGAGTGCTTCGCCGTTGGCATCGTGATCAATGAATGGGACGGAAGCGAGCCACATGTCGACATCGAACGCCGAACGATTCTCTTTTCCTGAGGTGACGCCGCTGCAGTCGATCGGCGAGCTTCGGACTCTGTTGCCGGCGACCTTGAAATATGCCTATCTGGACAACGCGGCGCTGTCTCCGATTCCTGTTCCCACGGCGGACGCAATTCGGTTCTGGGCCGGAGACGCGATGCTGAACGGCGTGCTGCACTGGAAGCACTGGCAGACCCTCATTCGGCAGACGCGGGAGCTTGCCGCGCAGTTGATGGGATCGTCGCCGGACGAAGTTGCATTCGTGCCGAATACCGCCGCCGGAATCGCGGTTGTGGCAGAGGGTTTCCCGTGGCAGGCGGGCGACAACGTGGTCGTGCCGAAAGCCGAGTTTCCCAGCAATCTGTACCCGTGGCTGAACCTGCGTTCGCGGGGTGTTGAAGTGAGGCTGGTGGAAGGCCGTGCGACCGAAGTCGCGATCCGGGACGCATGTGATTCCGCCACCAAAATTGTCGCGTGCAGTTGGGTAGACTTCATCAGCGGAGAACGGCGTGATCTGGCCGGGCTGGCCGAGATTGCTCACCGACATGGCGCATTGCTGGCTGTGGATGCGATCCAGGGGCTGGGGGCACTTGACCTGGATGTTTCCGCCTGCGGAGTTGATGTCCTGGTTGCCGACGGCCGCAAGTGGCTGCTGGCCGCTGATGGCACGGGAATTCTGTATGTTCGTCGTGAATGTGCGGAGCGGCTGCGGGTGCTCGGACCAGGCTGGAACAGTGTCGTCAATCCCACGGACTTTGAATGCGGGGAACTCAGGCTGAAGTCGGACACGACGCGCTTCGAAACCGGAATTCTGAACACATGCGGAATTGCCGCTCTGTACGCCAGCCTGAAGCTGCTGTGCTCGATTCCGCTTTCCGACCGACAGGAGCGGTTGCTGCAAATTCGAGCGGAGCTGCAGGATGCCGCGGCGTCGGCCGGAATGTCGGCGTTTGCAGTTCCCGCGGACCGGCAATCCGGGATCCTGTCGCTGGACTGTGGCGGCCGCGATCCTCACACGGTGGCTCGCAACATGCGAAGGCAGGACGTGATCGTCAGCGTTCGCGGCGAACGACTTCGCGCGAGTCCTCACATCTACAACAACAGCGACGACGTGCAGCGGTTTGCCGAACTGTGCCGCACGGCGTGAGTCACATCGTCATCGGGCCGATCAGCGACCATACCGGCTGGAACCGAGTTTCGGCAACGTTGCCATCGACGCCGGCCGCATCTGCGGCACCGCCGGCGAAACGGACGCCGGTCGAACAGGGTAACGGCCGGTGCCGGTACCGGTCATGGCCGGTTGAGCATTCTTCGTCTGCAGTTGCTGAATGAAAGATGTCGACGCGGGAGCCGCGAGCGGCTGATTCGCGCCGGCCGGAGTCTGCCCATAGCGCAACGATGCCTGATTGACATTCGGCACGATCGCCGGCTGCCCGGGTGACGTCGCGGTGCGGTTGGCGAGCGTTCGAATCACCGGCTGACCGGCGGGTCTCTGAACCGACACCGACTGCACAGTCGTGGACCGCGGCACCGGCAGATTGTATCTCGACTGCGGCATCGGCGGCTGAAGTCCGGGGTCGGCTGCTGGCATCGGTTGAGGAACCGGTGCCGATGGAACCGGGTTACTGCCGGGAGCCCCGTATCGGGGTGGCTGTCCGCCAAACGGCGATGAAACGCCGGACGGCGGAGAATTCAGCGGCGCTGGTGTCGTGCTGCCGAGTTGCTCGTGAAAGACGTGAGTTGGTTTGACCGGCAACGGCGTGCCTAAGCCGTATCGTCCGCCGGAGCTGACGCCTGATGATCCCGACATGGTGAACTGCCCATCGATCCACGGTGAGTCCCCAAAGGACTGCGGCATCGCGCCGGAACCATCGGCCTGGCACGAACCGTCCTGGCAGCCGCAACCGGATAGGCCGCACGAATCCGTGTCGTCACATGCGGGCACGTGGGGAAACCGTTTCCAGCAGGTCTGATGAAATCCCCAGGCCGGTTCGCAGGCCGGAGATGTCTGTGGACGCACGGGTTCTTTTTTGAAGTAGCAGCCGTCGGCCATTACGCTGCCGCCGAACAACACCGCGAACGAACCTGCGGCGGTGACTGACTTCAAGTTACGAAGGAATGCGAGGTCCATGTTTCGAAATCCTGCTGTTCAGAATGTTCCGTGTCTTCGATGGCGATGGTGCTGAGTTGCTGCCGTGTCGCGTTATCGTCCGATATCGCAATGCGCTTGTCGGCGGTTAACGTCCGAGACCGTATCCACCACCGCCGCCGATGCCGAAGGCGGCCGGATGTCCGGTCAGACCGCCGCCGAGTCCGCTGCTGATTCCCAGGCCGACTCCGTACGCGCCACCGCCCAGTCCTCCGCCGTAACCGCCGCCGAAGCCGCCGCCGCCAAAGGCACCGAGCCCGCCGGCGCTGGCTGGCCCGAGGCCGCCACTGAAACCGCCGATCCCGCCGCCCAGGTTGGGTCCCAGCGAGTTACCGGAGAAACCGCCACCGAAGCCGCCGCCGATCCCGCCGCCAAAACCTCCGCCGCCGATTCCTCCCCCGCCAATGCCGCCGACACCAATTCCTCCCGCGCCAATCCCGCCGCCTCCGCCGCCAACACCGGAGAACGACATGAACGTCGCTGGATGGCCGGTGATTCCAAGCTGCGAGTACGACTGCACGCCTCGCTGAAGTCCGCCACCCTGCTGCAGGTAGTTCTGCTGCAACTGCAGAGCCTGGAGGTTCATCCCCAGTTGCTGATTCGCCTGCTGGAAGTCCAGTTGCGGCCGGACCAGACCGTAGTAGTTCAAAACGCCGCCGCTGTTGTCGCCGCGAAACAGGTTCAGGTACGGGCTGACCGTGGGACGGTCGAACGGCCGGTCAATGTGGCCTCCCAGTTGAGCCTGTGCCGAACCTGCGAAACCGGCTGCGATCACCGTCGACAAGATCAGCAGCCGGATTTCCGGAAATCGCTGCATGGTTGTATTCCTGAGTGAAGTGCGGACGGAATCTGGTTAGGAAAGCGGCCGGTCAGACGATCGCCGAAGGAATCGCGGTGTCGATTGACCGGCGGATGTGTCGTAATCAGAAGCCGCCACTGTTGCCGGAACCGAACGCCGATCGTCCTCGCTGCAGGGTTCGCACGGTTCCGTTGCCGAGAATCGTGAAGCCCAGGATCCGCTCAAACGGCGCTGTGATCTTCGCCATTGCCGTATCGAAGCGAATGAACTTGTCAGCTTTCACGTAGATCCGGTCGCCGGGAAGAATCTGGTAGTTCGTCGCCGTCTGCCCTCCCTGAGCGATCGCATTCCAGTCGACCTTCAGAATCTGATCCGGCCGGCAATTGCCCGGAGCCGGGCGAGCGACCCAGATGTCGCCTTTCGAAGCGACGGTGGGCAGCCCGCGAATGTTGCCGATGGCGTCCAGCACGGTTTCATTGCCCATCGACGGCAGAGGAAAGACCTGTTCGCCGGCACCGCCGCCGTCTGTGATCACGTAGTACTTCTTGCTGTTGTACGCCAGGATGTCGACATTCACGCGCGGCTGATAGATGTGCTGCGACAGGTGCTGTTCGATCGCCTGACGGGCTTCATCCAGAGTCTTGCCGGTGACATACACGTCGCCGTAGATCCCCAGGTGGACTGTTCCGTCCATTCGCACCAGATGCTGACCCGCGACGTACTGCTGATTCTGCGGCATCGGCAGCGTGACCAGCACCTGTGGCTTCGTCAGCACCTGCTTCATGTGTTCTTCAACGCGCCGCTGAATTTCCGCAAGCGGCTGTTCGGCGACCAGAACCTTGCCGTATTCCGGTCCGAGGTCGACGTAACCATCGGTGCCGATCATGTAAATGCCGTTGATCTGCTTGAACTGCCGCGAAACGTTTTCTTCCTCGCGACTGACGGGAATCGTCCGGTTCACCTGAATCAGCAGCGGTTCGCCGGCGTGAATCGGGGCGAAGTCCGGCCGCAGATTGTTGACCGCTTCAATCAGCAGCAAATCCGGCGGCTCGATGCGGTAGACCGGAAGCGACGTCTTCCGCAATTCGCGCGGGACGTTGTCCTGTGTCATGCAGCACTGCGAGATCTCTGAGGTGCAGCCACCGACTCCGCAGTATTCGCCCGGAACTGCCGAGAACGCGGCAGTGGTCGCGCCGACCGGCGCACAGGTTTCGCATGGCATTCCGATTTCGGTGACGGGCGGCCCGCCGATGGTCACGCATCCGCTGAAGCCAACACAGCACGCCATCGAAACTGCCAGCAGTGTCAGGCCGGCCGGTGATGATGTGTTTGTGCTGATGAACAAACGCCGCATGGTCCCCTCCATGGAGTCGTGCTGCCGACTGGGCAGGCTGGCCCGAGTTGTTTCCGGAATCGCCGAACAAACCGGCGGGCTCGTCGGGTCAGAGCGAAAGTGGATGTCGCCGTGAGCCGATTCCAGGCCAAACCGCTGATTGACGTATCCGCTGATAACAGTTGTCGTTATTGCCCGAACATCGTGTTGCGGGCGAGTGCTTTGTCAGCACGGAATTGATGTAGTGTGTGGCATTGACTGTTCCCGTGGTGTCCGCTGCGCAGACGCTCTGGCGCAGCCGGTGCCACACATCAGAACACGCTGGCCAGAGCACCGGGTCACTGTCCGCCGCCGACGTCGGTTGCGAACGGGACGCGAAACGACGGGCATATCACCCCTGCGTTCCTGCATGTTCATCGGACTGATATGATCCATCCAAACGGAGTTTCTGTTGCAACTCCGGCTGCTGGAACCCGGCTGGTCCGGTTGTGACGGATCTGCCGATTGTGCCCCGGACAAATCCGGTGGATTCTTCTCAAGTCGAGGCACCCCGCCATGACCGCCGCGCCGCGTTTGACCATTGCTGCACTGCTCGCCGCTTCATGCCTGGCACTTGGCGACATCCCGGTTGCGGCCTGGCAGTCGGAACAGGCGGCAGAAGAAGCCGCAGCCGCTGCCCGCGGCGGCAACCTGACTCGATTCAACCCGCTGATCGGGTCCTGGCGCGGCGTCGGTCAGCCGCAGCGAGGATCACGTCGCGGAGCCTGGACAGAAGCCGTCGACTGCCAGTGGGATTTCACAGGCCGGCAACCTGCCATCGTGCTGACTGCAACGGATGGCAGGCAGTTTGATTCGTTGCGTCTGGGAATCGATCCGGAAAGCGAGCGTCTGATCCTGACACAAAAGTTCGGCGACCAGACTCGGGACTTCTCCGGACCGCTGCCGGAAAAGTGGCCTTCAGAACTTCAGTTCCTTTCGGAAGCTGACGACGGGACTTCCTTTCGCTGCACGCTTCAGCAGCTCAGCGACATACGCGTTGTGCTGCTGCTGGAACAGCGAAGCACGCCGACCGGCAGTTTTCGCCGCATCGCGGGAATCGGGTACACGCGCGAAGGAGCCCGGCTGGCTCAGGCCGGCGGCAGCCAGCGAAAGTGTGTCGTCACCGGAGGACTCGGCACCATCGCTGTCGTTCACGAAGGGAAGACCTGGTACGTTTGCTGCGAAGGCTGCCGTCAGGTGTTTGAACAGTCGCCTGACGAAATCATCGCCGAATACCGCCGCTCCCTGGAGGAAACCGGCAAGCCGACTCCGTAGGTGAGGCCTTGGCAGGACGGTCCGGTCGCTGCGTTGAATTCGCAATGCCGCGTGGATAGTGTCCGTGTCCCTGCTGCCGGCGAAGTGGCGTTCGACCGCGTCGTCACATCAGCCAACCCCGTATCCGCGACTGCCTGCGGACGGCGAACTCAGACCATGTTTCGATTTCTGGGCCATCTTGCCTCGCGAAAAGCGCCGCTGATTATCGCCCTATGGGTTGCGATTCTGGCCGGTGCCGTGCTGGCTGCGCCGGACTGGCTTAGTGTCGCGGAAAACGGTGAGTTTGCGTTTCTGCCGCAGGATTCCCCAAGTCGGATTGCGGAGCAGGAGTTTCGCAAAGCATTCCCGGAACAAAGCCTGGCCAGCAATGTCGCACTGGTACTTCGACGCGAAACGTCAAAGGTCGGACTGCAGGACAGCGACCGCGTGTTCATCGCGGAAGTGTTGATTCCCAGGCTTCGAGAAATTGTCGGCTTCCCTGAAGGCAGGGATACTCTGCGAGACGATGCCGGCGACGGACCCGTGCCGCCTGACGCGATCGTCAACAAGCTAAGCTGGTACGGTGTCAATCCGTATGTCGGCGACCTTTACGACAGCACGGACGGGCAGGGTTCGCTGATCGTGATGGAACTGCGATCGGAGTTTCTCGACCAGGCCAATAACGCCCTGATTGCACGCGTGGAAGACTTCCTGGAGGAACTTCGCCGCGAACCAGCCGGCAGCAGTCTGGCCATTCCCAGAGGACTGGATATCGCGTTCAGCGGTTCGGCGACATTCGGTCGGGACATGCTGCAGGCTCAGCGGGAAAGTGCTCGCGCGACGGAACGCTGGACCATCATTCTGGTCGTATGCCTGCTGCTGATTATCTACCGCGCTCCGCTGCTGGCTTTGATTCCGCTGATGACGGTTGCCGTTGCGACGACAATTACGCTGAAGCTGCTCGCGATCGGTGCTCAGTTCGGCCTGGTGAAACTGTTCAACGGAATCGAACCGTACGTGACCGTGCTGGTCTATGGAGCCGGTGTCGATTATTGCCTGTTCCTGATTGCTCGCTACCGCGAAGAACTGGACGGCGGTGCGGCCATTGAGGAAGCGATCGCCGGAACGCTGGAAAAGATTGGTTCGGCACTTGCCGCCAGCGCCGGAACTTCGATGACCGGCATCGGCATGATGGCGTTTGCGGAGTTCGGCAAGTTTCAGCAGGCCGGGATTGCCATCACATTCGGTTTCGCGGTTGTTTTGCTGGCCGCGCTGTCACTGACACCGGCGATTCTGCGACTTCTGGGCCGCTGGGCGTTCTGGCCGAATGTTCCGCGACAGGACGTCAGTCATGAAGCCGGCTGGCCCGCTCGATCCGATTCGTTCACGCGGCTGCTGCAATCGAACTGGCTGCAGCAGGGCTGGCACTATGTCGGACAGCAACTGCTGAAGCGTCCGCGAAAGATGTGGCTGAGCGCCGTCGGCGGACTTCTGCCGTTCGCCATGATCGGAGTCGTCTTCTATGGCTATCTGAGCTATGGATTGCTGTCGGAACTGCCGGATTCCGCCGCCAGCGTTCACGGTGCGAAGGCGCTGCAGACTCACTTTGCCGCCGGGGAGATGGCTCCCGTTGACGTGATCCTGTCCGTTCCGGGTGCGAACTTCGCGGAGGAAAAAAGCGGTCCGGACATCGACGCCATTGAAGCGTTCACGAATGCAATCGTGGAAAGGAAAGGAGAACTCGGACTCACAACGGTTCGTTCTCAATCCGCTCCAAAAGGCCAGCGAGACCTGCTTCCCAACAACGGCGATGGGTTGAGTCGGGCGAACAGGGTGACAATCATCACGGGCATCAAGACGGTGGCCCGCAATCTGTACCTGAGCCATGTTGATCCTACGGTGGCTCGGATTGAACTGGTGTTCGAGCACGATCCCTTTTCCCGCAGCAGCATCGAGGAGTTTCGCGGCCTGCGAACGACTCTTCCCGAACTGCTGCCGGAGCGTTTCAAAGGCGCGTCGCTGTTCCTGAAAGGTGAAACCGCCAACATCAGTGACCTGAAGGACGTGACCGATCGTGACCAAATTCGCATCGATATCCTGGTACTGGCGGGTGTCTTCGCGATCCTGTGGATCCTGCTTCGAAAGCCAGGCATCTGTGCCTATCTGATGTGTTGCGTGTTCTTCAGCTACATGGCGGCCCTGGGCTTTACGTTTTTCGTTTTCTGGGCGATGGATTCCACCGGGTTCACGGGACTCGACTGGAAGGTTCCCATGTTTCTGTTCACGATCCTGATCGCCGTGGGGGTCGACTACAACATCTTCCTGATGACTCGCATCACCGAAGAACAGCGAGCTCATGGTCCCGTAACGGGGATCATTGTAGCGCTGGAACGCACGGGCAGCATCATCAGCAGTTGCGGCATCATCATGGCAGGAACGTTTTGTTCACTGCTGTCAGGCAGCCTGATCGGCATGGATCAGCTTGGCCTGGCCCTGGCGGTCGGTGTCCTGCTGGACACGTTCGTTGTCCGTCCGGTGCTGGTTCCGTCGTTCCTGATTCTGCTGGTTGAGGGCAGATTGGGGTTCGCAAGCCGCTGGGCAGGATTCCCGCCAACAACGCAGGCTTCCCAAATTCCCACGTGACGAAATTCGTCAATCTGTGACGGCAATTGCGCCGAATTAGATGGGGCACAGCGCCATTTCCGCGCGCACTGGATTTCCGCGTGAACTGGTAATGCCGGAAGTCAACAGCGTTCGGAAAACTTGGAGGAACAGGGCAGGAGGCCGGACCATGGCGGAGAGTTTTCGAACGTTGCCGGTCTTCGGTCGGTTGCCTCACGGCTACCGAATGGACCCGGAATTCGGTGCCGTCTACGACGCTTCGCCGGCGGCGGCGGACGACCTGACGCTTGTTCGCGGCATTCGTACTCGCGAAGCCGTCGCGTTGAATCATTTGGGCGTGTACTTCCTGGCTCAGATTGCCTACTGGCAGCAGCCGGAGATCGTTGCGTTTGCCGAAGAACTTGGCATGTCGCCGTCTCAACTGATCGACGAACAATGGGTGGAGCAGGCTCAGAATCTCTGCCGCCCGTCGGCGGTCGCCGCTCCGGCGCATCCCATGCCTGCATCCGTAATTCGTACGTGTTCGCTGCTGGCGATCGCGATCATGGCAGGCTGCCTGGTTGTGTACTGGTTTGGCATTCGATCCGGCGAACCGATGCGCGGCGTCCTTTCGGCGGACATGACGCTGCTGCGAGTCCCGGTTGACGCACGGCTGGTCGCATCGCATGTGACGGCGGGCAGCGAAGTGTTTTCGGGTGAGAAGCTGCTGACGCTGGAAAAGACGGAGCATTTGAAGCTGATCCAGACTCAGCAGCAGCAGGTTCGTCGGCTGGAAGAAAGACTCCATCAGGCGGAAGCGCAGGTGACGCTGGAGCTGGGATGGCGAACGCGCGACATCGATCGCGAAATCGCGGAAGTGCGAACGCGCGCGGAACTGATCCGGGAGGTCAAACGGCGGCCCCCGGAGCCGCGCCGGGCAGCGGCGTCCGCAAATGAGTCAAACGACTCCGACCCTGCACAGCCGTCTGCGGCGGTAGCGGTGTCGCGGACTCGTGCATTCACCGCCAGCGGCATGGGCAGAGCGAATTCGCTGCTGTTCGTCAGCGGGCACTCCGGCAGCGCGACAGTGGATTTCGCGCCGGCACTGCATCTTCCGCCGCCTTCGGTCAATCCGCCGGTCGTGGCAAGGCAACCGGCACCGGACTCAGAACCCGTTGAGGAATCCCGAATGCTGCTGCTGGAATCGCGGACCGCCGAACTGCGCCTGCAGCAACTGGAAGAACTCAAGAAGGGCCTTCCGGCACAGGTCAGGCAGGCGGCGGGTGTGGAATCGCTGCGAATGCAGCACGAAGAGGCGGCTCGGCAGTTGGCGGAGATGACGGATCTCAGCCGCGAAGTCGATTTGCTGTGCCCGGAATACGGCACTGTTGCGGAAGTCCGGTTTCACGAAGGCGACACTCTGGCGGCGGGCGAAGTTGTGCTGAAGATCCTGCACATGGACCGGCGATTCGTTTCCATCTACGTGCCGGGACGCCGCATGAATGAGCTGGGTCCGGGAACCGAAATCGATCTGATCTTTCCCGGCGGTGACCAGTATTCCGCACGGGTTGTTGAACTGCCCATGCTGGCTGATGCGTGTTCCGTCGACGGCGACAGCGTCGCGACTGTTCGGGCGGAACCATGCGGCAGGCTCTGGCCATCAGTCCCGGTCGGCACGCAGATTGAGGTCATCCCGAACCGGTAGCCCGGTCACCGCCGGGTTGTCAGTGATCGCGATCGTCGTTGAGCACCGGTCCGTCGCATCGCCGGACGCTCGCGATGTCGTCGATGGAAAACGGCCCGAGATCCGTCAGTCCGCCATCGGTCTGCTGTTGAACCAGCACCAGCATTCCCCTGCGGCTGCGCCGGCTATCCGGGAATCCTTCGACCAGTCGTCCGTCGCGAAGCTGCACGGACACGCGGTGCGTTTCATTGACTCCGGGCAGACCTTCGTGAGTCAGCTCCGGAAACCGGTCCCACGCCCAGGTCCACAGCGAGGCATTCGCGTCCGCGCGCCCCGCGATGTCCAGCCATTCAAGATCCGCCTGGCGCAGGTGTTTGAGTGCAGCCTGAAGACACCACGGACGCAGGACCTGCTCAATCCACCGGCGCCGGGATGCGGCCAGATCGTCGAACGACAGTGGAGCGTCAACGGCAGTATCCGGGGAAGAATCAGTTGGCATGGCAGTGACTTCGGTTCGCGCAGGCAGCATGAAAAGGAGTGATCGAAAAGCGACTTCGGATGACACACCGTTGCGAGAAGGTACTGAAATGCTCCGCTGTGAGCACTGGTGCGGGAACGCTGTGTGACACATTCCGGCAGGAATCGCGGGCCGCAGTGGTCAGAAATGATCGGTAACGCGCAGCACCGCACGTGATGACTTTACACGCTTCAATCACCGGCGGGACGCTGTCCAGCGACAGGCAGCACGGCGTGACGTCCGATGCCTTGCCGACCACCGCAGAAACCGCATTTTCTCGAAAGACAGTTCTCGACGCTGGACACCTTCAGCTACAATGCCAGATCGCTGATCCCGCCCAAACTGCACGCCTGCCGACAGAATGTCACGTGTCTTGTGCGGGAAGCTGTGTCCCGCCGCAACCCTGCCTGCCGTAGTCATCCCGCGATATGCACTTCGATCCGCACCGCCAGCCGATTCTCGTTCTTTCATACTGCGCCGCACTTGCGCTGGTGTCGTGTTTTCCGCCACAGGCTGCAGCCGACGAAACGACGACGGAATCCAGCGCGAGTGACTTCGCTGCGAAGGCAGTTCCGTTCCTGGAAAAATACTGCGCGTCCTGCCATTCCGGGAGCGATGCGGAAGGGATGGTGCGACTGGACCAGTTTGCGGAATCCGCCGACGTTCAGAATCACTTCGAGCTCTGGGAGAAAGTCATCCTGGTGCTTCGTGAACAGCAGATGCCTCCCATCGACGCGGATCAGCCGGAGACAGCCGAACGCGTCGCCGCATTGCAGGCTGTGTCGCAGGAGCTTGACGCATTCGACTGCGGCGCCGGCAGCCGGCCGGGGCGAGTCACGATTCAGCGGCTGAACCGGGTTGAATACAACAACACGATTCGTGATCTGGTCGGACTCGATTTCCAGCCCGCTAAGGATTTTCCTTCGGACGACGTCGGCAACGGCTTCGACAACATCGGGGACGTGCTCACGCTGCCTCCGATTCTCATGGAAAAGTATCTCGACGCTGCACGTGACATCGCGGCTCGTGTGTTCGCCGACGAGAACGCGCGAAAGCGTGTGCTGATCCATACCGCTGCAGGTGATTCCATCGAAGAAAAGGTGGAAGTCGCGCGGCGCAACGTCGACGAATTCGCGTCGCGAGCCTTTCGACGCCCGGTCACGCAGGCCGAATCAGATCGACTGTTTCGGATCATGACGCTCGCCTACAACGCTGACTCCCAAGAGAACGAAATCTTCCAGACAGTGGTCACCGCGGTTCTTGTGTCACCACACTTTATCTACCGAGTCGAACTGGACGCCAACAGCGAAGCGACGGACGGAGTCCGGCCGCTGAATGACTTCGAACTGGCGTCGCGGCTGTCGTATTTCCTGTGGAGCAGCATGCCGGATGAACAACTGTTCGAACGTGCTCGTCGCGGTGAACTGCACACCAGAGAAGCGGTCGCCGAAGAAGCCACCCGCATGCTGAATGACCCGAAGTCCCGCGCGCTGGTGGAAAACTTCGCCGGACAATGGCTGCAGCTTCGAGACCTGGACCGGCTGACTCCGGATCGGGAACTGTTCCCCGACTTCAACGATTCCCTGCGGCAGGCCATGCGCAAAGAGTCGGAGATGCTTTTCGAATCGCTGATCCGCGAGGATCGCAGCGTGTTGGAACTGTTGACGGCCGATTACACGTTTTTGAACGAAGCGCTGGCCGGTCATTACCGGATCGAGGGAGTCACGGGCGACGAATTCCGAAAGGTGCCGCTCACCGGTGCGCGCCGCGGAATTCTGACGCAGGGAAGTATCCTGCTGCTGACTTCCAATCCCACACGAACATCACCCGTCAAGCGCGGCAAATGGATTCTGGACAACCTGCTTGGCGAACCGCCTCCGCCGCCGCCGCCAAACGTTCCCGAACTGGAAGCCGGCGCTGAGGCTCTCGGTACGCTGCGGGAACGAATGGAGCAGCATCGGAGTAACCCCGCCTGTGCCGTTTGTCACACCAAGATGGACGCCATCGGATTCGGCCTGGAAAACTTCGATGCGGCCGGAGCCTGGCGTGATCGTGACGGACGCTCCGAGATCGATCCGGCCGGTTCGCTGCCGGGAGGCCGGACATTTGCAGGACCGGTTGAGTTGATCACGATTCTGGCCGAAGAAAAGAAGACGGAGTTTTGCCGCTGCATGACGCAAAAACTGCTGACCTACGCCCTCGGACGGGGTCTGCAGCCGTTTGATCGCTGCACGGTGAAGCAGATCGTCCGCCAGCTATCCGAAAATGACTACCGCTTTGGTATACTCGTCCGGGAAATCGTCACCAGCGGTCCATTCATGACTCAGGAAATCGAAGGTTCCCGTTAATTCACTTTCGCACCGTGGCAATTCACTTCAAAGGTCCGGGACAAATCCGGAAAAGCGAGGCATCACATGATTAGTCTGACCCGAACGCGAATTTCCCGACGGACGGCATTGCGCGGACTGGGAGTCTCGATGTCGCTGCCGTGGCTGGAAGCAATGGCCGGACCTGCCGCGTCAGCTCCCGTGCCCGCACCCGCGCGAATGGCCTTCATCTTTGTTCCCAACGGCGTCAACCTGTCACAGTGGACGCCGAAGACGGAAGGTTACGGTTTCGACCTGCCTTATATTCTGGAACCGCTGGCGGATGTGAAGGATGACGTGCTGGTGCTGAGCGGTCTGACTCACGACAAGGGTCGAGCGAACGGCGACGGACCCGGCGATCATGCTCGCAGCGCTTCCGTGTTTCTGACCGGCGCTCAGCCGCGCAAGACGGACGGCGAAAACATCCGCTCCGGTGTCTCCGCGGATCAGGTGGCGGCACAGGCCATCGGACAACTCACACGGTTCTCGTCACTGGAACTCGGATGCGAACAGGGACGCAGCGCCGGCAACTGCGACTCCGGTTATAGCTGCGCGTATTCGTCGAACATCTCCTGGTCGTCGGAGTCCACTCCTGTCGGCAAGGAAACCAATCCGCGGCTGGTGTTCGAACGACTGTTTGCCAGCGGTGCCTCGAAGGATGTCGCGAAAAGTCAGCACAGCCGCCTGGAACTGCAGCGAAGCATCCTGGACTTCATTTCCGAAGACGCAAAACGGCTGCAGACGAATCTCGGACGCAGCGATCGACGCAAGCTGGATGAATACCTGACCGGCGTCCGCGAAATCGAACGCCGTCTTGGAAATACCGACGCTCCGGTCGTTTATTCCGAAGACCTGAATTATGCCCTGCCAGCCGGCATTCCGTCCGACTATGCGGAACACATCCGGCTGATGGCCGACATGATGGTTCTGGCGTTTCAGACGGATACAACGCGCGTCGCCACCTGTATGTTCGCCAACGCCGGCAGCAACCGCAGCTATCGGCAGATCGGCGTGCCCGACGGACATCACGATCTGTCACATCATGGCAGCGATCCGAAGAAGCTGGACAAGATCAAGCAGATCAATCGCTTCCATGTGGCGCAGCTGGCGTGGTTCCTGGGGCGACTAAAATCCATCCGCGAAGGCGAACGCACGCTGCTGGACAATTCGATGATCTGCTACGGCAGCGGACTCAGCGACGGCAACCGGCACAACAACGAAGACCTGCCGGTGATTCTTGCCGGCGGCGGCAGCGGCACGATTGATACGGGACGACACATCCGCTTCGAATATGAAACGCCGATGTGCAATCTGTTCATGTCGATGCTCGACCGAGTGGGCGCGTCAACGGACTTCATCGGTGACAGCACCGGACGCCTGAAGGGTCTCACCGTTTGAACCGGCGACCGTTTGAACTTGCGGCAGTCGCCGGTTGCCATGATTCAACCGCGGAACTGAGTGTCGCGTACGGTCGCAGCTCACTGTGGCGGTCGTACTGACGGAACCCGGCCGTCCGGATCGGATTTCGCCTGCGCGGAAATGGCGACAGATAAGTAATGATCAGTAGTCGAGGGCTGTCCGTGATTCGATCGACCCTGTTCGTGCTCGTGTTATTCGCGGTTGACGGCTCAGCGTTCGCTGCGGCTGAAGATATCCGCGATGCGTCCATCGACTCACTCGTCGCGAACCTGAAATCAGACGACGTCGATAAGCGCCGCGACGCAGCCTACGAAATCGCGCGGCGACGTGACGACTCACCGGCCACGGTCGACGCACTGGCCGGCGCTGCAAGTGATCGGGACGAACAGGTGCGGTTTCAGTCCCTGATGACTCTGGGCCGCATCGGGGACAGAGCGGCCCCGGCCATTCCGGCGCTGATTGAATGCCTGTCACACCGCGATGACCAGGTTCGCTATCGCGCGGCGTCCGCATTGGGCAGGATTGGATCGGCGGCGGTTCCGGCGCTATCCGACGCCGTGCAAAGCGAAAACACAACGATCCGTCGCAGCGCGGCTGTGGCTCTTGGCCTCGTCGGACCACAGGCCGATTCCGCGCTGCCGTTGCTGCAGCAGCGGCTTGCCGACAACTCCGGCGACGTGCGGGAAGCCGCGGCACGCGCCATCACGGCAATCGCGCCCCGAGACGACTCGCTGCTGGCCGAAATTGTGGCGAATGACAACTCCCAGGTTCGCCAAATCGGGATCGATGCGATTGCCGAGTTTGGTGCGAACTCCGCCGCCGCACTTCAGCTATTGCGTGATTCTGCGGAAGATTCCAACCCCGTCGTTCGTTCCATGATCGTGCTGGCGCTGTGCCGCTCGGACATCCCTGCGGATGAAAAGCAGGCAACGATCGAGCGCGCTTTGCAGGATTCGGATACTTCCGTTCGAGCCGCCGCTGTCGTCGCTTTGGAGAAGTCGAAGCTGACCGGAGAAAGTATTGCCCAGTCGATCGCGCGACACCTGCAGAACGAAAACGCACAGGTCCGGAACTCCGCAGTCGCGGCCCTTGGCGTCCTGAAGTCAGACGCACGGACAATCCTGCCGGCACTGCTGGAAGCGCTGCAAAGCGGTCGGGTCGACCCCGGACAGACGGCGTCAACGCTGGTGCGTATCGGCCAGGATGCGATTCCGCAACTGCTGCAGGCCGTCGCCAACAACCACGATGCGGTGCCGGTGATCGCCGACGCGCTGGCCGCCATCGGGTCGCCCGCTGCCGATCCTCTGATGCACGCCGTGACCGACTCCGACGCGGCCGTGCGGCTCACAGCCATTCGCGCACTGGGAAATATCCGCCCCGTCACCAGTGAAGCGCTGAATGCATGCGCGAAGGGCTTGACCGATGATTCTGCTGACGTCCGTGCCGCGAGCGTCAGAGCTCTGGTGGAAACCGGCAAAGCTGCTGACTTCGCTGCCCCTGAAATCGCGGCAGCCGCTGAAGACAGCGACGCCGACGTTCGTGCGGCAGCCGTGCTTGCAATCGCCGCATTCGACTATCCGACGGACACCGTTGCAAAGATCCTGAACGCAGCAATCTCCGACAGCAGTTCGCTGGTGCGGGCAAACGCTCTAACGGCTATCAGTGGCAATACGGCGATCCTGAAGACTCGCCTGGACGACGTTGTTCGCTTCTTCGCTGACGAAGCTCCGGACGTGCGAGCCTCAGCAGCCGCAACTCTGGGAACACTGCCGGCGGACGACGTTACTGACAAGGCTCTGGCTGCGCTGGCAACCGCGCTGGCCGATGAGGACAATTCCGTTCGAATCTCGGCGGCCGGCGCGATCGCGAACATTGGCCGTTCCAGCAATGAACTACTGACCGCTTTGTCTGGCAATCTCGGCCACGATGATCAGCCTCTGGTGCTGGCCGCATTGAACGCCGCTGCGGCTCTGGGGCACGACGCCGCCGGCGTTGCGGATTCCGTCACGCCCCTGCTGCACCATCCGGAAGCTTCCGTTCGGGCAGCAGCCGTTCAGGCGTTTGCGGCGATTGAGCCGGACAGCGAAAAGCGAACGACTGCATTCCTGGAACTGCTTCGTGATGACGCGTGGGACGTCCGACGGAATTCGGCGGAAGGACTTGGCAAGCTGGGACCTGCCGCCAAAGCTGCGGTTCCGGTGCTGTTCGAAATGCTGGACAGCAACGACGACGCGGAATTCGCCCGCGCCGCCATTCGCGACATTGATGCCGCCGGACCGGATGCCGTTCCGGTGCTGATCAACGGCCTGAAGTCCAGTGACCGCCGAAAGCAATACTATGCGGTCTTCCTTCTTAGAAAAGTGGGCTCGGAAGCCGCCGATGCTCTGCCAATCCTGGAAGAAATGTCCAAAACGGAAAACCGTCGCCTGCGGGATTCGATCCGGGAAGCCATCGACGCAATCCGCAAGAGCGAATAGCGATGCTCACGCAACGGGCCTTCAGAAGCTGTCCACGGGACGCGCCGATCGTGTCCGGTCGCAGTTGTCCGGTGAGCCCCGGAATGTCTCGTTCCGTCTCTGTGCACACGCTACATTGCGTGTATGCCGATCAAGTTTCGCTGCCACCATTGTCAACAGTTGCTGGGGATTTCGCGATCACGGGCAGGAGCACTTGTGGATTGCCCACAGTGCGGACGATCGCTGCGAGTTCCGTCGCTGGACGGAACAACGCGAGCCGTACCGAATCCGGGAGAATCAGTCCGCCGCGATGGCGACCTGCTGGCAGCGCTAAGCGAACTGTCGGAACTTGCCACCAGCACCGACGATGATTCGGGCAACACCAGCGACCGGACAGAACACGATTCCAGGCTACGGCCGGTTCCCTCCGAACCGCTGCCCAATGCGGAAATCATTTCGCTTCCCGAGCCCGCTATCACAGTTCCGCCGACTTCCGATTCCGATCACGACACGGACTTCGACGAATCCATCGCGACGACATACGCCCGCGAGCCACTGCGGGAACTCGCGGAGTCGTTTGATCAGGCCGTCGGTCAGCCGAGTCTGAGTGAACTCGGTTTCGAACAGACGCCGGCCCGCACACTCCCCGGTGCAACATGGTGGCTGATTTCGGGAATCCTGATGCTGGCCTGTCTTGCCGGCGGCTGGTGGATTGGTCGGAATGGCGCGGACGGCAGTCGTCGATCGACGGACGCAGAACTGTCGAACTCGGGGGACGGTTCAGCAGCGGGAGCGGCAGCGTCGCGTCCGCGAAATCCGGTCGCCGTTGCGAGCGTCCGCGGGACCGTGATGTATGTCGATCCCTCCGGCCGAAGCGTGCCCGACTCGTCGGCGCTTTTGATCCTGCTGCCGACCAGTCGTCGCGGTGACATGCTGCTGAGTTCACGAAGCCTTCGGCGGGAGACGGAGCATCCGGACTTTCAGGCGACCGCAGCCGCGCTGGCGATTCTCGGCGGCGCGATCGCCGTTGCCGATGGCGACGGTCGTTTTCAACTGGATGCGACCGGTCACGGCAGCCATATTCTGGTCGCGGTCTCGCGTCATATTGAACGGCCAAACGACCTGCCGGTGCCGCCAGCCGTCGAGAAGGCACTGTCCGGATACTTCGACAGCATCGGTCACGCCCCGGGTCGACTGGCCGCGCAGGCAGTCGACGTGGCCATCGATGACACGACGACAGTTGATGTGAATCTGAAGGATTTCGCGGCAGGCGTCGGTTCCGGCGAGTGAGCGTACGAAACAACTCCTGCCGACGGCGATGCTCGGGGCGCAGGCACCGGCGATCCGGAATATCGCCGCGACCGCAACGAAACTGCCGCAAAGTCACGGCGCGAAACGCAGTCCCGGCTATTTGTCATCTGCGTTCTTCGTAATCCATGGCGGCCACTTCGGATCTTCGCGAAGGCGGTTCAGCAGTATCGCGGCCCCTTTGGACAGGTCGAACACGTCGAGGCCCCAGGCCGGAAATCCTTCGCTTCCAACGGCCTCAAAGTGAGCGACGGCGCCGGCGCGGTCACCGTGACCGAGCCTGCTGAGACCGGCCAAATAGTGAGCATTGATACGATCCTGCCGCGTTTCTGCCGAAGCAACCAATTCATCGATCCCGATCAGACCGCTTGTGAATTTTTCGACCTGCAGACTCATCGAGTCGGTTGGCGGATCGGTGCGGATCAGTCTTTGGAACTGCTTCGTCTGTTCGATCGCTTCTTCGGGTCGGCCGAGATAACAGAACAGACCGAACACAGAAACGCCGCGATCCGGTGGCGCGTCGGGGTTCACCGCGGCCAGCCATTCCTGATACGCGTTCAGCGCCTGTTCAACGCCTTCGCAGTCGGCGATCAGGAAGCAGCGATAGATACCTGTCTGGTCTTGCCTGGATCCCGGATTCTTATCAACTTCATAAAGCGCTTCGGCAGTCCTTCCCGCTCTGTGGAGAAACGAGGTCACGTCGGCCAGATCGTCTCGGGAATGCGCCCGCAAACGGGCGTCACGTGCATACTTCAGTGCAAAATCCCACTGGCCATCAAACGCGGCCAGCAGTGAGTTCACCTGGTAGCTCTTGGCATCCTCCGGAAACTCGATCAGCATTTCCCGCGCGGTTTCCTGTGCCGTGAACAGGTTCTGGCGTTGCTCCTCCTGGAAACCGGCAAGCCGGAAAATGTCGGCAGCGTAGAAATGTGCGAGTACCTGCCGGCGCATCGCCAGGACGTTGTCCGGCTGAGTTGCTCTGGCGGCATCAATCAGCCGCAGCATGTCGCCGATATTGAATCCCGCTTCCAGATCAGTCCGCAGATATGTCTGAACGACGCGGGCAAAGTAGGCGCGCCCAAGCATGTATTGAACGGCGGGAGACGACTCCTGCTGTTCCAGCTCCCGCAGCATTTCAATGGCTTGCAGAGGATCGGTGCCGGTCATCGCAGAGCCGCCGTACAGTTGATCGAGCCGCGTGACAGGTGTCATCTGCCGGAATTCGCGATTCATCTGCACCGCAAGTTCCAGGTCTTCGCGGGAAACCGCCATCATCAGACAAGACCGCATCAGCAGAACTCTTGCCGCAACACTGTCCGGCAACTCACTAACGGCCAATTCCAGGTGTTCGATCGCCTCGCCATAGGCGCCTGATTCAAAAGCCGCAAGACCTCGCAGCAGATGGACTTCACCTGTGTGGGCTCCGAAGAATTCCGCTTCCCTGAGATGTTCCTCGATACGGTCGTAAGTGCCATTCAGTGCTTCGCGAGTCGCCGCTTCAATCGCAGTGGCGGCGCTGGCGGCCCGCTGTTTGTCAGCCTCTTCCGCAACGCGTCGCTGTTGCTGCCGCTCGCGTTCCAGCTTGTCCCGCGCTGCCTGCCGCTGATTCTCTGCGATCAGTTTCTGAGCGGCACGATTGTCCTGATAGGCGCGAAAGCCGAACACGCCGCCTGACAGCACCAGGACGATCAGGGCACAGGACAAGGCGGCGACCGCTGGACGACGCTGCGCCCATTTCAGCAGCCGAGCACCGAGTCCAGCACGTCGTGCATGAATGGGTTCGAACGCCACGAACCGGCGCAGGTCAGCGGCCATTGCCGCCGCTGTCGGATACCTTCGATCCGGATCCTTATCCAGAGCTGTCAGGCAGATGGTCTCCAGGTCGGCAGGGATCTTCCTGTTCAGAGATCGCGGATCTCGGGGCTCCTTTGTCAGGATCTGCGTCAGGATTTCGTCGCGGCGTGTTCCCACGAATGGCGGCTGCAGCGTCATCAGTTCATACAGCGTGGCTCCCAGCGAATAGATGTCGGTGCGATGATCGATCGGCTGACGCCCGGTCACGATCTGCTCCGGTGACATGTACAACGGTGAGCCGACGAATTCACCGCTGACGGTGACGCCTGGTGCGTCCATCACTCGGACCAGCCCGAAGTCGTTCAGACACAGTCGCCCGTCGCGGGACAGCAGCATGTTTCCCGGCTTGATATCGCGATGAATGATTCCGGCGTCGTGAGCGTGCTGAAGAGCATCCGCCACATCCGCCAACATCCGAGCGATATTGCGAAAATACCGGCTGCCGGTCGAAAGAGACTGGTCGTGCAGGGAAGCACCAGAGCCGCTTGAACCGAATAGCATGGAATCAGACGGGGAGGAACTCACCATTCGCCGCGCGAGGTTGGTTTCGCCGATCCCGGAGCCGCTGACCTTGATGTACTCCGCCGTTCGAGCGTGTTCGTCGACATCCGGCTTTTCAACGACGGTGGCTGCGACTTCGGCCGGAATGTCTCCCACGACGGTGGCGTCGTCATTGAGGTCGCCGGCGGCAAGTCCGGTCATTTCCGTCGGCTGTTCAGGAGCAGTCGGCTGCGGTGATGTCGGTTCGGGCGTGGTTTTTTCCGGCGACGTTTGTTCCGCAGGAGTCTGGTCATGGGCAGTTGCGGTGGCGCCGGGCGATTCGTGGCGACCGATAATCGTTTCGACGGACCAGTTGATGGCGGGGTCTTCGGTGTCGTGTTCCGGGCCGCCGGTTGCCGTGATGGCCTCGACCGTGCCGGGAGTCACTGCCTGTGGTCGCGTCGCCGCGCCGTCTGCCGGCGGACCGCGGCGCGTCAGTCGCATTTGCCGGATGATTCGGTCGAGCGACGGGCCGTCGATGAATTCCATCGCATAGAACGGAATCCCGTCCTGTTCGCCGGTTGCGAAAATCGGCACGATGTTGGAATGATGCAGTCGCGCGGCCGCTTCCGCTTCGAGCTTAAAGCGCGTGATCGCCCTGGGAGTCAGCCCCATTCTCCCGGACAGCACCTTCAGCGCGACACGGCGCTTCAGCGAAACCTGGCGGGCCTCATACACGACACCCATGCCGCCGCGTCCAAGTTCTCCGACGATTTCAAAATCGCCGAACTTCTCAAGCGGTTGAATGCTGGCGTCGGCCATGAAAGTGGTTCGAAAAACGCGGGCTGAGATGAACGGAGGTAACTCCCGGCCATGTTACCGAAAAGGATCGGATTCTGCGAAGAATTCCCGTCCACCACATTCGGTGCACCATTCGAAGGCTAACGGAATCTTGACGTGAGCCAGTTGATGTCGAGCGGCACAAGTGATAAACCATTAGTTCACCCTGATTCCACACCATTGAAAGTACGTGATAATGCTGCCGGAATGTCCAAAGTGCGGGCTTTTGGCGGAATTCGCTGAGAGTCGTTCCACCCTGCGGAAACTGGTTTACCTGTTGATCGGACGCAGACCTCTGCGATGCATGAGCTGCGGGACACGGATCAGTATCCCGGTCTGGCATCGCCTCAAGAGCCGTCTCCATCGGTGAACCCGACGGATCGCGCGTCGTACCGGCGGCTTCAGAATACGTCGACCGAACATCGCGCCGCGAACGACTCTGGAACCGAAAAACGCCCCATGCCGGGGACGTCTGAGTTCACGTTGTGTACTCGGAATTGAGCCGGACGTATTCCTGAGTCAGGTCGCTGGTCCAGTATCGGACGGATTCGCCGCCGGAAGCCGGACCGCCGGAAAGCACCAGCCGCAGATGTACCTCGCGACGGGACTTCATTTGGCGGGAGAGGGCCGCACTGTCAAAGCTAAGCGGAGTGCCGGCCCGGTAGACTTCCGTGTCGTTGATCGTCAGTGACAGGTACGCAGGGTCGAAGGGAATTCCTGCGTACCCGGCCGCTGAGGTGATGCGTCCCCAGTTCGGATCGTTTCCCGTGATGGCGGTCTTCACCAGTGCGCTGTCGGCAATTTCCTTCGCAATGCAGTGTGCGGCGGCGCGGGTTTCGAAACCTTCGACGTCGACAGTGATAAAGTGCTCCGCACCTTCGGCGTCGCGAATAATGTCGGTGGCCAGCTTTTCGCAGACCTGCTGCACGGAATTGCGCAGCTGGGTCAGGTCGTCGCCGGACGGCTGCACTCCGGAAGCTCCACTGGCCAGCAGCAGAACAGTGTCGCTGGTGCTCATGTGCCCGTCGACGCTGATGCAGTTGAAAGTCCGGTCGACGCCGAACCGCAGAGCTTCGTCGCACTGCTGAGCCGTCAGCACGGCATCGGTCATAACTAACGACAGCATGGTGGCCATATTCGGGGCAATCATGGCGGCTCCCTTCGCGCAGCCGGCGATTCGTACGCTGCGACCGCCGAGTTGCACTTCGACGGACGCCTGCTTCGCAAACGTGTCGGTGGTCATCATCGACGTGGCGGCATTCAGGAACGACGCGCCGCAGTCACCCAGAGCCGACACCGCCTTCGGAATGCCTGCCTGGACGATCCCCATTGGCAGCGGCACTCCGATCACTCCGGTTGAACAGACCAGAACGTCTTCCCTGCTGCAACCGATTTGTGCGGCGACTGCTGCCGTCATGGCCTGCGCATCTTCGATCCCTCTTGTTCCCGTGCAGGCGTTTGAGTTCCCGGAGTTGATGATGACCGCCCGCACGGACTCCGAAGGGACTCGTCCGCGCGTTACCGTCACGGGAGCTCCGCACACGCGGTTCGTTGTAAAAACGCCGGCGGCCGAGGCCGGTGAGTCGGACACGAACAGCGCCAGGTCGGGCTTGCCGCTGGCCTTGATGCCGCAGGTGGTGCCGGAAGCCCGAAAGCCGCGCGGCAGTTGAGCGTGATCGTCTGACATTTTTTGTGAATCCTGTCGGAGTGACGATGCTTCAAACGGGAAGCATTCCTGTGCGCTGATCGAGACCCAGCAGCAGATTCATGTTCTGCACGGCCACGCCGCTGGCTCCCTTGATGAGATTGTCGGTGGCGGAAAACACAACCAGTTGGTCGCGATTCATTCGCAGCGACACGTCGCAGAAGTTCGTATGCGAGACGTGTTTGGTCGCGGGAATGTGGTCGACAACACGTACAAAGGGCTGATCGGCGTAGAAGCTGCGATACACGGAAAGCAGTTCTTCCAGCGATTTCGGCGAATTCAGTCTCGGGTACATCGAACACAGGATTCCGCGGTCCATCGGCATCAGATGGGGATTAAACGAAACCTGCACGCTGACTCCGGCGACATCAGACAGGACCTGTTCGATTTCCGGAGTGTGGCGATGATTTCCAATGCTGTAAGCGGTGACCGATTCGTTGCATTCGGAGAACAGAGTTCCCAGTTTTGGCGTCCGCCCGGCGCCGCTGACTCCGCTTTTTGCGTCGATGACGATCCCAGTCGGGTCAATCAATCCCGCTTTCAAAAGTGGTGCCAGTCCCAGAATCGCCGTGCTGGTGTAGCAACCGGGATTCGCCACCAGGTCGGCGGACGGAATGCGGTCCATGTAAAGTTCCGGCAGGCCGTAAACCGTGGTGCTCAGCCGCGTGGGATCCGTGTGAACGTGGCCGTACCACTGTTCGTAGACTCCCGGATCGTTCAGCCGATAATCGGCGCTCAGGTCAATCACGCGGCAGCCCTGATCGAGCAATTGCGGGACTGCTTCCATGCTGGCCGTGTGGGGAAGCGCGCAGAAGACGACGTCGGCACGCTGGCCAACCTGTTCGGCTGTCAGATTCTCACACGCCAGATCGAAGATTCCCGTCAGTGACGGATGGACCTCAGAAACGTGCGGATTGCCGTCCTGGCGAGTGGTCAGCGCCGCGACTTCGACATGCGGATGCCGCGCCAGAATCTTCAGCAGTTCGAGCGCCGTGTAGCCGGTTGCACCAAGGATCGCCGTTCTTGTCATCTGCCAGGTTCTCTGTACGCATTTCGTGCCCGGTTTTTGCCGTGTCATGATCGCCCGCGTCTGTGTTCGTTCGCCAAACTCGACCCGGCGGGCCGGATTCTACGCGATCCGCTGCGCCGCTCCAGCAAGCGTCGGAGACCGGACACGGTCTCTGGCCGGTGAGATCATTGGCAGTCGAAATTTCGGCGAGATTCCCGGAATCGGAAGCGCCGCCCACGGTACCGGCGTCGCGGAATTGCCCAGTCGCCTGGAAATCGGCCGGTTGCTTTGAAATCTGTTTGGCTGCCGTCAGAATGCCAGCCCTGCCGAGTTCGCTGCGTGGAAAACGTCCGGAGTTTCCTGCCCTCCCAGGCGAATGTTCCACCCGCCCTGTTGACATTTTTCGGGCCGAAACACTCCTATTTGAAGTCTGCTTCCTGACCGATGACCAACGTCGCCAGACTTGCGTCTGATGCACCGACCGCCGGAAACGGCATTCTTTGCATCGCTCCAACCCGGGTTCCTCGGTCATTTCTTCAGCTTGGGCGTCCGCTCCGCAATCGCCTCGGATAATTCCGTTCGCAGGCCGGCTCGTTGGGTTCTGGTAGATTCAAGACAACAAATATCTTTCCAAATACGTCATGGAACCGACACGCTCCTTTTGACTTCCTGAGGTGAACAATCTTGGCTTCTTCGACGTCAATTCTCGCGGATAAACTGCACGAGTACCCCCAACAGGATGTCATCGACGGAGCATCCGCTGCGATTCTCGATGACTGCCTGAACAAGAGCGATGGGGTCCTGCAGCTGCTGCACCGTTACGCCGGTCGGACATTCTGCACGCCAGGGAAACGCCTTCGCCTTGATGCACAGTCGTACTACCCGGACTACATGAACGGCACGGGGCTCGATGAACTCTGGATGTGCTGCACGGTTCCCATCGTGACGGGTGTCATCGACACGCGCACGAACAAGGCTCCGTTCCGCGAAGGAGAAGCACACGTCCTGACTCCGAACGGGCAGGTCATCTCGCTGCAGGATCTGATCGTCGCCAATCCGGAAGCTGTGATGGGCGAGAAGGTGACGGCCTTTTCGAAATCGCTGTTTGGCAACCCGACGTGGCCGATCGTGTCAAAGAAGTTCGACAATCTGAATCCGATCCCGCACCACCTGCACTGGTCGAAGTGGGAAGTTTATGACATCAACTCGTTCGACAATCCCGGAGTCAGTGCGTCGCATTATCACACCACGGCCATGGGACTGTACCCGTTTGTGACGAAGGATCAGTTTCTGGCCTGCATGAAGAGTTTCGGCAAGGGCGAATACAACGGGGTCCGGCATTTGTCGCCGCACACGATGATGTGGATTGATAACGGCTTCGTGATGCCGAACGGCGTGCTGCATTCGCCGACAAATCTTTGCACGCACGAGCTGCACGTCACGATGGATGAGCACTTCCTGGCCGAGGACCTGACGCTTGACGGTCGTATCGGAGCAGCCGATGCGTTCTACGCCTGCCGGGAATTGGACTATCCGAAGGCGAAGCACGAAGACTGGGAGTACCTGGTTGAAAAGTTCGACTTCGCAGCAAACCAGGATCCGAACTTCGTTCAGAAGAATTCGCGTCCGGCAATCACCGCCGAAGAATTCGCAGGCGCCGGAGTCGATGCGAAGTGGATCGTTTACGGCGATTTCCTTGGCGACCAGAAGTGCTCGATTCTTCGACTCACCGTGCAGCCTGGCGGTAAAACGAATTTCTGCCCGGAGAGTCCAGCGCTGTTTCACACGAACGGCGGAAGCGGTCGCGTTGGGAAGCTCGCAGTGCGATATCACCAGGATATGAAGCTCGGCGAACTCTATCCCGAAATCGGCTTCATCACTCAGTCCGCACTGAACAGCGGCGGCGTGGAAATCGAGAACACAGGCACTGAACCGCTCGTGTTGACCTTCGACTTCCCGCAGCACGCACATTCCAAAACGCCGGGCGTTGCGGCTGCGAAGTAGTTCCTCGGTGTGGGTAATCCGCGTACAGGACTGCCGCGTCGCTCATAATGACCGAGGCACGTCAGTTCCTCGATTACCCAACTCAATCTGCAGCGCCGCTGGTTCAATGCCAGGTCATCGGCTAAGCTTCCCACCCTCTGAAATCACCCGTCATCTCAACAGAAGATTGCTGCACACGACATCGGCAAGGGAGAAAATATGAGTGCCTTGAAACTTCACAACGCCATGTGGCCCGGACTCGTCGGTAAAGGTGACGGTGAAGGACAGGAACCGCCCATCAGCCTGGACCGTATGCTGGAACTGACGGCGGCAGCCAATGTCAACGGGCAGAAGTTTGACGGCATCGATTATTTCCTGTTCCACCCGCACACCGATCCCGATGCCTCCGACGACGAACTCCGCCGCATTGCTGACAAGATTGCGTCGCACGGATTCGCCGTCGGTTCCCTGGTGGCGCCGATCTGGCCCGGTACTGTTGGCGATTCCGCAATGGGAACGCCGGTTCAGCGAGCCAAATTCATCCTGTCCGTGAAGAAAGCCTGTCGTATCGCCCGTATCTTCAACGAACACGGCGTACGACAATACGGCGTGATCCGGGTCGATTCCGCGGAATTCGGCGTCAACAAGTGGCGCGAAAATCCGGCTGCACACACCAGGACCATCGCTGCGACTTTCCGGGAAGCGGCGGTCATTGCAGCAGCTCACGGCGAACGACTGGCCGCGGAAGGTGAAATCTGCTGGGCCGGTATGCACAGTTGGAAGGATATGCTGGACCTGCTCGAAGCCGTCGACATGCCCGGCTCCCTGGGCTTTCAGTGCGACATGGCCCACACCTACCTGTACCTGCTTGGATACAACGCGCCGGAACACGCGTTGGTGCAGCCAGGCTACAGCGATGACGAGTTCTACGCCGCATACGCGACGATGACCGACAAACTGCGACCCTGGACGATCGATTTTCACGTGGCACAGAACGACGGCAACGTTCACGGCGCGGGATCGCACGACAAAACCGGAAAGCACTGTCGCGCTGATGATCCAAACGGAAAACTGGATATCGTGAAGTGCTCCAAATACTGGCTGGACGGAGCGGAAGAACGAGGAATACGCCACATGTGCTGGGACGGCTGTATGTTTCCCAACTCCGTCCTGGAAGACCCGAAGACGTGGAACACCATTCTGGACACGATGATCAAAGTCCGGGATGCGAACGCGTGACGGTCTCGTCTTCTACGTGGTCGCCCAGGCCGGCTGATGCATGTTTGTCAGCCGCCGACGTTCGAACTGATTGTGCAGAAAGAAGACTCTGAAATGGCAAACCTTCGCCCGCTGAATATCGGTCTGATTGGTTACGGCTTCATGGGCCGGACGCACACAAACGGCTACAAGCGAGTCAATGATTTCTTTCCCGAGCTTCAGCACAGGCCGGTGCTGAAGTCGGTGTGCGGCCGTGACGGCGACAAGGTTCGGGCATTCGCCGACCAGTGGCAGTACGAGTCTGTCGAAGTGGATTGGCGAAAGCTGATCGCACGAGACGATATCGACGCGATCGATATCTGTACGCCGAACAATTCCCACGCCGAGATCGCCATCGCCGCCGCTGAAGCGGGCAAGATGATTCTTTGTGAAAAACCGCTGGCGCTGAATCCGGAAGAAGGGCAGCGGATGGTGGACGCCGTCGAAAAAGCGGGCGTCGCAAATACGGTGTGGTACAACTACCGTCGCGTCCCTGCCGTCACACTGGCGAAGCAGTTGATTGACGAAGGACGCCTTGGCCGGATCTTCCACTATCGCGCCAACTTTCTTCAGGACTGGACGATCAACGAAGACCTTCCTCAGGGAGGCGCGGCGCTATGGCGTCTGGACGTCAAGGCCGCAGGTTCGGGAGTCACCGGCGACCTGTTGGCACATTGCATCGATACGGCGATCTGGCTGAATGGCTCGATCTCCACGGTTAATGCCATGACCGAGACATTTGTCAAACAACGCATGCACAATGAGACGGGAAAAGTCGAACCGGTCGGCATCGACGACGCCTGCACCTTCATGTGTCGTTTTGAAAACGGTTCGCTGGGCCTGTTCGAATCAACCCGCTACGCGCGCGGACACAAGGCCCTGTATACGTTTGAAATCAACGGCGAACACGCTTCGATCAAATGGGACCTGCATGACCTGCATCGACTGGAGTATTTCGATCACAGAGATGATTCCCTGATTCGCGGCTGGCATGACGTCCATGTGACGGACGGCGATATGCCGTACATGGATAAGTGGTGGGTGCCGGGTCTGCAGATCGGCTACGAACACACGTTCGTCCATCAGGTCGCTGATTTCCTGAAAGCCCTGGAATCCGGCGGTCCGTGTCATCCCACATTCCGTGATGCCCAGGAAACGCAGCAGGTCTGCGCTGCCGTTCTGGACAGTGCGGGTTCGCGGCAGTGGTGCAGCGTGGGATAGCCATTGCCCGCGTGTTGAGTATACTTTCGGCAGTGACTGCGGTTGCCGTGAACTTCTCTGCACAGGCCCCGTTCCGCAGTCACTTGTGAACATGAAATCTCCGTCGAGGACACGGTCCCGTCCGCACCGAACCAATCGGTGTCGAGTCCGTGTCCTCGGCTTTTGTATTGCGCAAAGAGAGCACGACCAGCCAACCAGGAGCACCGCCGTGGATCGCCAGCCAATCTCCCGAGAAGGATACGAAAAAATCCGCGAAGAAATCCGCGAACTGGAGGATGTCCAGATGCCCGCCGTGACGGAACGAATCAAGGTCGCGCGTGAGGAAGGAGACCTAAAGGAAAACGCGGAATACCATGCTGCGCGCGAACAGCAGGGATACATTCAGGCCAAGATCAACCAGCTCAAGACAAAACTGGCCGGTTGCGAAATCGTCGACCGCTCCGCGATGCCGAAAGATGTCGTCGCGTTCGGCTCACGCGTCACTGTGCGAGACCTGAGCGACGGTCTGGAAGAAATGTACGAACTTGTAGGCCCCGGCGAAGAGGACTACGACGGCGATGTGATGAAGATCCTGACGTCCAGCCCGATCGCCCAGTCAATGCTCGGCAAGAAAGTCGGTGAGGAGTTTGAGGCCGAAATTCCCAAAGGCACGCTGCGTCTGCAGGTCATCGCGATTGGCGACCCGGAGTAGATTCCTCAGCGGCCATCAGGCGAATTGACCATTGAACGATGCAGTTGCCGACCGGATTCCCGTTGGCTCTGCAGATCCCCTGAACAAGGTTCCGAGCGCGTCGGCTTCCCGGCCGGCGCAAAACTCGCGAACGGCGCACGGTCGCTTCAGAAGAACAGCTTCCGGGCGCGCAGCGGTACCAGCAGTCGTCCCGACTGTTCGCGCCGAATGATGGTGAGTTCGATGACATCACCGGGCTCATGAGATTCCACGAGCTGTCGTAGCTCAGTGCCGCTGGAAAGAACTTTGCCGTCAACGGCGGTGATCTGGTCACCCGGCATCAGACCGGCGTCAAAAGCGGCCGAATTATGAAGGACGCGCCCCACGATCAGTCCGCGGTCGATGATTTCCTGCGGGATTCCAAGCTGCAGGGCACTCTCACGATTCAGCACCGAGGCACCCAGCAGCTCCGGACGCTGCTTGCCGCTGGCTTCCTCGACGACGCGCGGAACGGAATCCAGCACGGCGTCGACGGGCACGGCGAATCCCAGCCCGGAGTACGCCCCGGTCGGACTGACAATCGCCGTGTTGACGCCAATCAGCCGCCCGGCACTGTCCAGCAACGGTCCTCCGGAATTCCCCGGATTGATGGCGGCGTCCGTCTGAATCAGCCCGCTCAGGAATTCATTCTGCCGTTCCGTCGCAACGATGCGATTCAGTCCGCCGATGACTCCCGTGGACAGCGTCTGGTCAAATCCGAAGGGATTGCCGATCGCCAGCACTTTCTGCCCGACCTGCAGATCCTGGGAACTGCCAATCGTGATCGGAACCAGTTCGCTGACGCCGCCCGGTACTTTCAGCACCGCGATATCATATTCAAAGACTCCGCCGATCACGTCGGCGTCAACAACTCGTCCGTCGGAGAACTGCACTTCCAGGGATGCATTCTTGCCGCGTTCCAGGACGTCGCGGACGACATGCAGGTTGGTAACGATGTGGCCGTTTTCGTCCCAGACGAAGCCCGTGCCCGAAGACAGTTCCTGTTCAATGACGCCGCGGGGAAAACTGGGCTGGTAGCCCTTGGTGCGGATAAAAACGACCGAGGGAGACGCATGTTCGAACACTTCAATCGTGGAGCGTTCGTCGGCTCCCAGTTCCCCGCGCGGTGTGACGACGCGCGGGGAGTGGTTCACAAAGACCGGCTCGCGGCTGCGAAACGTCTCATACATCAGCGCTGCCGCGAGCACCACGAGCGTGCCCACGAGCCATCCGTTGACCAGGCGAGGGGTTCGACCAGCGTTTTCGTACTCTTCTTCGGAAAGACTCATCGTCGCCGTTCGCAATGCCGCTGACAGGGACCGCCGGGCTCAGACTCGGTCGCCGAGCTTTTCCTGAAGGTCCGCCCAGGCCGTCGCCAGTCGTGACTGAAGTTCCGGCGGCTGGTCGTCGAACGAATTCAATACGGATTTTGTCAGCCCGCGGTTCAGTCGTTCCAGAGCGGAGACGGTGCGCTTCCAGATCTGTTCTGCGGTTGGTTCCGATCGTTCCAGAACCGCCACTTCCGCGAACTGTTCGCCGGGCGCCGGTGCGGCAGCTCCGCTTCGGAACGGAGCGTATTCGGCCGATTCGCGGGCCGCCGCGGACATCGTGGGAACCTGGCTTCCCGGATCGGAAGGCAGGCCGGCGCGATCACCCTGGCCGCTGCGCAGGTAGTTTGCCGGATCGACGACGGTGCTGAGCGGCATGTCTGCGGTGTCAATCGCCAGTGGTGCCGCCCATTCGGAATAAGTTTCCTGAGATTCCGCCGTCAAATCTTCGCCGTGCTGGGCTCGTCGCCACGCCCGCATTTCCGCGACGGTTGCTTCATTCTGATCCGCCCAGTCCAGGCACGCCGTTGCGTCGTCCCAGTTCAGTGCCACGTAGAAGAAAGACCATTTCAGGTTGTTGTATTCCTGATAGACCCTGCCGAAAGTCTCCCACACGCGCCGCCGCTGGAAAATCTGGTCTCCGCTGAGCCCGACCATCTGGCCGAAATCGGCGTCCGTTCTTCCGCGCGCGTACCGCTGAGTCCACCGGGCCGCGCATTCGCCCACGACCCAGTTGCACTGGCTGACGGCGTTTCGCGCCTCCTGAATGAGCTGTTCTTCGCTTGTCGCCGCCGACTTGTGCGATTCGCTTGTTTTTGTTTCCGCTGCCACGTTCTGCTCCGTTAAAGAATACTTTCCATCAATCGGGCACCCATGCTACCGGTGAGAAATCAGGGGATCTACCGAAGTCGATCCGAACCCCGGGAAAAGCCCGGGGGTCTATGCTTTCGTCAGCGGATGACGGCAGACTTGTCGCGGCAGTCGTGGCCAAAATCGGTCGTTTTTCACTGCAGCAGGCTGGTGGAAACGCCGATACCTTCCGTAGAATTGCCGCGTTAGTTCCAGTCCGCAATCTTTCACCAGATTGCCTGATTGAACCCGGCACAGCAGGTTTCGCCGTGTCATTTCCAGCGAAACCGCGTTTCGGGGCGATGGCGAAGTGGCTAACGCAGCGGATTGCAAATCCGTTATCCGTGGGTTCGAATCCCACTCGCCCCTCTTATTCCGACCCCGGTTTCAGCCGGGGTTTTTTCTTTGCGCGTAGCGCCCGGTGGTCGGGCACCGTGAGACCCCCGAAGACGCTCCGTGAATTGAGCGGCGGTGTGGACGCTGCGGATGGCCGTTCCAAAACGCGGTGCCGGACACGATTCCATTTTCCGCAAGGCGCGCGACTCCTGGCCATCGGAAGGCCACGCTGTCTGCGGGGTCTCACTGCAACAGCCGCGAGCCCTCCCGCCCGTTGCCGCCGCGCTTGCGGCGATGATCGACGGATCAACTGCCGGGAAACCTGCAATCACCCGATTTCTTCAGCGGTGCCGTCAACACCGCGCGAAAGTTCGAGCTAGGCTGAGGTTGTTGACTTCCTGCAACATTACTGAGCGCTGCATTATCCGAATGTTCGCTGTAAACCGACGCTGCACGAGCGCAGACGCGGAACGAACAGCGGCAGTGCTCCGAACGTAACCTGAGGATGCAATGGAAACCCCTGATTCGAACCATGCGATCCGGATCCCCACGGTGTCCGTCAGTCCGGTGCCACCCGCCGTCGTCGCATGCTTTGCCGTCACTGTCTTTCTAAGCGCCTTTCTGCTGTTTCAGGTTCAACCGCTGATCAGCAAGTTCATTCTGCCGTGGTTTGGAGGAAGCCCCGCCGTCTGGACAACGTGCATGCTGTTCTTTCAGAGTCTGCTGTTTCTGGGCTACACCTACGCTCACCTGCTGACGACTCGCCTGTCGACGCGGAACCAGGTCATTGGCCATGTCCTGCTGATGGTCGCGGCGGCAGCCATGCTGCCGATTACGCCGGGAGCAGAATGGAAACCGGCCGGCGACGCCCCACCGGTTCTCAGCATCCTGACGTTGCTGACGGCCTGTGTCGGACTTCCGTATTTCGTCCTTTCGTCAACGGGGCCGCTGCTGCAGAAGTGGTTCAGTCAGACTCGCACAGACGGTTCACCCTACCGCCTGTACGCACTCAGCAACGCCGGATCACTGCTGGCACTGCTTTCGTTTCCGTTCGTCGTGGAACCGGCCTGGAGTTCTCAGCAGCAGACTCTGATCTGGTCATGGTCGTTCGGAATGTTCGTGCTGTCCTGTACGGCATGCTCGGTACTGGTATCGCGGTATGGAAAACATGGCTGCACACTGGCTGACGGTACTGACGACGACTGCGAATCCGGCCCTGTCACGGCGGGAGACCGCTGGACGTGGTTCGGTCTGGCATGCGCCGCGTCGGTCATGCTGCTGGCGACCACGAATCATGTCTGCCTGGACATCGCCACTGTACCGTTCCTGTGGATCCTTCCGCTGGTGCTGTATCTGCTGTCGTTCATACTGACTTTCGACAGCGACCGCTGGTATTCGCGGCGCTGGTTCGGCTGGAGCCTGCTGGCATTTTCTTCGGCAGCGATTGTGATGGTTGTCGCCGAACACGTCAGCGCGGTTCCTCAGATCATCATCCACTTCGGAGCGATGTTCTGCATGTTCATGGTGTGCCACGGGGAACTGGTCCTGCGAAAGCCCGGTACCCGGCAATTGACTCAGTTCTATCTGATCATTTCCGCCGGCGGCGCCTGTGGCGGTCTGCTGATCGCACTGGTGGCTCCCGTTGTGTTTCCCGTGTATCTGGAATACCCGCTGGGGCTTGTCGCCTGCGTCGGCATGTCACTCTCGATGGTCCGACGGTCACAATCCGGATTCATTCCGACGGTATCGACCGGTCGGCCATCGCCCGTTCAGACAGTCGTCATGTTGAGCGTGATTGCCGCTGTTGTGGGAATGGGCGGCTACGCTCGCAACATCCTGCTTTCCGAGAACTCCGTGATTCGCAACTTCTACGGAGTACTGCGGGTCGAAACCGGGGAGGTGGAACTGCCTGATTCCGACAACGGCCCCGAAGAGATGCGTCAGTTGACTCATGGCCGCACACTGCACGGTCGCCAGTTCATGTCCGAAAAACGGCGACGCCAGCCGACAACCTACTACACAACGGACAGCGGCATCGGCCTGGCGATGCAAGACGTCCTGCAGGGCCCGGAGCGGCGAGTCGGTGTTGTCGGACTGGGCGTGGGAACTCTGGCAGCCTATGGCCGGCCCGGCGATCATTTTGTGATGTATGAAATCAACGACGCCGTCATCCGGCTCGCCAGTGAGAAATTCACCTTCCTGAAGGATTCCCCGGCGGACGTGGAACTGGTTCTGGGCGACGCGCGGCTGTCCATGGAGCATGAGTCGCCTCGGCAGTTTGATCTGCTTGTGCTGGATGCATTCTCCAGCGACGCCATCCCGACTCACCTGATGACGGCCGAAGCAATGCAGATCTGGATGAAGCATGTGAAGCCGGATGGAAAACTGGCGTTCCACATTTCGAACCGCTTCTTCGACCTGGCTCCGCTGGTGCGGGGCATGGCGGCCGAACACGGTTTTCAGACGATTCGCATCACGGTTACGGAACCGGGCACTTTGCAGCGTTCGTCCAGCATCTGGATTCTGTTGTCACGTGAACCATTCAGCCACGCATTGCTTTCGGCACGGGACAGGGAAGCTGACGACAGCAGACGAATCCTGTGGGCGGACGACCATGTCAACCTGCTGCAGATCCTGCGATAGCCCGGGGTGTTCACAGGGTTGTACGACGAGACTCCGATCCCGTCGCTGCAGTTCGACGGGATTGGAGTCCCGTCGTACAGTGTGCAGGTCGCTGATTCGACATAACATCCATTTCCTGGAAGCTTTATGTCAGGAATTGCTGATCGCGTGAACAATCCGAAACAGGCGCAGCGTCCGGAAATCGTACTGAAACCTGTTCCCTGGATTCGTTGCCCGGCCGACGAATAATGGATCGCTGCAGCCAAAGTACTCACGGCGTCGGCGAATCAGGCTGCCAGTGACCATGCATCGCGCAGTGGCCGGCGGGGACGGCGGTAATGGGCTGAGCTTCCGAACCGTCGGCTCGCGCGACGTACAACTGCATCACACCGCTGCGGTCCGAACCGAACAGAATCCACTTACCGTCGTGCGACGGACCGGGATGGTAGTGTCGCACGCCGGCCGCGGATTTCGTGAGCTGCGAAACCCGGCCGTCCAGAGTCACTTTCATCAGCTCAACGCTGCCTTGCACCTGTGCCGTGAAAAATACGGCGCTGCCATCACGTGACCAGACGGGCACGTCACTGCTTTCGCTGTGGAAGTCGGGGTGCTTCAGCCGCTCGACAACACCCCGGTACCCGCCCCGATCGGCCAGTTTGCGAAGCTCGGTGCCGTCACTTCTGACGACATGCGGATGGCAGTCGTAGTGTTCGCCGGACACAAACAGCAGCCACTGACCGTCCGGAGACCACTGCGGTGCGAAATTGAACGGGTTGCCGGTCTCGATGTGCCGCTTGTCGCTTCCGTCCGCGCTGGAAACGTAAATCTGATAGTTCTCGTGATAGGCGATCCGGAGGCTGTCGGGAGACGGGCTCACTCCGTAGGTGAATCCGGTGCCTCCGCCGGAAACATCCCGCTTGTTTCGTCCATCAAGATCCATCAGAAACGGTCGCGAAACGCCGTTGATCAGCGATGTCATCAGCAGCTTCTGTCCGTCCGGAGTGAAGCTGGCCGTGTTGTAAATGCTGACTCGATCCACCGCCGAGACGTTTGTGATCGTGCCTGTAGACAGATCCATCAGACAGGCGTCTGACAGCCAGCCTTCGGTCATGCGGAACGTTCGATGCTGCCGTTCCCACGCCGCATTTTCCGGGCTCTCCCAGTGCGAACCGATGATCATCGTGTTTCCGTCGGGCGACCACCCGGCAAACTGAGTCCACGAGTTCTCCTTTTGCGTCAGTTCCTCAGCCAGCATCCGGCGACTGGTGCCGTCCGCTTTGACAACGCAGGCGCGGTTGGTGATCCAGTTTGCGAACTGGCCTTCCGGAAGGTCATTTCGTCCTTCGGTATAACCGATCAGCATCGTCGGTCGCGGTTCGTCGGCCGCTGAAATTCCGGCAGTCATGCACAGCCAGCACGCGGCGCACAGAACGGCTGGTACGGCAAGCAGCCGGGGAAACTCAGAACGGGCGAGTTTCATGAGAAGCGATCCTGCACTGAACGGTCAGATCCGGCCGACATTACACCAGTTCGGGAATCACGTCGCGTTTATCGAGCAGATACTGCGGGCGTCCGGCTTGGTCGATGATTGTGGCATTGCCGACATCGATCCCAAGGCGGTCATACAGCGTGGCGAAGACCTCCTGATAATGCACGGGACGATCGCGAGGAACTTCACCGAATCGGTTGGTGCTTCCGATCACTTGTCCGGTCCGCATGCCTCCGCCCGCCAGCAGGCAGCAGGACACCTGCGGCCAGTGGTCCCGGCCGGCATCCTTGTTGATTCTTGGCGTGCGGCCGAATTCTCCCCACGCAACGACGCTGACATCGTTTTCCAGCCCGCGGCGGTGCAGATCTTCAATCAGCGCCGTGATTCCCTGGTCGAATTTCGCCAGTTGTTCGGGAAGCCTTTTGAAGTTCGAATGATGCCGGTCCCAGCTCCCGAACGACAGCGTCACGCAGCGAACTCCGGCTTCGACCAGCCGCCGAGCCATCAGGAACTGATCCATCCAGTGAGGGCCGGCGTCTTCGCCGAACGCGGGGTCAGAACTGCCGCGACCGTAGCGGTCACGCACAGCCGGATCTTCCTTGTCCAGATCGAGCGCCTCGACCAGCCGGCTCGACGTGAGCACGTCGAATGCCTTGGAGGTCAGTGCATCGACGCCGCGATACGTTTCCAGTGAATCCACATGGCGGCGGAAACGATCGAAACTGGTCAGCAGCCCTTTGCGATCTCGCAATCGTTCCAGCGTCACACCGTTCAGATGCATATCGGCCATGCCCTGACCATCCGGCTGAAATGCACCATGCGCCATTCCCAGGAAACCCGGCATTCCCGGATTGCCGTACGGAGCGTGCCGAGTCTTGATCGTCAGTCCGACGAAGGGCGGCACTGCGGGATCAACCGGCCCCTGAAGCTTTGAGGCCGAGGAACCCAGCGACGGATGGTTGTCCTGCCGACCTCGCGGACCGATCGGATAGCCGCTGACACACAGGTCCGACGCATGCTGATCCGGGCAGCCGTACAACGAACGAATGATGGCCACCTTATCCATCATCTGCGCCAGGCGAGGCATGTGTTCACAGATCTGAACCCCGCTGACGCTGGTGTCAATTGGCCGGAAGCTGCCGCGAATTTCCTGCGGCGCGTCCATTTTCAGATCGTACATGTCCTGATGCGACGGACCGCCGGACAGAAAGATCATGATGACCGCTTTGTGCGACAACCCGTCGACGCGTTTCTTCGGGGATGATTCCTGAGCGTGCAGGATCTGCGGCAGCGACAGGCCGCCCATCGCCAAGCCACCAATCTTCAGGAAATGCCGGCGAGCACTTCGGTCACAGTGAAGGGCGGAACCCGCACTCTGGATATTCAACATCCTGGAATTCTCCTGTTTGCTGTCGCGGCGATCGAGCGGACCCTGTGCATCACCCGTCATCCGGCCCGTCATGATATCCTGGAAAGATTCCCGTCACCCGCGTATTTGAAACCAATCTGCACGTCAAATCGAGGGTTTTGAATATCCGGCAGTGCCGAGGATCCGTCGCTTCGCCTCACCACGCCCCATGCATCCATCCTGCGACGTTTGACAGAGAAACACGCGATGGCTGTGAAGAATGCTGGGTGACGCGAATGGCGTGACTTCGGAACGCCATCGGATCATTTTTCGAAGTTCCGTCGTTTGAAGTTCCGCGTAGCTTCGTTTGTAGCGCCGCTTCGCGGTGACTGCGCTCCCGCAGCCAGAGGCGCACTTCGGTCGATTCCAGCGACGATCGCTTTCCTTCAGAATGTGGAGTTCCCGCGAGTTCCACCGGTAGCCCACGAGCCTCGCACTTGACGCACCGACGACCGTTTCTTTTTTCGTGAGCCTGATCGCCATGTCGACGTCTCCCGACCGCCGTGTGTTTCTTTCGACGCTGGGGACTGCGCCGCTGCTGGCGACTGGGTTCTTTCCGGCGGCACCACCGTCCGATCCGCCCCATCCGCTGGATCAGTCCGGTGCGGACCTTGGCACAAACTTCGAATTCGTTTCCAGCATCGCCGATGCCAGCCGCCCCGCGATTTTTCCATCCGGCGCTGATATCACGTTCGACAATGCGTTTCGCGACTCGGCCCGGCGAAGCGTTATGCAGGTGCTGAGCTACGACCCGCCGAAGGTTGATCTGTCGCCGGAAGTCGTCGAGCGTGTGGATCGCGGTGACCACATTCGCGAACGAGTGCTGTTTTCGACGACGCCGTGGTTCCGCGTCGCGGCGTATGTGCTGGTGCCCAGGGGACTCACCGAAAAGGCGCCGGCGATTGTCGACCTGCATTCTCACGGCGGAATGTTCCTGTTCGGCAAGGAAAAGGTCATCGACCTCGGCGACAACCATGCCGCGATGACAGAGTACCACGCAAGAAACTACGACAGTCGCCCCACGGCCACGGCGCTTGTTCGGCGCGGGTACGTCGTGATTTCGATCGATGCCTTCATGTTCGGCGAACGCCGGGTGCTGCTTGACGAGGATTTTCGCTATGGCTGGGACCGCGCCGCATACTCACTGGAGGATGTCCGGCAACTGAACGCGAAGTGCCGGACGAAGGAATCGACACTGGCGAAGAGCCTCGTGCTTGCGGGAGCGACCTGGCCGGGAGTGGTGAACTACGACGACCGCCGAACGATCGACTACCTGCAGACGCGTCCGGACGTGGACAGCGAGCGAATCGGATGCACCGGCATTTCGATGGGCGGATATCGGTCAGCGTACCTGGCGGCTCTGGATGAACGAATTCGCGCGGCGTGCGTCGTCGGCTTCATGTCGTCGACGCGCCCCATGCTGCGTGCGCACATTGACACGCACTCATGGATCCACTTTCTGCCCGGACTGCATCGTTTGATGGATTTCCCCGAACTGACCGCTCTGGCCGCGCCGCGGGGACTGTTCGTTCAGCAGTGTGAACGCGACCAGTTGTTCCCGACGGAGGGTATGAAGAGTTCCGTGGAGCGAATCGGAAAGCTTTACGAAGCCGCCGGCGCCGCGAGTCAGTTTCAGTCGCGGTTCTACGACGAGCCTCATCGCTGGACCGTGGCGATGCAGGATGAAGCCTTCGACTGGCTCGACACCCACCTGCGCCGCTGACAGGAAACGGCGCCGGTACGAACATCGCCGACACGCAAACAACATCCGCCACGGACTTGGTAAAGACCGCCGGGAACGCTGCGGAACACGTCGAAAAACCGCAGCGGACAGCGTTCCGGCGACGCGAAACGCGTCGATGTCACGGACTTCCCGCACAATCCCGGTCACGCTCCTTCACGCAGGCCGCGATGTCCCTAGAATCCCTCCTTCCTCACGCAGACGAGGCACCTTCACGGATTTGAAGCACTTTCGAAACGCGCTGTCCCCGACTCCATGGCCAAGAAACGTCCACGCATTGAAGACCGCGTCGAAGCACGCACGCAGGAAATTGGACGGGAACTCTTCGGTCGGCTGGAGCAGCGTTCGCCGTCGATTTTTCACGGGCGTTGGTGGGAAGATCGCCTGATGAACTGGGCGATGGAGGACGAAGCGGTCAAAGTGCAAATGTTCCGCTTCGTCGACGTCCTGCCCATGCTGAAGGACCACGTGGCAATCGCCCGCCACCTTGAAGAGTACTTCGAGGACGTTCAGGAACGACTTCCGTGGGCCGCGCGGATCGGACTGGAACTTTCCTCCGGCAACAGCATTCTCAGCCGGGCTCTGGCCTACAACGCCCGCACAAACGCGTCGCGTATGGCTCGACGATTCATCGCCGGAGAAGACGTCGGCGAAGTGCTGCAGTCGGTTCAGAGAATTCGCAAGAGCGGGTTTGCCTTTACGCTCGATCTGCTGGGGGAAGCCGTCATCAGCGAATGCGAAGCCGATCGATACCAGCGATCGTACATCGACCTGATCGAAGGCATGTCCGACCGAGTCGCCGGCTGGTCGGAAGTGTCGCTGCTGGACCGCGATGCCGACGGCGTGATTCCCCGGCTGAATGTTTCGCTGAAGTTGTCAGCTCTGGACAGCCAGTTTTCTCCGACAGACCCGGAGGGAACGCGCGAGCGGGTCGCGGAACGTCTGCGGCCCATTCTGCGGACGGCTCGCGAGCATCACGCCTACGTTCACGTAGACATGGAAAGCTATGAATACAGAAACCTGACCTTTGACATTTTTCAGCATGTGCTGATGGAAGACGAATTCCGCGACTTTGCCGACGTCGGAATCGTGGTTCAGGCCTATCTTCGCGACGCGGGCGACGACCTGAAGAATCTGCTGGCATGGACAAAACAGCGCGGAACCGCAATCACCGTCCGTCTGGTGAAGGGAGCCTACTGGGACTACGAAACGATTGTCTCCGAATACCGAAACTGGCCGTGTCCGGTGTATCGCCGCAAGTGGCAGTCGGACGACAGCTTCGAAACGCACGCTCGCTTCCTGATGAAGAACCACGAATGGCTGCGGCCGGCTCTGGGCAGTCACAATCTGCGAAGTCTCGCCAGCGGACTGGCGTGGGCCGAAGAATACAGCGTTCCCAGACGGCAGGTCGAAATCCAGATGCTGTACGGCATGGGAGAGAACGAAGCCCGGCTGTTCTCCGAACGCGGTTACCGCGTTCGAATCTATACGCCTTTCGGAAAGTTGATTCCCGGCATGGCGTACCTGGTGCGCCGCCTGCTGGAAAACACGTCCAATGATTCCTTCCTGCGTCAGAGTTTTACTCAGCACATTGCTGTCGAGAAACTGCTTATGAAACCTTCCGATCACGCTGTTGCCGAACCGCCGATCGAAGAGTCGGCCGCGGCCGGATTCACCAACGAACCGCACACCGATTTCAGCCGCGGTGAAAACCGCGAAGCCATGCTGCAGGCTCTGACAGACGTGCGGGCGGAATTCGGGCAGGAATATCCGCTGGTCATCGACGGCAAATCCAGTGACAGCCGATCAACGCTCAGTTCCCGCAATCCGTCAAAGCTATCCGAAATCGTCGGCCATGTGGCCTCGGCCTCAGCAGACCAGGCAGCCGATGCCATTGACGCAGCGCGGCGAGCGTTTCCGCAATGGGCGGCCATGGAAGTCAGTAACCGGGCGGAGTATCTGGAACTGATCGCCGCCGAAATGCGCGAACGGCGTTTCGAACTGGCCGCGTGGATCATTTTCGAAGTCGGCAAGCCATGGGCCGACGCCGACGCCGATGTCGCCGAAGCAATCGACTTCTGTATGTACTACGCCGATCAGATGCGGCGTCTGGACGTACCGCGGCAGGTTGACATCAAGGGCGAGGAAAACAGCTACGGCTACCGACCGCGGGGAGTCGCTGTCGTGATTTCTCCGTGGAATTTTCCGCTGGCGATTCTGACCGGAATGACAACGGCCGCACTGGTCGCCGGGAATACGGTAGTGATGAAGCCGGCTGAGCAGGCATCGGTCGTTGCCGCGAAATTCATGGAAGTCGTTCGCAACGCCGGTTTGCCCGACGGCGTCGTCAACTTTCTTCCCGGTATCGGAGAAGATGTCGGTCCGGAGCTGGTGGGAAGCCCTGACGTCGACATGGTTTGCTTCACAGGTTCGCAGGCCGTCGGTCTGGAAATCAATCGCCTGGCAGCGGAAACCGACGACCGTCAGGCCGGCGTTCGCCGAGTGATCGCGGAAATGGGCGGCAAAAATGCAATCATCGTCGACGACGACGCCGACCTGGACGAAGCGGTTGTGGGCGTCATCCGCAGCGCGTTTGGGTACTCCGGGCAGAAGTGTTCGGCGTGTTCACGCGTGATTGTGCTGCAGGCGGCATACGATCAATTTCTGCAGCGGCTGGTGGAAGCAACCCGCAGTCTGAAGGTCGGTGCCGCCGAGGATCCCGGCACACGGATCGGCCCCGTGATCGACGCGGATGCCCGCGATCGCATCCTGCAGACGATCAGCCGCTGCGACCCGGAGTTCGACGGGGAAGTGGCACTCTCCGTTGACGTCGCGTCGCTGTCGGACGGCACGTTCGTCGGCCCGCACATTTTTCGAAACGTCAACCCGGATTCGAAACTGGCTCAGGACGAGATCTTCGGCCCGGTACTGGCGGTTCTGAAAGCCCGAGACCTGGACGAAGCGTTCGCCATCGCCAACAACACTCGCTACGCTCTGACCGGCGGCGTTTACAGCCGCAGCCCGGCCACTCTAAAGCGGGCTCGCAGCGAATTCGAAGTCGGCAACCTGTACCTGAACCGTGACATTACCGGGGCACTCGTTCACCGCCATCCGTTCGGCGGCTACAAGATGAGCGGCATTGGCAGCAAGGCCGGTGGACCGGACTACTTGCTGCAGTTTCTCATTCCGGTCAACATCACAGAAAACACGATGCGGCGGGGATTCGCGCCTCCGCCGGATGGAAATGCGTAAGATGCCGCTGTCATCGGCAGGCGGTGTCCCGTCATGGATTCGGCTGCGTCAGATTCGTTTTTTCGAGATCCCTGCTGATTCAATCGCTGTCGGCTGATCCGGAGCAAACATGAAAATCTACCGCTATGAGTCCGTTCGCTTCGATGCGGCTGACGGCCTGAATTCACTGCTGCGGCAGGGCTGGCTGCCGATCCGTGAGACACACATTCCGTCAGGCAGCGAATCCAATTCGGAATCGGCGGCGGCAACGCTGCTGATTCTGCTGGAAAAGGAAGTGGATCGGCTGCCGTTCCCCGGAGAAACGCTGGCGGGAAACGTCCCGATCACGTTCCTGCAGGATGTCATGCTGTTTGACGGCTTCGAATTGAATGACCTGCAGCGCGTTGTGGGGCTGTGCGATGTTCGAACGTTTGATCCGGAGACCGTGCTGTTTCAGACTGGCGACGAAGCTCACTGGCTGGCTGTGGTTCTGAAGGGAGACGTGCAGGTCGGTCTGCCGGAACTGCCTGTTCAGCAAACAACGATCGCTGTACTGCAGCCTGGCGGAGTTTTCGGCGAAAGCACGTTCTTTTCGGAATCTCCGCACACAATGTCGGCTCGAACGGGTGCCAACGGTGCGACACTGCTTTCGCTGACGCGACCGTCCTATGATGAACTGGCCCATATCGATGCGAACGTCGCGGCCAGACTGGCGAACAACGCCGCTCGAATTCTGGCCGGCCGACTGCAGGAAACCGACGAATGGGTGTGGGAATTGCTGCAGCAGAATCAGATCGCTCAGGTGAGCGCCAGTTGGCGGCGGTTTCGGCATCGCGTGCGAGGCGGCGACGTTGCGGGAGGCGGATTTTTCGGAGTGTGAGCGTCGTATGCTTCCGTCCGGAATGTGCTCGATTTTCCTCCGCCGAGAACGAACAGCAGGCGTAAGATTATCCGAGGAATCCGCGTCATTCAAAGCGGGATCCCCAGACGGAGGATTGTCTGCCGTAAGATCCAGGAAACTGCCAAAGACCACTCCGCCGGCGCTTCAAACTTCAATCAACGGTCGGTGAACCGGAGAACAACCAATGATTTTTGACCCTCTCTACCTGCTGCTTGTCGGCCCGGTGATGCTGTTCGCAATGTTCGCCCAGTGGCGGGTGAAAAGTGCATACGCGAAGGCCCAGGCTCAGCCGGCTCCCATCAGTGGAGCCGCGGCGGCGCGGATGGTGCTGGACGACAGCGGCCTGAGCAACGTGGATGTGCAGATGACGCAGGGGTTTCTGTCGGACCATTATGATCCGCGAGCAAAAGTCATCCGCCTGAGCCCTGAGGTCTACCAGAGCCGTTCGCTGGCCGCCGTTGGGATTGCGGCTCACGAAGCAGGTCACGCCATCCAGGACGCGACGAACTACTCGCCGCTGGTGATCCGCAACGCGGCGGTTCCGCTGGCGTCGACCGGCGGCGGGATTTCGATGATGGTGTTTATCGGCGGAATCATGTTCGGCGGAGCTGCGTCGGTGCTGGGAAAGAGTCTGCTGATCGCCGGCGTTTTTCTGTTTGCCGCCGTGGTGTTCTTCCAACTGATCAACCTTCCCGTCGAATTCGACGCCAGCAATCGGGCCAAGCGAGTGCTGGGTGAATTGCAGGTCGTGCGAGGCGAACAGGCGGCAGTCGTCAACGATGTGCTGAGTGCCGCCGCGATGACGTACGTGGCCGCCACGGTGTCAGCAATCATGACGCTGATCTATATGCTGATCCGCAGCGGGCTGCTGAGTGGACGGCGCGACTGACGCGCATCGTCCTGCAGCTTCTTCGTTCCGACCCGCCACGCGATCGACGCTGCGTGAGCGCCGTGCTGTGTTCCGACCTGCGGCGCTGACCTGGCGTTCGCTTCGTAGGCTCGAATCAGCCGAATGCCGTAGACGATAACCACGATGCACAGTGCCGCGATGACAACCCGGCGAGCCTTTGTGCTCGCCATTTGCCAGACTCGCGGCAGGTACTTCAGCTTCCAGTGACGAGGATAGCCGGCCGAGTCGAACTCCTGCTCGTCGACGTCATCGGATTCAATCGTGACGCCCATCGCCGAGGCGAGCTGCCTCGCCACGGACAGGACTCGTTCGTTCGCGGTTTCATTTGACAGCTCGGCCTTGTCGGACTCCAGAATTACGGCGTCGCCTTCCGGAAAACAGCCGACAATCTGCGACTGCTGCCGATCGACTTCCGTGTCTTCGGCGTCGTCCGGTTGTAGGTGCTTCCGCGGCAGGCGAACCGTCCGAATGCATAGTCGCTGCAGGTACGGAAGCGAATACGTTTGCTCGGAACGCGGCGTCATCACCGACAGCAGGCGGCGGTCCCAGTCAACGACAACTTCCCTCTGCGAAAACGCGGCGTCCAGCTTCAGAAACAGCACCGCCCCGGCAACCAGCATCATTGCGCAGTACAGCCAGGCGATGTTGGTTCCGCCGAAGGAAAACACATCGGCAATTGCCAGATAGACATTGCGTCGCATCGCTGCGGGAAACAGGTATGCCGCAAAGCCGACGACGAAACCCACCAAAGGCGTCGCAAACGGCGCGATGAACAGATTCACGACGGCTGAACCGACAACGCCGCCAATGGAGCCGGCCGCGATCAGAAACGCCGTCGGCCGGACACGTTTCACAACGATGCGTTTTCCCGGCTGCCACTCGACAAAGTCGGTCAGGCTGAATTCCAGCCGGTCCATCTTCGCCTGCATCTCCGCAATTTCACGATCTCTGTCGGCGGAGATCGCTTTGATACGCTGCTCCGCGTACCGGAAGTCTGACTCGGACCATTCTTCCACGGGCCGCTGAGGCAGCCCCAGTTTTCGTCCGGCTGCCTGCAACTGACTCTGTTCGACCTCGTTCTGAATCGTATTCACGATCCATTGCAGTTCTGCAGTCGACAGTCCTCTGAAGTATTCGAAGCATCGGTCTTCGGTCGAATTGACGATCAGTCCGTGCGGGCGGTGTCCCTCTGCATCACTGGCCAATTGAACGTCAATGACGTCCTTTGCAATGGACCACGCTCTTCGTGATCGGCGGAACACGCGATGTTCGATGACGGCTAATGTATCTTCGGAAACAGCAATGGCTCCGCGAGTCCGCATGCGCGTGAGTGCTCTGGACGCCAGCACGAGTCCTGCCGTCCAGACGACGGCAATAATGGCAAAAGCCGCCTTCCAGACGAACTGCCGTTCAACAACCAGGTGCGTCAGTTCGCCGGCGATGCACAGAACAATGATCGCCTGCAGCGCCGCCGGCCAGCAGATTCCCTGCGTCTGCGGGATTTGAATCGTGACGCCGTTCGCATGACGTGAACACGTGATGCGGCTGGATTCCGGCGGTGGAAGTGAATCGAAGCCGGTCGCCGAGTTGTCGGTTTCTGGTTTGGAAGGCATGACCAATGCGACCCGGCCGGGATCCTGCGGGCGAGCGATCACGGATCACGTGCCGCCGCTCGCGGGCATCGAGCGACCGCTGACCGGACGACTCACGAGTTGCGGTGATACCCCTTGAACAGCTTGCGTTCGATCCTTGGGCTGTACGGCGTCCAGGCGGAATCCTTGTTCATGTCGTCTTCGATGCTGCGAGAAAACTCGTGCAGCTTGGCGTCAAGATTGTCGATGTGGTGCAGGACGATGGCTTCAGGCGTCATGGGAACCCGGGGACTGCCGAATTCAAGCGTGCCATGATGGCTGAGGATCATGTGCTTCAGCCGCAACACGTCTTCCGCGTCGAATTCTTCGCCGCTCATCTGGCCGCGAGCCAGCAGCAGCTTTTCGTTCAGCATCTCGATGGCGATGTTCATGTGGCCAAGCAACTGGCCTTCGTCGGTGTACGCCAGAGTCGGATCCCAGGAAAGCTCCCGCACCTTGCCAAGGTCATGCAGCAGAACTCCCAGCAGCAGCAGATCCCGGTTCAGAGCAGGGTACAGCGGACAGATTCGATCGACGACTTCGCACATACTGACAATGTGCTCAATCAGGCCGCCCTGGTAGGCATGGTGAGCCTTGACTCCCGCCGGTGCGGAACAGAGATCATCGACGAGCGTTTCGTCTGTCAGGAAGCAATCGGCGAGAGTTCGAAGTTTGCGGCATTGCAGCGACGCGAAAAGTTCCTTTAGTCGTTCCAGCAGCGGTCCCACGTTCATTTGCGGCTGAGCCTGAAAGTCCTCCGCGCTGTAGTCACCGTCACCCGCCAGATCAATGCGGTTGACAATCATCTGCAATCCGCCCTGATACAACTGAACCTTTCCTCTGACATGCACCAGGTCGCCCGACGAAATGTGGTGCAGGCGCTCCTCGGTGACGTTCCACATCAGACCGCTGATGACTCCGGAACTGTCGCGAAGGCTCGCCAGCAGATACAGATCGGCATTGCGGTTGGCTCGCAGTTGTTTGTCTGCCAGCAGAAACACCTGATCAATGGTGTCACCGTCGTTCAGTTCCTTGACGAGAATGCGAGACATCGAGCAGCCTTCGGAGAGTGGGAAACCAACGATTCTAAGATCAGGCCGAGCGGTCAACAACCAGTCCCCGTCGCGCGCGTGCCTTTCGCCGCGTGCATCGGGAACGTTTCGCCTGTGTCTCATCGGCGAGCCTCGCTGATTCCGGACTCGGCCGGACCGCCGTTCATCCGACGAAGTATGGGCCGCCGGGACGGCTGAGTTCCCCCCGGAGATCGTGGTTAAACATCGGCGACGCTGTGCTAGAATCCGCCGCCCGAACTTCATAACCCTCCTGAAAGAACACCCGTGCGCTGGACTCAGACATTTGTTCCCACAATGAAGGAAGTACCCTCCGACGCGGAGGTGCCCAGCCACCAGTTGATGCTGCGGGCCGGCCTGATCCGGCAGCTCATGGCGGGAGCGTACACGTACCTTCCGCTGGGTTACCGCGTCGTTCGCAAGGTTTCCGAAATCGTGCGACAGGAAATGGACCGCGCCGGGGCCGTCGAACTCTTCATGCCGGCTTTGCAGCCGATCGACCTTTTCGAACGCACTGGCCGCCGCGAAGCCTTCGGAAACGTGCTGTTCAATTTCGAAACGAAGCGAGGCGACAGGAAACTGCACTTTGCTCTCGGGCCGACGCACGAGGAAGTGGTCACGAACCTGGTGGCTCACGAAATCAAGACGTACAAGCAGCTTCCGATCACGCTGTACCAGATCCAGACGAAATTCCGCAACGAAGAACGGCCGCGGTTTGGTGTGCTGCGAACGAGCGAATTCCTGATGAAGGACGCCTACAGTTTCGGCACGTCGCTGGAACAGCTCAATGTCGCCTACGAAGCGATGTACAACGCGTACTGCCGCATCTTCGAACGCTGCGGGCTGGAATATATCCCCGTGGAGGCCGAAAGCGGTCCGATCGGAGGCGATGCGTCCCACGAATTCATGGCTCCGGCGGACAACGGCGAAGATTTCGTTGTTCGCTGTCCAGGATGCGGATACGCGGCGAATCAGGAACGAGCGGACACGGGCCGCAAGTCGTCCCTCCCCGCAACCCAAACCAGCGCCGCCGATCCGGAAAAAGTCGACACGCCGAACGCCGGCACAATCGAACAGGTCAGCAACTTTCTGAAGGCGGACCCGACTTCGTTCATCAAGACGCTGGTCTATCTGGCGGACGAAAAACCGGTTGCCGTATTGATTCGCGGCGACCACGACGCGAACGAAGGCAAGATTCGACGAGCACTTCGAGCGACCGACGTCCGGCTAGCCGACGAAGCGACAATTCAAAAGGTCACCGGAGCCCCTGTCGGGTTCGCGGGACCGGTCGGCATCCGGTGCGACATCATCGCCGACCACGATGTCGCCCTCATTGAATCAGCTTTCACCGGAGCCAACCAGAAGGACACTCACCTGACCGGCGTCGTCCCCGGCACTCACTTCGAATTGACCGAAACTTTCGACCTGCGAAACGCCGAAGGCGGAGACCCGTGTCCGAAGTGCGACGGAACACTGGAAATCGTCCACGGCATCGAAGTCGGTCACGTGTTCAAACTGGGCACAAAGTACAGCGAATCGCTGGACGCCATGTACCTGGACAAGGACGAAAAGAAGCACCCCATCATCATGGGCTGCTACGGTATCGGAGTGACGCGTGTCGTCGCGGCAATCGTCGAAACCTGCCACGACGAAAACGGCATCGTCTGGCCATTTACGGTCGCCCCGTATTCGGTGGAATTGATCCCGCTGAATGTTAAAGACGAAGAAGTGATGACAGTCGCTAATCAGCTCTACAATGACCTGACCGAGGCCGGAATCGATGTGCTGATGGACGACAGAGACCAGCGTCCCGGCTTCAAGTTCAAGGACGCCGACCTGATCGGCATCCCGCTGCGAGTCATCATCGGCGGCAAAGGCCTGAAAGAAGGCATCGCGGAAATCAAGGGACGCACGGAATCTGACGCCGTGAATGTTGCGATCAGCCAAACCGTGTCATTCATCAGGGAGGCACTCGGAGGCCTGGAATGAGAATCAAAATCACTTACTGCGTGATGTGAAACTACACGCCTCAGGCCGTCAGTCTGGCGGCTGCGATACGGGACAAGACGGGAGTGAATCCCGAACTTATCAAGGGGTCCGGCGGAATCTTTGATGTCGAAGCGGACGGCAGGCTGATCTACAGCAAACACGAAACCGGCCGGTTCCCCGAGCACGATGAAGTGCTCAGGCGGATTTTGGCATGAGTCACAGTCGCGGTTTCCGACACGATGGTCCCTCACGCTGCTGCGCACGCGCCGGCCGGAATGCGAACGCGATGCAATCGCCGCGACGGCAATATGAAGCAGCGGTCGCTAACGTTGAGACCATGCCGCCAATTGACGGACTCCGGCGCCGTGGTCTGCGATTCTGCGTTCGCCGGCACGTACGGCAGCCACAACGGTCTGCTCGGGACGTGCGGCGACGGGCTGGCGTTCGTTGCGCCGCGTTGACGCGGACACACGCGTAAGCCTGTTGGTGTTGCGAAAATGCAACATGTCGCCAAGTGCCGTTCATCGGTCAGCAATCGCAGTTCCCGCGAAGAATTTGACGGCATCGTGCCGGGTCGGAAGCGTCCCGCCTGCACGACGCCGGGGCGTGAGCTACATTCTTCACACGACGGAATCGTTCATGGCGGTTGAATGCGGTCCTACCGAAGCGAAACATGTCTTCCACAGCAATTCCTGCGATCCGCGGCCAGTACACCATCGCCGATCCGGCGGACGGCGACCGGACTGGCGAGAACCCGGAATCGCGTGAACACGAACGGCCCGATGGCGAGCCCGCGGCTGTCAGTCTTGAGGTGCTGGACGGCTTCGAGCTCGACTGGCTGACGAGGCTGCACGCCACTGATGGTCGCCGCGATATCCGCTGCCTGCCGGCGCGCACGCGAGTCTTGAAGCGTGCCATCGATGTCGCGGGAGCATCCGTGTTGCTGATCGTCACACTGCCGGTCCTGCTGGCCGCTGTGGTTGCCATCAAGCTGACATCGCCGGGGTCAGCATTCTTTCTGCAGACGCGCGTGGGTCTGAATGAGCGTCGCCGCTTGACCCGCGTGAATATCCCCGGACACATTCAGATGTGCCGTCGCCGCCGAGCAAACTTCGGGCGACCGTTCACAATCTACAAGTTGCGAACGATGCACACAGACACCACCAAGGCCGGTCCATCAACGGCCGTTGACGGCGATTCGCGAGTAACCAGTGTCGGCCGTCTGCTGCGAAAGATGCGAATCGACGAACTTCCGCAACTGGTCAACGTTCTTCGAGGTGAAATGTCGCTGGTCGGACCGCGGCCGGAGTGCATCGAATACATGGAGAACCTGTCGAAGCAGATCCCGAATTACCTGCAGCGCCTGGGACTCAAACCGGGGCTGACCGGGATCGCTCAGATCGAAAACGGCTACGCCAACGACCTGTGCAGCTATCAGCGAAAGGTCGCCTTCGACCTGCTGTACCTGCAGCACTGCTGCATCATGAACGATCTGAAGATTCTGCTGCGAACCGTAAAGGTTGTCCTGACAGGCTTCGGAGCGCTGTAACCGGTACTGCGGAATGCACCGCCGTCGTCCCGCGGAAGCCTGGTGCTAATCACGACCGTGCGGCCTCTGCAACCTTCTCTCCGCCGCCGTCCGTGACCTCAGGCTGACGGCCGCGCGGTTTCCGGCCGCTGACCAGTGTCGATTCCGATCGCTGCCCCGGCCGGACCGGCGTTCGTCTGAACGATTCAGAGACCAGAGTCTCAGACGAGGATCTCAGACCAGGAAACCTCGGAGCCACAGCCGAAATTTGAAACGCAAACAGGCGACCGAAAAACTCGGTCGCCTGTTGAAGTTTGTGAGCTGAGCGTCCGCAGTTTTTCGTCGCGGTGCGCGCCGGTGTGGAACTCTGCCTACTGAATCCTGCGATCGTCGAATTTCGACGCGGCTTCTGAGGCTCGAATGGGAGCCTGAGCACCGCGTGCCGCAGCGGCGGGATTCTGCGGAACCGCCCGGCCGCTGTCCGTCCCGTCGGCCACGTCGTCCTGGCCCGACTTCGGCACCCAGTTCGCCACGGCCCACGTCGGATATTCGTCGGCAACGCTGACAGCCAGATCCTGCAGCACTTCCATCATTTTCTGAGTCGACATGTCTTCGTTCGGAAGCACACGCTGCAGAACGAAACGCTTGTTCGTCGGGATGTAGGCAAAGAACTTGCCGTTACCCAGCCGGTCGTTCGCTGCCAGCAGACGCAACAGAGCGGTGCGGGGAACTTCGCTGGCGGTTTCAGGAATCTGATCCAGCCACGCCATGACCCACACGGCCTCGCCGTTTCGGCTCAGCACGGCCGACATACTGAACTTCCATTCTTCGCCGCGGATGCTGGTCTTGAAAGCGAAGTCGTATCGCTTTTCCGTTTTCGTCGGCTTCAGACCAATCGCGGCCAGAGCATTGCCCAAATCCTGCTCGGAAAGCTGACCGGCAGCCGGTGCCGGAGCCTGACTGCGGGAATCCTGGCCATGGACGGCAGTGGCGCTGAACGCGGTGACCAGCACCGCCGGCAGGAGAAGGGCGACGATGGATTTCATGTGATGCACTCCTTGCATTTGTCCGCGGACTCACTTCAACGACGCCCGTCCTGCGGTGAGAACGAACATTCCGCTGGCGGTCTGGCAGAATCTGCCGAATCGCAGTTCACTTCGCGCCGTAAAGGTGCTTGAGACAAATCTGCGACCAGGTCTCGAATTCACTCAGTTCGCGCACCAGTTCCTCCGGTGATGCGAATCCTGCGTTTATCATCGACTCTTCCCGTGGTTCGACTTTGGGATAGTCCAGGTCGAAAATGTGAACCACGCCCAAATGCACCTTCCCGACGTCGGTGTCATCGTCGTTAATCAGTCCGACACAGGATTCCGTCCACGCGGACTGCAGCTCCACTTCTTCTTCAATCTCGCGTTTCATGCCTTCGTGGTAGGGAGTCCCCTCGCCTTCAAGATCAAGCGTCGAGACATGTCCACCAACCCCCACCGACCGCTTCGAATGCAGCCTCGATTCGCCCTGATTCGTTCCTCGCTGGTAGTGAAAGATCCGACCGCAGCAGCGAAAAATGCAGTACGGGATCAGTTGCTTGAATGACGGATCCCGTTCCATTTCACTTCGAGGCCGGTAGCTGGCGTGGATCGGGTCCAGGATGACTTCAAGGTAGCGGTCAATCTCACCGCAGAATCCGTTGAAGTGACCAATGTCGTGGAAGACTTCTGTCGGAATAACCAGAACATGTTCGACGGACGTGTCGACGGCGGCGGCGGGATTTGTCATGAGCACTCCTTTCTCAGAGTTTCCTGGTTTGGCTGGCCGCGTGCGCGGACACGAGTTCGCGACGGCCTGTTGTTACGGAAGTTAGTCGGCGGTCCGGTAACCGAATTCTGCGTGCCGCTGGTTGTGGGACGAAGTCGTCGGGAACCTGACTTGTGCGAACTCGAACCGAAATTCCGTCCTCTCGAACACAGTCGGAAAACCTTTCCAACCACTGCACGGTCGACGATGCCCTAACAGCGACGCATGCGGTTCGTTTCTTCTCGTCGCGAAACGATTCCGCTAGCTGCCTTTCATCAGCAACTTCACGGCCCGGGCAATGTCCGGTTGACGCATCAGTGATTCGCCGACGAGAACCGCACCGACCCCGGCGTTTCGCAGCCGGACGATATCATCATGGCTGCGGATGCCGCTTTCGCTGACGAGCAACACGTCCTCCGGAATTCCCGACATCAGGTTGAACGTGTGGTCAAGGCTGGTGGCGAAGGTTCGCAGATCTCGGTTGTTGATGCCAACCAGTTTCGTACCGGTGTCCAGGACACGGTCAAGATTCTCAGTGTCGTAGAGTTCGATCAGCACCTGCAGTCCGAGTTCCTGGCTTGCCGATAAAGTTCCGGCAGTTCTGAATCGGTCAGGCACTCCGCGATCAGCAGCACGCAGTCGGCCGGCGCAGCGCGGGCTTCATAGATCTGGTAGGGATCGATGATGAATTCCTTCCGCATCACCGGAATGCCGACGCTGTTCCGAATGTCGCGAAGGTAATCGAGATGTCCCTGAAAGAACTTTGTGTCCGTCAGCACGCTCAGGCAACTGGCTCCCGCGGCTTCGTAGATTTTGGCGACTGCGACGGGGTCGAAATTGTCCCTGATGATTCCGGCCGATGGTGATGCCTTTTTCACTTCAGCAATCAGACCCGGCGGACGTCCGCGTTTCAGGGCCGCTTCAAAGTCGCGGACAGCCGGTGCTGCCTGGCACATTGACTGCAGTTCAGCAATCGACACGGCCGCGCGCGCCGCCGCGACTTCCTGGCGCTTATGGGCGACGATTTCGTCAAGGACGGTCGACAACGGGCAGACTCCGCGTTGTGATACTCGGGACCGGGTCAGGCAACGGCCTGCGGATCATATCGGCCCGCTCGCGGCGCTCAACCGGACCCCGTCGCACCCTTGCATCATCCATTCTTCGCGGAATCTGATACTTCTGATGCCATTTCTGATCGCTCAAATTGACGCGGAACTGCCCGAGATCACAGCGGGACAAATCGCCGCTTCGATGTTGTTACTCGGCGCACTCAGCGGCGGCATTGCCATGATTGTCGTCTGGCTCGTTCGGTGGCATTCGGGGCAATCGATGCTGCCGCAGGCTCGACGCCGACCGCTGCACGTTCCGCTGCCATTGATGATCGTCGGTATCGTCTGGGTGGCTCTCCTGGCCGTGATGGCTCTTGCCGTGGACGACGGACCGGCTACAGATCCGCCGCGCGTGATTGCCGGCGCAGACATCGACGAAGGCGCTGTCGTCGACGCGGAAGATCCCGGTGAAACCACAGATCCCGGCGACGCTGCCAATCCCGTGACTGACGACTCGCCGCCATCCGACGACGACGCGGTTCCGTCAGGCAAGTCAATTCCGCAGCGCGAAGCCGATGTTCGCGGGATCATTGTGACGAACCTGCTGTTTCAGCTTCTGATGTTCATCACGTTCGGAACCGTGGTGCTGATCGTTCAGCAGGGCCGCCAGCGCGGAGTGCGAAGAAGTTGCGGCTCCGATCCTGACCGAATGGCGCTGCCGAAGGAGGAATACGGTCAAGCCCGGTTTGTAACCAGCAATCCATGGCCGGATCTCGACATGCCGAATCGCCAGCCGGCAGCCGACAGCACTTCCGCGGATCTTCCGGAAACGCCCGGCGATTTGCAGGAAACCGGGGTCTCACACGACACCACGATCGACGGCAACCCGTATGCGGCGCCGGTGGCGGAATCTGAGACTGCCGAACGCGTTTCGAGCGCCGTCGCGGACGATATTGAATTCGAGAAGTGGAGATTCACCGCGGAGCTTTGGTGGGCCTTTGAGGTCTTTCTGGTAGCACTGTTGCCGACGATTCTGCTGAGACTGTTTCTGGTCTGGATTCTGGACGACACGTCGCAGCATCCGTTTCTGGAACTGATCTCCGAAGGCGTCCCGTGGACGATTATGGCGCTGATCGCCGTGATGGCCGTTGTCGTCGCGCCGCTGACGGAGGAACTGCTTTACCGTGTCATCGTGCTCGGCGGATTTCAGCACTCAGGGACAGTCGTGACGGGCTGGATTGCGTCGTCGGTGCTGTTCGCGTTTGCTCACGGTTTCCCCGATTCCATTGCACTGCTTCCGCTGGCATTCGTGATCGGCTACGCCTACATCCGTCGTCGCAGCTACCGGACGGTGGTGATGATCCACTTCCTGTTCAACGGTTTTAACATGCTGCTGGCAGGAATGACCCTGCCATAACCGTTCGATCCGCCCGAGTGTGAATCAGTCCTTGTCGGCGTAGCGTACCTGAGCCCGACCGACCAGCAGCGGATCGACGGCTCCGATCGCTTCCAGGTTCTTGTTCGCGTAAGGCAGGCTGTGCAGCACGTAGCGCAGGGCGTTCAGCCTCGCGCGCTTCTTGCAGTCGGATTTGACGACGGTCCACGGAGCGTCGACGGAATCGGTGTAATGGAACATGGCTTCCTTCGCCCGCGTGTATTCGTCCCATTTGTCGAGTGAAGCCAGGTCCACCGGCGAAAGCTTCCATTGTTTCAGCGGATGCCGTTCGCGTTCCTTGAATCTCCGGCGCTGCTCTTCGCGACTCACGGAAAACCAGAACTTGGTCAGATGGATTCCGCTGCGGACAAGGTTCCGTTCGAACTCCGGCACCTGCCGCATGAATTCGTTGTACTCTTCGGTGTCGCAGAAGCCCATGACACGTTCGACACCCGCGCGGTTGTACCACGAACGGTCGAACAGAATGATCTCTCCGCGAGTCGGAAGGTGTTCCACATACCGCTGGAAATACCACTGGCCCTGCTGCGCTTCGGTCGGCTTTTCCAGCGCGACGACTCTGGCACCGCGGGGATTCAGGTGTTCCATGAATCGCTTAATCGTTCCTCCCTTTCCGGCGGCGTCGCGGCCTTCAAACAGAATGACAACACGTTCGCCGGTTGCCCTGACCCATGCCTGAAGCTTCAGCAGTTCCACCTGAAGTTTGTACTTCTGTTTTTCATAGGCCTTGCGCTGCAGCAGGTTCTTGTAGGGATATCCGCCTTCCCGCCAGTCGTCGGACAGGACGTCATCGGCCGACCGGCCGGCTCCGTTGATAACCGGCTGAGGCTGCCGCAGCAGGGCGCTTCGCAGGATGGCGGCATCATCGGATGACGTTCCTTCCATGATGGCCTGCAGAACTCTGGCCAGCGTCTCCACATCGTGCGGCGGAACTCCTCCGACGATGTCTCGCACAGCCGCGATCTTGGCTTCCTGCGCCGCGGTGACCGATTCCGAAACGGAAAAATTCTCGATCCCCGCAGCGGTTAGTGACGGCGAAATATCACCCTGGGAAGTCCGCCTTGCAGTCCCGTTCATCTTCGCGCTGCTCGTCTTCCGGCGACCGGTCTTTTTGCTTCGTGGTTTCGTCGGCGAAGAATCCTGACGCGGCGATTTACTCTTCATCGTTTTTACTACCGTCGGTGCGAGGGTGTGAAATGGGACTCACCGTTAACTCAACCTTAACATACCTTACCGACTCGTGCACTCGGCATCCCTGACAATGCCGAAGGATCGATCGGCAGGGGCGACCCGCAACAAACGCACACCGCGCGGTCTATCGTGTGACATGCGCGCTGATGAGCGCGCGCCGCCGCCGGAAACCACCGATTGCGTGTGACTTTCGGACAAACCGGAATAAATGGAGCACAACACATGCCGGTCGGATACTTCCGTAAAGACGCCACGCAGGGAATTCCAACATGACGGTTTCGCATTCGGTCAGTCCGGTCGTTAGCCTGCGACGGCTGCAGGACGGAAATGCCGGTGCTGCCGGTCACCCACACCACCAGCGAGAAATCTCATGTGGCATACACCACGCGGTGACCGCGTGCTATCGGGAGCCGAAGCCGCTCTGGTCAAGGCATCTCTGACCGGAGCCGTGGAAGTTATTCGCGAAGAAAGCAGCGGCTTTGCTCCGCAATGGCACTACGGTCTTGACGTATTTGATCTGCTGACGTGGACTCAGCGAATGGTCCTGTTCGACCAGATCGCAACGGACCTGCTTACGGAAACTCCAACCGTGCCCGCTCTGCACGCTGTCAACGAAGCCGCCGTGGCAGTCCTGTTCGAACACGTATGCATGGAGATCGATCGGGAAATTGACGACCCGTCAAATCACGACTGCTTCTGGCGGCAACTGGCTCTGCAGGCCCACCGGGAACTCTTCCCCGATGCAGCCGGCGACGCTGTCGATTCCGACCCTGACCAGGATGCCCCGGATGACTTTGAACTTCCGACTTCAAGCGACTGCCGTGACAGCGACCGATGGCGAATTCTCGTGGAGAGTCTCTCGGACTGCATTCTGTGGGACCGCGATTTCGAATTGCACAACGAGTTCCTGGACACGCCGCCGGATCAGGCTGCGGATCTGCGAACGCTGCTTGGCATCGACGCGGATTACTTCGCGGTGGCCGCTCCCGACGCCGCTACCAATGCTTCGGTACAGTCCGCATTTCGACGGATCAAACGCCTGACGAAATAGAAGGCAGTCACTTCGACACGACCGCGAACCGCCGATCCGATTCCGGGCAACACTGCGTTGTGAGTTCCCGCATTCACTTTCCGGTCGTCGTCGCCGAATTCGGCACCTGCGGTATCCTGTCCAGAATCGCCTGCAGCTTCGCGCCGCGATTCGGGTGGACGGCGCGCACGTGGGCCACTCGGCCCTGCAAATGGGATCGGAAGTCAGCGTGACCGCTGTGATTCTGGGCATGCAGTCCGTACCGCACGCAGTTTGTCAGGATCGCCTTCAACCGGTCGTAGTCGCGACGGTCGATGTTCGGACGCTGATTGACGACCACTCCCGTGATCCGCTGGCATTCGTCCTGCTTCATCACAGCGGTCTTGCGCCGTCGGATTTCGAAACCTTCGTTGTGCGCGATCGCCAGTACGTGAATTCGAAATCGCTGCAGCCGCCGCCGGAATTCCAGACCTCCGCTGAACACCAGATCGTCCGCGTAGCGCGTGTAGAAAGCGTCAAATTTTTTCGCCAGTCCCGTCAGTCGGACGTCCAGCGAATACGCACACAGATTGGCGAGCGCGGGAGACGTCGGAGCTCCCTGCGGCAGATGCGGAGATGTCAGGATGCGAAGCTGCTCGCGAGCCGTTTCGATGCCGTCGCCGGGAACGAGGTCAATCACGCTTTGCCAGGTGCAGTTTGTGCAGAGTCCCGTCAACAGCGAAACCACGCGTTGAGGATATCCGGCGGATCGAAAGATCCCGGCCACGCGCGCCGCGGCAATCGACGGAAAGAAGTTCTTCAGGTCGATCCGCAGCACGACATCGCGGCTCAGATGGCGTCGGGCTGCCGACACCGGCGAACGGCCTGAGACGAATGCGTGAGCCGCGTCGTGAGCCGGAATTCTGTTCAGGATGCTTGAGGCGATCCACCGCTGAGCCGCCTTGAGTCGCTGTTTCGGCACTTCCAGCAATCTGTAGCCGCCGCTGCTCTTTCTGACCCACGTATACCGGTAGTTGCGTAATCGTTCGCCTTCGGCCGTCCGCTCCAGTCCCCGGCAATCCGCCAGCCAGTCAAGATGCGGCGCCGACAGTTCCAGAACATCGCAAAGCTGAGCCGGCGTCGTGATCGACGGAACATTCCAGGCTGCATTGTGATCCAGCCGCCACATCGCCGGCGCGCCGTCGGCTGTCCGCGCGAAGGCTGACCAGCGCAGGAGACCGCGTTCGGCGCGAGCGGTCACCTTCCGGGCGGCGGGGTGCATTCGCAGGAAGTCTGTGAGTTCGCCGGCAGCCGGGCGACGTTCGGGAAAAGCGGTCGGACCGAACAACAGAGCGACAAGTTTCGCGGGCCAGGCTGTGCCTTTTCCCGTGCGTCCAAGACAGTTCCGCAGCCGCTGCAGGACCTGTCGGCGATTCCAGTCACCGGCCAGCATCGCAGCGGTCATCGCCCTGGCGGCAGTAACGTTCATGGTTTCAGACCTGTCGGGCACAAAGTGAAACCGCCCACCGAAAACCGGCGGGCGGCTGCGCGGGTTCACTGCGAGTCATACGTGTGCCGTCCCACCGCAGCGCGGTGTATTGGCACACTGCTGCAAGGTCTGCGAAGTCAGTACAGCTCGGGGTAGCCCCGAACCGGTGTCGAAGCGACGAATCGATCAACACGCCAACTGAACGCGAGCGCAGTTTGCAGACTACCGGTACCGATTGTCGTTGTGAATCCATTTTGCAGGGAATCATCATTTCCAGCTCCTTAGTTGGCTTGCGCGGAATCTCACTGCTAACCTCCGCAGCCGGTCCATTCACTTCCCGACTGACAAGAACTGGTTCAGGCTGTTGAGTAACATCTTTCCCGCCGTCGAAGAACAGCTTCGCGTACTCACACGCGGAGTCGAAAAAGTCGTTCCTGAAGAGGAGCTGGCGAAGAAGCTGCAGCACAGCCGCGACACGGGTGTGCCGCTGCGAGTCAAATACGGCATCGATCCCACCGGCATCGACGTGCATCTGGGACACACCGTTCCGCTGCGGAAAATCCGGCAGTTTCAGGAACTGGGACATCAGGCCGTGATCATCATCGGCAACTACACGGCAATGGTCGGCGATCCCAGCGGGCGCGATGAAGCTCGCAGCAAGCGGCTGACCGAAGACGAGGTCGAAGCCAATGCCCGCGACTATCTGGCGCAGGTCGGCAAAGTGGTCGACATGGACCGCGCGGAAGTCCATCGCAACGGCAACTGGTTCGCAAAAATGTCGTTCGCGGACGTGCTGAACCTGTGCGGACGGGTCACGGTGGCTCAATTGCTGACCCGCGATGACTTCGCCAAACGCTACCGCGAAGAGAAGCCCATCTTTCTGCACGAATGCCTGTACCCGGTGATGCAGGCGTGGGATTCGGTCGAAATCAAAGCCGACATCGAACTTGGCGGGACCGAACAGCTCTACAGCTTCATGCTGGCTCGCGACCTGCAGGCTCAGCAGGGACTTGGCCAGCAGATCGGAATGATGTCGCCGATTCTGGTCGGGCTGGATGGCATCAAGCGGATGGGCAAGAGCCTGGGCAACTACATCGGCATCAGCGAATCTCCGTATGAGATGATGAAGAAGTTCATGCAGTTGCCGGACGGCGTTATGACAATGTACTTCGAATTGCTGACGGAAGTGCCGCTGGACAATGTGGACCAACTGCTGTCCGGTCATCCTCAGGAAGCGAAATTCCAACTGGCAGCAACTGTGATCGATCAATACCACGGAGCAGGGCAGGGAATCGAAGCCGCTGAACGCTGGCGGAACGAAATCCGCGGCGGCGCATTGCCGGAAGATATTCCGGAAGTCGAATTATCCGCGAGCGACCTCGATGACGACGGCACGCTTCCCGCATTTCTGCTGCTGAAGAAACTGAAACTGCAGTCGTCGAACGGCGAAGCCCGGCGCCTGATCGCTCAGGGCGGCGCGAAACTTGGTGAAGAAAAGGAAGTCATCCTCGACGCGAACCAACAAATCACGGTGGAAGACGGTCTGCTGGTCTGGGCCGGCAAAAAGAAATTCTGCCGTGTCAAACGAACCGTTTAACCGCGACCCCTGGGAAGCGCTGCGCTCTTAGCCGCCCGTTGACCAGCGACCATTTCGCCGCAATTGTCGGCCCGGAAACGTGAGTCTCCTGCCGCCGTTGTTAGGCGCAGCGCCTGCGGTTAGACATTCGCTATTCCCTCCCTCAGGGACACCTCCCGTGCCAACCGGACGTAAGAACCGCTGGCATCCGTTTGAAACGCCAGCGGATCAGTTCCCAAAGTGCCGCAAATCCATCCTGCCAGCGAATCTTCTTTCCCTGGACGCAGGAACGCGGTGCGTAGCGAACGGGCACTTCAACGATCTCGACGCCAATCCGACAGACTTTCGCCGTCACTTCCGGACAGAACTCGAATCGTCGGCATCGCAGATCCAGTGACCGAAGAAAGGACGTTGCGAACAACTTGTAGCACGTCGCCTCATCGGTAATGCAGCGGGCGAACAGCAACAACGTTGCCAGGTTCAAACATCGAATCGCGACGTCTTCAACCCGGCGTTTTGGCCGGGGCCACTCCGAGGACGACAGATAGCGGGATCCATACACAACCGGACTGACGCCGCGCCGCATCGGCTCCAGAAGGCTGTCGTAGTCCTCCGGGAAGTACTCTTCGTCAGCGTCCTGGATCAGTGTGAATTTCCGGTCCGCACATGCCAGTCCGGTTCGGATCGCGGTTCCTTTTCCGGAATTCTCCGGATGCCGCTGCACAATCAGTCTCAGCGGCTGCCGAAGGCTTTGCAGCAAATCGTGGGTTCCGTCAGAAGAGCCGTCGTCCACAACAATGACCTGTGCATCAGGAGCGGCGCGGCGAACCCGATGCAGCAGAGCGCTGATCGTCTGCTCTTCGTTGAACACCGGAACGATGATTGACAGATCAGCGTATGAGTCACCGGCCGAGACGACGGGTGACATCGCGTCCGAAGTCAGATGTCGGCGGCGGGCCGTCCCCGCAGCGAGAGTTACCCACACACAGACAGCCAGAGCGGTGAACGGCAGCAAGTCTCCAGCAACCAGATAGGGACTTCGCGCGTCGCAAAGCGGAATCTCCAGCGTCACTGGATCTTTCACATACGAATCCGTCGCGGAACGTGCCAGAACTCGCCCGCAGGCATCGACCGCAAACGATGTTCCTTCGCCGGACGTCCGGACCAGTGCCCGCCGTGTCTCAATCGCACGCAGCCGGGCCTGCACGAGAGCCCAGTCCGCGTAGCTGACGTTGCGGCCGCTGGAGAATACCTCATCCGCGATGTTTACCAGGAAATCAGGCAGTTCGTCGCCAGCCGTTGCGGATTCACGGAGGGCGGATGAAAACCAAAGGTCGTAGCAGATCGAACCGCAAAACCGGTACTGCGTCTTTCCGATGCGATCCGCGACTGAGAAGCAGTCCGCACGACCGCCGGCAGTGTGTCCCGTCCAGTTCAAAGCACCGGGACTCAGCAACTCAGTTCCCGCCGCAAACGACAGCCAGCGCGCGACAGGCGGCTGAAAGTCGTAGCCGGGGCTAAGGTACCGCTTGTCGTACGACTGAACGTTGCGGCCGTACGGTTGCACAACGCACATCGCGTTGTAAGGCATGTCAGGATTCGATGAACACCGCTTCGTACCGAACACCAGAACCGCGCCGTGCTTCTCTGCCTCCCGGATAACCGGGAACAGCGCGGAGTCTGTCGCCGGAACATTCGAATTCGTGCTGACGGTGCCCGGAAACGCCAGCTCCGGCCAGACGATCAGATCAACACGTTGAGCAGACGTGCCAGGCAGAGGACCGCGAGAGTCAGGCAAACGTTCTGGTGCTGCGACCGGCGAACCGGATACCAGCGCGACGGTCGGACCCTCGGTCTGCGAAATCGTGCGAAGCCGAACGAAGCCGTATCCCCAGCCACACAGCAGAATGCAGCCACAGACCGCAGCCAGCCGGAAGTACCGCCTGGCCGACGGTTCGAACCGGCTAAACAAGGATGCTAGACCTGCCGAAGCGATGCAGACCAGCAAAGTCAGTCCCGGCACGCCTGCCAGATCCGCACACTGCAGCAACTCGGAACTTTGGCACAACGTGGTGCCGGCGTGAAGGTACGGGAATGGTGCTCCTAGCAAAGGTGCCATCATCCACGATCGTCCGGATTCGAGGGCGACCCAGACCAGCGGAAACACAAGCCCGATATTCAAACGCAGCCGCTCGCTCAGCATGCGACCGATCAGCAGAAACGGAAAGCTGAATGCCGTCAGGCACACCGCCAGCCACGGCCACCACTGAGCCGCCTCAAGATTTCCGGACGCCGGCAGAAATCTCAGCCCGATCAGGTGAAATGCGAACAAGCCCCCGGCAGCGCTCACCAGCCACAACGTTGATGCCTGCCTGCTGACGGTCCACACAAACGGCACGAGTGCCACGAACGACAGCCAGCAAATCCGTGGCTGATCGAAACACAGGCCCAGCAGCGTTCCGCCCAAAAAAGGCATGGCCAGCGGCAGCAAGATCGCCAAAACACACGCTCGCTTTTCGACACCATCGGTCGTCATGGCCGGACTCCCTGTTCAGGAGCTTCCGGTAGCGGCGGCAGTCCCAGCCGGTCACGAACCGGTGCCACGTCTTGTGCAGTCAGCTGGTAGACGTAGATTGAGTACCCGACGCGGTCCACTGGTTTGAAGAAGCGAAAGTAGCCGCAGATCGGCATCCCGTTTCGCTGCAGATTCTCGCGGTCGGGGCGGGAATCCGAATGCAGCAGCGTCACTCCGACTGCGTACCAGCCTGGCAGCGGGCCCAGTTCCGACTCATTCACCTGTGAGTTTTCTGATCGAAATCCCGACGGCGGACGTCCGGCTGTTTCGATTCCCAGATCCTCCGGCTCCAGCGGCGAGAAATTGACGACGCGGATTGGCGACGCTTCCGGATGCCCGGCCATCCAGTCCTGCAGCAGGTACAAGTCCTGCCCCCATTCCATCCCGCTGTCCAGCAGGTGATGATGGCCGTTCAATGGTCCGCCGACCAGCCTGTTGAAGAACGACATGCTGTGAGGATAGACCCACAGGCTTTCGGGCGCAGCTCGCCAGCAGCAGAGCAGCCACGGGCAGACGCCGCCACATTCCCGCTGTCGCTGCGGGCCAGAACAATCGGCTGATGAAGATAAACAGAAAAGGGAGCGTCGGCATCACATATCGAAAATGGTGACTGAATCCGGTCTGCGAACTCACAAACGCCAGCACACCGATTCCCGGCAGCAGCATCGCCAATTCACGCCGCGCGGACACGCTGTCAGAAGACCGTCGGACGTACTGTCGAATCGCGCAGAGTATTGCCGCCGCGAGCAGAATGAGTGTTCCGACCGGCGTCTTCACCGCCAGGCCGTAAAGATAGAAGTACCACCAGCCGCGCTGTTTCCATTCACCGCGAAGGTAGGACAGAAATCCTTTTTCGAAGTCGACTTTCTGGCGGTCAATTCCCAGAACCATTTCGGCCGGCAGTGGCACCGGAAGACTGCCAAGCCACGTTCCGGCGAAGCGGTTGGAACATTCGGACTCGGCCAGGGCTTGACTCTGAAACGGAAAATCCCCCAGCAAAGTTCCCGTGCCGGAGAACCGGTATCCCGCATTCACCACACTCAGCGTTGTGAAGAAAATGAGCCGCATCGCGGAGTACCGGTCGAAATTTGCTCCGCCAGCCTGCCGGGAAACCGCCTAGAACCATCCACATCACCGGATAGATGGCAACCAGCAGAATCCACGTGAACTTGCTCAGCAGTGCCAGACCTGACGCCAGTCCGCAACCGACTGCAAGCGATCCGTTGTTGGATCCGTCGTCGCACCATTTCCAGAACAGGTAACACGCCAGCAACCCGAATGCCGTGGCGGCAGTGTCCGGAGTGATCATTTGAGCGTTGGCGATGATATTGGGATCGAAGCACCACAGAGCCAAAGCTGCGTACCCGGCCAGCTTGCCATACAATTCCATTGCCCAGCGAAAGCAGACCAGCCGCGGCGAGAATTGTGAACGGCACGCAGAAAATCCGCGCCACCGTGTAGCCAATTCGAATTGTTTGCGGATCGAGTTCCTGAATGACGGCAGGGCCGATGTACATTTCCAGCCGGTCAATTGGTTCGTCAAAGGACATATCGACGCTTGGCACGGCGAACGATACCGGCAGCGTGGCCCACATTCGAACCATCGGCGGATTCACGCGATAGGCGTCAAGTCTGCCGGTTTGCCAGTGATAGAGTCCCGCTCCAAAGTGTCCGATTTCATCGATGCAGGGCGAATGAATTGCTGCCCCGTACGATACCAGTCCGACGTGCAGGGCAATGAGGCCTGCGACACAGACCCGATCCCTGCCCGTGAGTGATTGCCACGGCATCTTTTGCGACCGCTGTTACGATGAGGAACGTCAAAACCGCAGTGGTCGTGGTGCGACCGGTACGAGCATGATCACCGGGCAGATTTTTGTTTTCTTCTAATAATCCAGATGGCGACAAAACACACCACGGCAAAACAACCGAAATACCATGCCATCAATGGCATGCCCGACAATCCTGGATCGCTCGTCATAAAAGTGATGCCGCAGCCTTCGAGAGTGAAGACGGCAGGGTCGGGAGTGGCGAATGAGAGTTCCTTCAAATTGAAATCGATCTGGCGCGTGACCGTTCCGTCTGACTCCGACCCGATCCATGTTGCAGTTTCCGCAACAGCATGGCCCCCGCGTTTGCCGATCTGGGCAATGTACTCAAGCGTACCTGCGTCGATGCCGTCGGTTCGTTTTGACTTCAGCGAAAAACGAGAGACAGTTCCTTGTGCTGGCGCGACCGTCATCAAGCCGAAAAAATGTACGAATTGCCGGCCCGCCATTCGTTTTGTGAAAGCGGGGATCATCACTTCGATGCGTCCATTTACAAAATCGGATTCCTGAAGACCCGTGGCGTGTTGAACCGACACCCTCAAACGGTCGCCATCGTTCATCGCATAGTAGGGCTCGCGATAAAATTCACTGAACGCGAACGGAATAAGCGTTTCTTCTGTGATTCCGTTCTCAACGGATTCGTGCCCGTAGCCGCGTCGCGGAGAGACAAACCGAACGACCTGCCGACCATCAGTGTGTTTGTCAACTGCGAACGAAATGCCTTCGGGATCACAGACCATCACCCGTTCCGGGCGCTCGGGGTCGTCTGGATACCGAAGTGTCAGCCGTGTCTTTTGGTCCGATCGAATAAACTCAAGTTCTGTCAGAATTCCCGTAGAATCCACGTTGTCATGTCGGATTTCGGTCATTTCCGCGATCATCGAAAATTGGCCGTAGGCCAATGACAGCGTTCGATTGTTGTTGACGAAAGTTTCCCAGTCGCCGGTAGCCTGGTCGTCGGCAGCGGCATCGCGATGAGCAATAGGCATCCCTACGGCACAGACCGCAGATGCCAGCACCATCAACCTCAAGTTTTTTGAGCGCATATTGCAGTCCGTGGACTTGCCGGAATGGAAGAACGAACACCGGTCTACTACCAAATACGATCAAAGCAATTTCAGAGTGCTCACGGTCCTCACCTAAACGAAGACCATGAGCAATCGTCAACCAAGAGGGTATACCCGGATTCAGTCAGCTACATTTGCACCGCTGTTGGTCCAGCGTTTCCCCGCATGCGTCACCCCCAGCGCCACTGGTAGCTTCTGCACAGGTGCCGACGCAGCCCGTTGACTTTTTGCATGTACTGGTTCCCTCGGGTTGATAGAGCTTCCCGGTTTTCGCAAACGCAGACGACTCAACCATGACCATCGCGGCAAGGCAAAGGCAAGTCAGCCCGGCCACACGCAACATCGAAACCAGAATGTTCAATCGAGAATTCAACACCTAAATCTCCTTACTCGAAAACAGGAACAGAATCACCGGGCGGCACCGAGCCGTCCGGAACGGGAATCGCAACTAAACTCACCGGATCCCCCGCTACGACTGCCGATCTGCCTCGCAGAGTCACAGTCGGTTGTTCATCGACGTTTGACGTGAACAGCGTCACCGTCACGTCGAATGTTTCGCCCGACCCCGGCGACGCCAGCCGCACGGGAATGGTCGCTCGCTCAAGCGAACCAATCTCCATTGGAAACGACTTCGTCACCACCGCGCATCCGCATGAGGTTGTCCCGCCGGTAATCAAAATCGGATCACCGCTGATGTTCTGCAGGGGGACATGCACGACATGGATCTCGTCCGGAGAAACCTCACCCAGATCGATCATGTCGTCTTCCAGAAAAACGCTTCGGCCGGACGCCATCGCCCGGACAGCAGCAAACGAGCCATATCGAACAACCGCCAACACCAGCACGAAGCAAACCAGACCGCCCGTAAACACCGCGGTGAACAGGAACCTCGAAACCGCTTGCGGGAATCGACCCGGCTGCTGCCGCGACTCAGAAACGTGAGGATTGCCAGCGATACTCATCACGGAACCGCCACCGCATGACCGTCCTGCCGGTTTCCTAAACGGGAATGAAGCTCAGCGTCAGTGGAAAACGACAAAAACCGCACAGAACCGTCGCACAATGCCATGAAGCAACCGCCACTGTGAGCGCTGCCAAAACGATCCGGCTGAACGTCGGATCCATCGGGCACCGGCGGACGCAGAACCCACCGTTTGTTGTCAAGGTCCGCTCCGGAAAACGCATTCTGGTCGTGTCCGGGATCGCCGCCCGCGCTGTAGCTGTCGGCCTGAACGTATTTCTCTCCCGCCAGATAGGTGTTGGACGTGCCGTCTGAAATTTCGGCTATTCTGACACCAAAGCGCTGCATACTGATGCCGGTGACCAGATCACGGTTGATCCAGTTGTATGCGGCCAGGTCGCTGTCTGACTCGCTCGCCGGACCTTCGCCGGAATCCTGCACAAAGTCGCCTTCGTTAACGGCGTAGTCGGTTTTGAAAACATCGGCGCGGTAAACCGCGTTGCGGAAGTCGTGTTCGAACTGAGGAGTTAAGGGCTGTTCGGGACGTGACGGACAGTCGAACACGGGCACAGGAGTCACCGTCAGCTCCCGCGAGTCCGCCGTTCCACGTTCCCACAGCGCTGTCTGCTCCAGATGAGGCAGCAACTGATAGACCCATCCGCCGGGCTGGCCCTGACCCTCACCGCGAGACGCATCGCCGACCCAGCGATATCCCCAGCCGTTGCCCGGAAAATGTCCGAACGTGCTTTCGTGTTCATGGAACGCCAGCGCAATCTGTTTCAGGTTGTTGCAGCACTGAGTCCTGCGGGCGGCCTCTCTGGCGTACTGGACCGCCGGCAACAGCAACGCCAGCAGGACACCGATGATCGCTATCGAGACCAGCAGTTCGATGATCGTAAAGCCCGCTGAACGAGCCACAAACTGGAAGGGTCGAGTTTTCATCTGGCGAAAAACCAGGGAAGTCGTGATGTCGTACAAAAGTCCGCCAGCCCCTTACGCAGCCCCAGTATACACACACACACACACACACACACACACAGCATCCAGCGTGCCAGCCGGATTTCCTGAGAATCACGAAAGTTTCTGAATCGAGCCCTGGACCACTTTTTTTGAATCGTGAAACTGCGCGGCCAGTCACTCAGGGCGGAGCGAAACCTCGTGAAGAAAAGAAAGTCATCGCCGACGCGAACCGGGAAATCACCGTCGAAAACGGCATGATCGTCTGGGCCGGAAAGAAGAAGTTCTGCCGAGTGACGCTCGTCGATTAGAACGGCGCAGCAACCGTCGCCTGATTGTTGAATGCTGCGGAACGAAGCGGAAAGCGCGGCAGGAGCACGCCGGGCAGACTCACCTTCCGTGCCGCATGAACTCATACCGCAACCCGGTGCCGATCGATGGTCGGCCGGTCCTGAATGCCGGAACTGATGGGAGCATCACCATGCTGACGTTTGTTTTTCGAGCTGTGTTTGTATTGGCAGTGGCCGGCAGCGCTGTCGGCGCGGCGGCTGCGGATCGGCCCAACATCGTCTTCTTTTTCATCGACGATCTCGGCTGGGCAGATCTGAGCTACGCGGGTTCCGATTTTCACGAGACTCCCAACATCGACGCGCTTGCAGCCAGCGGCACGGTGTTCACCAGTGCCTACGCGAACGCTCCCAATTGCGCTCCCAGTCGCGCGTGCCTGCTGAGCGGCAAATACACGCCGCGCCACGGAATCTACACGGTGGGGGATCCTAAGCGCGGAAACGACCAATTCCGCCGCCTTGAACCGGTCGAAAACAAGACGATGCTGGCGGACGATTTCGTCACGTGGGCGGAAGTCCTGCAGGACAACGGCTACACGCTGGCAAGCATTGGAAAATGGCATCTCGGTGCCGACCCTACAACACAGGGATTCGACGTCAACATCGCCGGACGCGAATGGGGCAGTCCGAGCGGCGGCGGGTACCACAGTCCATACAAGTTTCCGAATCTTGAACAGAAACATCCCGGCGAATACCTCACCGACCGGCTGACCGATGAAGCCATTCAGTTCATCGACGACAACAAGGCAGGTCCATTCTGTCTGTATCTGACGCACTACGCGGTCCACACTCCCATTCAGGCGAAGGAATCCCTGACGGAATCTTTCCGGAGCAAAGTCCCGGGGCAGCACCAAAAGAATGCCAGGTACGCCGCGATGCTCGCCAGCGTGGATGAAAGCGTCGGCCGAGTGTTGGCGAAGATCGACGAACTGAAACTGACTGACAGCACTCTCGTCATCTTCTTTTCGGACAACGGCGGCTTCGGAGGCGCCACGTCAAATCGTCCGCTCCGCGGCGCAAAGGGAATGCTTTACGAAGGCGGCATTCGAGTTCCCCTGATCGTGCGCTGGCCGGGAATCACTCGCCCCGGCAGCCGATGCGACGAACCTGTCATCGGGATCGATCTGTATCCGACGCTGACGGAAGTCTCCGGGTCAATGACGCCGGATGGCTATCAACTTGACGGAAAAAGCCTGGTTCCACTGCTGAAGGATCCGGCAGCATCGCTTCGCCGCGACGCCATCTTCTGGCACTTTCCGGCCTATCTGCAGGGTCGCGGTGACCCCGCCGGAGGTCCCTTCCGAACAACGCCGGCCGGAGCGATCCGCCAGGGCGACTGGAAGCTGATCGAATGGTTCGAAACCGGTCGACTGGAACTTTACAACCTTCGGAACGACCTCGGCGAAGCCCGCGATCTGAGTGAGTCTCAACCCGAAAAACTCGCCGAGTTGCACGCCGCCATGCAGCGCTGGCGAGCCGACGTTTCCGCGCCGATTCCGACGATGCCCAATCCCGATTTTGATCTCGACGCCGTCCACCGTTACCAGCGAGAAAGGTAGATGGCGGCCAGCAGGATCCAGCAGCAGAGGGGAACGCCGATCGCAACCAGCAGTTCTCGCCGATGGCGTTGCCGGAATGGTTCCATGGGGGAAACGGGCATGTCGGAATAGATGTCGTCGTCGTCGACTCCGTCGTCGCCGGTCACCATGTTGGGACCACTGGACAGAACGCGACTTTCACCGCCGGGCAGCACCATCAGCCGGTATTGTTGCCCCCACGGATCGGTCTTCTCCCACTCATTGTCACTGTTTGGCACGATGACGAAGGAGTTCTCACTGATCGGTTCCGCCGGCTGCAGACGTCCCTTTTGATAATCAGCAACCAGCCAACGGACACGATTGTAGGTCATCGACGTGCGAGCTTCCTGCCGGGACTGCTCGATCGGTGGGTGAAGGTAAAGGAACAACGCGAAGCATAATCCTCCCAACACCAACAGATTCATCGCATCGCCAATGCTTCGCGGAGGACGAATTCGCATCTGTCATTCTTTCGCCGCGACAAAACGTTCCAGCGCCTTCTGTTTGACGGCCTGCAGATCCAGCTTGCCGGTTCCCAGCAGCGGCAGTTCGCTGACTTCCACAAAGCTGTCTGACGACGGCAGCCACAGGTTGGGCATGTCGGATTTCTTCAGTTCGTTCAGAATCTCGTTGACCGAGATTCTCATCGGCTTGTGCAGCACGACAAGCCGCTCACCCTTTTTTTCGTCGGGCACCGAGGTGACAGCGCAGAGTATCTCCGGCTCATCGGTGTCGTCTTCATCGATGATGCGGGTGATTTCCTGCTCAATACGAATGTGAGGAACCATTTCGCCGCCGATTTTGGAAAACCGGCTTTGTCGTCCGGTGATTTCGATGAAGCCGTCGTCGTCGATCCGGCCGATGTCGCCGGTGTCGTACCAGCCGTCCTTCAGAACTTCCGCGGTCTTGTCCGGCTGATTCAGGTAACCGAGCATCACGTTGGGCCCCTTGATGCGGATCAGTCCTTCCTGGTTGGTTGAAAGCTGCTCGCCGGTCTCCGGATGGAACACGGCCGCGGCGCATCCCGGCAGCACGCGACCGACGGTTCCGGCTTTGGTTCCGGAAGTCCCCTGCAGATCGTCGCCGATGCGATTGTCAGGAACGTTAAAGGCTGCGGCCGGGGAAAGTTCCGTGGTTCCGTAGCCTTCGGTCGGTTCGTAGCCGAACTTCGCCTTCCAGGCATCGCGAAGTTCCGGCGGCATTTTTTCGGCGCCAACAATTGCCAGGTTCACGGACTTCATCTGATCGAGCTCGCAGCGTTTCAGATAAGTTCGCAAAAACGTGGGAGTCGCGCACAGGATCGTGACGTTGTGTTTCTCGCACAGCTTTCCGACGGTCCGCCCGTCCAGCGGATTGAAATGGAACACAACACCTGGTTCCGCACACAGCGGCAGCCACATCGTCACGGTGAAGCCGAAGGAATGGAAGAACGGCAGGACACCCAGCAGAACATCGTTGCTGGTCAGGTTCAACAACTGGTTGACCCCATCGATGTTGGACACGATGTTGTTGTTCGACAGCATCACTCCCTTGGGTTCACCCGTGGAACCGGACGTGAAAATGATTGTCATCAGATCGTCGGGGCCGACTTTGTTCAGGCCCATGCTGCCGACCAGCATTCCGGCGGGCATCAGGCGAGCCTTCGCCATCGCGACGGCTTTGGCGACGCCGCTGATCTGTTCGCGGATGTCTTCCAAATAGATCAGTTCAGCGTCCAGGTTAAGCGGCTTCTTTTCCAGGAACCGGCGGCTGGTCAGCACCTGTTTGACGCCTGCCAGCCGAATGCAGTAATTGATGGTGTCTTCGGTCAGGGTGTAGTTCAGGTTGACGGTGACTTTTCCCGCCAGAGTCAGTGCCGTGTTGGCCAGAATTCCGCCGACGGAAGGTGGCAGCAGCAGTCCGACCATGTCGGCGTCCGGCTTCAATACAGACGTGGTCAGAAGTTTGTGAAAGGCGAGTGACCCGGCCAGCAACCGGCCGCCCGTCAGTTCGGTTCCGGCGGAATCCGCAACTTTGACGCGGTTCCATGCCAGCCGACACTGGCGGATAAATCGGCAAGCCGGAATCATGGTGCGTTCCTTTCTGCGTTCGAGCGACTCAGCGCTCAGTGCCAGCACGGCATTGCGAACAACGCTGACGTCAGTCACGTGTTCGATGGGTGTTCCGAAACTGATGGAAACCGGGTACGGCCAGTTGCGCGGCCTTTTCCACAGAAACCGCCCGCCCCGATAGCTAAAGATACTCCCCCAAAGCTCGTCCAGATAGACCGGGACCACGGGAGCGTCCGTGCCTTTCAGAATTGTCAGCATCCCGCGTTCAAACTTCAGCAGCTGGCCCGTGCGACTGATGCGGCCTTCGGCGAAGATGCAGACCAGTTCGCCGTTTTTCAATGCGTCGCGAGCCGTGTTCAGCGACTGAATCAGGGCCCGCGGGCCATCGCCGCTGCGAATCGGAATAATGCCGAACAGTTTCGAAATGCGCCCCATCAGCGGCCCGCTGACATAGTCGGCGTAGGCAATCATCCGAATGTTGCGGGAACTCGCCAGCAGCAGCATCACTCCGTCGATCCAGGTGACGTGATTGGCCACCAGCAGTGCCGGTCCACGTTCCGGAATGTTCTCGATGCCGTACGTACGAACGCGGTAGACGGTGCAACTCAGCAGCCACACCACGAATCGAATTGTCGCCTGAGGAATAAGCCAGACGGCGTAAACCAGAATGGGAATGATGCCCAGACCGGAAACCAGAAAGATCGACGCCGCTGAGAGGCCCAGTGGATTTCGCAGCAGCCAGAACAATCCCGCCACCACCAGCATCCCCAGAGCCGTCAACTGATTGCCAACGGCCAGGATCGCTCCCAGAGATTTGTGCGGACTTCGTTCCTGGATGTACGCGTTCAGCGGCACGTTAAACAGACCGCCTCCCAGACCAATGGATGCCAGCATGACACCGGTCAGCACGGGCGACTGGCGACAGAAGAACAGCAGGATGCAGGCCGCTGCCATCACCAGAGCTCCCAGCGGCACCATTCCCAATTCGACCCGGCCGCCGGACCACCATCCGGCCAGAACGCTTCCCGTGCCGACGCCGATCGAAAGCACCGCCAGAAACAGGCCCACGTCGCGCTGTTTCAGGTGAAGCTGATGAATCACGAACGTGTCGATATTCATCTGCGCCAGCGAAGCCAGTGCCCAGAAGAATGTGATCCCCAGCGTGACGCGAAGAATTGCCTTGTTCTGCATCACCAGCTTCAGATCTCGCCATGAGAAGCGGACGACATTCCACGGAAACGCCAGCGTCGGGTTGGCTGCCGGCACACGTCCGATCAGCACCGCGCCGACCACTCCCAGCACGGCCACCGTCACCAGCGCGACGGCAGAGATCAGCAGGCCCCGTGCGGCGTCGGCCTGAGTTTCCGTCGCCAGCCAGTTGCCGGCGATCGTCCCGAAAATCACCGCCACCAGAGTCGCCAGAGCCACCAGCCCGTTCGCCGCGGAAATCGCGCTGCGGGAAACCAGTTCCGGGATAATTCCGAACTTCGCGGTACTCAGCAGAGCGCTTTGGGCACCGATCAAAAACAACACTGTGAACATCGCGGGCACGCTGCCGGAGTGAATCGTCCACAGCCCGATCGATACCAGCACAACTTCGGCAATCTTCAGGGCAATCGTCGAACTGCGTTTGCTGAATTTGTCCGCCACCCAGCCGGACCACGGAGCAAACACCACAAACGGCAGAATGAAGCAGCCCAGTCCCAGCGACAGCACCAGCGATTCCTGCTGCTGAGCGGCCTCGCCCGCGACATCCTTCCCCGCCAGAAACTGCTGCTTGGCGATCGGAATGATCAGCCAGCGAAACATGTTGTCATTGACCGCCGTCAGAAAGCTCATCGCCAGAAATCCGCAGAACGAAGCGGATGCCATGCGACGAGGCGATTCGGCAGATTCGGCGAGCGATTCCGTCATGAATGCTTTCAATGAATATGTGAAATCTGGTGTGACGCGCTGCGGCGAAAGACCCGACGTCCCGGCAGCTGCAACCTGCAGGCGGCGGGACCCGCGGAAACCGGCACCTGAACGTCCGCCGAAGGATTCTGCCAGCCCCCGTGTCCGATCTCGACGCGAATGCGCCGCGGTGCGCAGATTCGGGACGAGTCAGGCGGAATCAGAGTCAAGCCACGCTCCTTCTGCAAGGCAACTGCACGGCCAGAGCAACATGTTCCCGCCGGAAGACTGTGTTTCCGGCACTTCTCTGCGCACGTGCCTTCGACGCCACTTACTGACACGTTCACCGCTGGCGGTTTCGAAGGCTCAACCGCCGGTCCGGGAGAATGCGTCCACGCCGTTCGTTGCGGGTGCCTGATGTTGATCTGTGATCGTGCTGTGGAAACCTGTTAATCTGTCGTGCGGACTGCGGAAAGGCACTGGGTTCTCGTCACCGGCTTCAACCGGCGAAGCATTGTCCGGAAGAAACTGCTCCGCGGTGCGATCGCCAGGCCGTTCAATCACTGCCACATGGAATTTTCAGAAACTTGGAATTTCAGAACCACGGAACTTCGAAGTGATGGAACTCCCGAGCGTAAAGCCAACCCGACAGAAGCCGCGCCTGCGAACTCCGATGCCTGAACCAAACGTCGTGACCGATGCTCCTGACAACACAGCCGCTGTTGATCCTTCGCAGCCTGTCGTGTTCTTTGATGGAGTCTGCGGGCTGTGCAATCGGACCGTGAACTTCCTGCTGGCCCGTGATACCCGGCGACGCCTGAAGTTCGCGCCGCTGCAGGGCTCCACGGCACGCGCGGTTCTGCCGGCCGACGTTCGCAGTTCACTGGATACGCTCGTCCTGGCACATCGCGGACGGCTGTTCTATCGATCGACGGCTGTGGTCCGAACACTGATGTTGCTGACGGGAGTCTGGCACGTCGTCGGCTGGCTGTTGTGGCTCATTCCGTCGCCGCTGCGAAACGCTGGCTACCGCATGGTGTCTGCGCTTCGTTATCGAATCTGGGGCAGAACCGAAGCCTGCCGTCTGCCAACACCCGAAGAACGCAGCCAGTTCCTCGAATAGACACAGGCCACGTCCGAGTGCCGACGAAGCGGTGCGTCTCACGCTGCACCGCGGAACTCGCGCCGCAGCGTCCGCACAAGAACCAACGGCGACACAACGCTCCGTGCAGTCAGTTCCGGAATACGACAAAGTCCGCCGGGTTGGCTGACGTCGGAAAAGCGCGCATGAGAGCACGGCAGCGAGCCATTTCGGCGCGCGGGAGACCGAACATTCCACAAATGCTCACGTGACTGTGACGCAGCAGCGGATGTTCGTCAGCACCGCCATCCAGCCACAGACGGCCAGCGTGGTATGACAATTGCTCCCTGAACCAGGAACTCCTGTTGTATCGGGACGAATCATCATGCGAGACGACATACTTCGAAGCGATCTCAGCCAATTCGTGCAGGAACATGAACACCTGGCATCAAGGATCGGTGAGTTGCGAACGTGGATCGGCGAAGTGAGCGAACTCGGCATACCGCGCTTCGGCGAAATGGGGGACCGTTTGCGGCCACTGCATCACGAACTTCGCAGTCACTTCGAGCACGAAGAAAAGCAGGGCTACCTGTCGGATGCCTTGACGGTGGCGCCGGACCTCGCGAACAGCACGCAGGGACTGGTGCTGGAACATTCACAACTGCTGAAGCAACTGGATGTCCTGGTTGATCGCCTTCATCAGTCCGAGCCGCCATTCGACAGTTGGCAGCAGGCATGCGCCGAACTGGACACAGTGCTGGATTTGCTGAATCAACATGAAACCCAGGAACTTTCAATTCTGGCGGCAGCGGTAAACCACCAGGACGGCTGCGACGGCAGGTAGCAGGTCACTCAAGTACCGGAGTTGTGTCCGATGTCATCGGCATCGATGCCGACGAGTCGCGATTCCGCAGGTTCAACAGAATGGCCAGTCTGATCACCACACTGCGATGGATCGCCCGCCTCTGGAGCGTCGCCAGCCTGCTGCTGCTGGCCGCAATGGTCCTCGGTGAAGGAGACCCCGGCGCCGCGCGGCTTTCACCCGGTGAAGTGATTGGCCTGGTGTTCTTTCCGGCCGGAATTGTGGTCGGCCTGCTGCTGGGGTTTCGGAAAGAGAGACTTGGCGGACTGATCTGCCTGGCAAGTCTTGCCGGCTTCTATGTCTGGCACATCAGCACGTCCGGAATACTGCCTCGCGGTCCCTATTTCGCACTCTTTGCCGCTCCCGGCGCGTTGTTCCTGGCCTGTTCCATGCTGAATACTACGCGTCTGCACGGCTCGCGATCAGATACGCCGAACGATGGTGCCTGACGTTTGCAGGGCCAGCTTCCGGAATCACAGCTTTCCAGCCATTAGCCGTCTCCTGCTGGACTATGTCGACGCGTGTGACAGTTCGTCGGCAACATTGATAGACTATCGCACATTGTCCAACGGCGAGCTGCAGGGCTGCGAACAAACCGCGACGACGCCGGCCCGGTCAATGCACCGAGGCGAAGGCGGAAACGTCCGCGAGCCGTGTGTTCTCCCGCAGCGAAGCTTCGACATCACCCTGCCAACGGAATTCCCGCGATGACTGAACTGCTCCGAAGATGTCGTCCGACGTTGACATGTTGCGTGTCTCTCGTCGTCGCCGTGTCCGCGATGTCCGCCATCGGTGCGGAACCGTCCATTCGCGACCGGCGCGTGCTGTACAACTTCGACGGAGATTCGTGCCTGTGGACGAAAGCGAACAGCAAGGGCCCCGTCGCCCTGACCGTCGACGACGTAAAACATCTGATCGAAGAAGTCGCCTACGAAGGCAGTCGCGTCGACACGATTCTGGTCTGCATTGACGCGCAGGTGATGTACTACCCGACCAAAGTCGGCACGATGCGGGGGACTCTTTCGACGGACGAAGAGCGAGAGTCCTGGCCCGATTCGGAAAAACAGCGGTTCGAGAACATGAAGAACTTCTTCGACGCCGGCCACGATCCCTACGCGATCATGCTTGAAGAAGCAAAGCGGCGTGGCCTGGAAGCCCTGCTGACGTTTCGCATGAACGATGACCACGGCAACGACTTTCTGCAAACCAGGTTTCTGAAGGATCACCCGGAGTGGCGGCTGGGAACAGAACGCTACCGCGGCGCAGGAGCACTGGATTTCGGTCGCGAAGAAGTTCGCGAGTACGTGTTTCGTCTGCTGGAAGAAGCCGTGCGACGCTATGACAGCGATGGCCTGGAACTGGACTTCAACCGCTTTCCGGCATTCTTCAAAAGCGGCACAACCGACGAACGTGTGGCGATGATGAATTCACTCGTCAGGCGTGTTCGTGACATGCTGGACGAAGTCGGCCGGGAGCGGGGACGTCGGCTGATTCTGTCGGTGCGAGTACCGTCGAACTACGGTCGCACGCCGCCAACACCGCAAACCGCGCGCGAAATCGGCTGCGACGTTCCGGCATGGGCCGCCAGCGGCTGGGTCGATTTTGTCACGGTGTCCGAATTCCTGTTCGAACGCGGTGACCTGCCGATCGGCGAATGGAAACAGGCCATCACAAACGTTCCCGTCTACGGCGGCATCGAATGCACGCGCGGCAGCGGTCAGGACAATCTCACCGGCGACGAATACCAATCCGCGTCTGACAACCTGATCGAACAGGGAGCGGACGGCGTCTATCTGTTCAACTTCTTCACCTCGCGAGAACGGGGCAAAGACGCCAGCGAACCGCCGTTCGAGGTGCTCAGCCGCCTTTCGGTGGCCGCCAGCGAGTAAGCTCAGCGCCACATGATTGAAGCGCCCGGACTGTGAATGGAATCGCGCGTCGGGAAGCTCACGGCTGCGGCAGATCGCCGGCATTTGCGAAATCGTGTGCGGCGACCTTCTGCTGGACCAGGTCCAGCACGTCGCGAGCACGCCCGCCGGCGATTTCGACAAATTGTTCGTACACAGGCTGACTGGCGCTGCGAAACTGCATTCGCTGCTCGTCCGACAGACCTTCAACGATTGTCAGGTCCGGCCGCTTGTCGCGAATCATCTGCAGACGCTCCCGATTGTACGTCTGCTGAACCTGCAGGATGTATTCGTTCAGTTCGTCGGCAACCTCTTCAATCAGCCGGGACTGTTCTGGCGGCAGCGATTCGAAGAACTCGCGATTGGTGACGGTCGTCGTGATGAATGGCGCGTGATACGGAAAGATCATGTAATCGGTGACTTCGTGGAAACTCATTTCCTGAATTGCGAAGACCGGGTTTTCCTGACCTTCGATCATGTTCAACTGCAGCGCGCTGTAGACCTCGGAATACGGCAGCGGTGTCGCGCTGGCTCCGTACGCGTTGTACGCGGCCAGCAGCAGTGGCGACGTCATCACACGAAACTTCATTCCGCGAAAGTCGCTCGGTGCCGCCACCGGCGTCTTCGTGGTCCATACCTGCCAGCCTTCTGACCAGATTGACAGCAACTGCAGATTTCGGGCGGCGTAGAGTTCCTGAAACACGCGGCTCAGGTCCGGATCGTCGTTCAGCAGCTGGTTGTTGAACTGCTCATCATCGGAAAACAGGAAATGCAGCAGGAAGACCTGGACCTCGGGAATCAATTTTCCCAGATGGCCGGGTGAGGCCATCGCGAACTGCACAACATTCATGTCGACCAGTTCCGTGATCTGGTCGGAGGTTCCCAGTGTTCCGTACGGATAGACGGTCACACGAATGGCGCCGTCGGAACGTTGCTCAATCAGTTCGCGAAATCGTTCGGCGTATGCGTGCTGAACGCTGCCGACCGGCTCTTCGATCGCGAATCGCCAGTGAATCGTCGCACCGCGCGGCTCTGAACCGGCCGTCTCACACCCGGCCGGCATCATCGCCAGCGCCAGAATCGTCAAATGCAATCGCATGAAACTGTCCTTCGTGATCGTCACGTGACAAGGCCGCGGGAGGGCCATCGGTGAAGCCGCGGCGTAAAGGCATCGCGCTGGCGCGTCGCCGGCTATTCAAAGGCAAGGTCGCGCAGAAACAGGCTGACCTGTGGTACTCCGATCAGAATCACGGCAACCAGCAACAGGATGGCGATAAACGGCGGAGTGCCGCGAATGACTTCCAGATACGGTCTTCGAAACACAGCGATCGCCGTGAAGATGTCGCAGCCGAACGGCGGTGTCGCGGACCCGATCGCTACCTGCAGCGTCACCACAATGCCAACCAGCACCGGATCGATATGGGCCGCCGTGGCCACGGGATGAAAGATCGGTGTCAGAATCAGGATCACAACAATCGGGTCGACAAACATGCAGGCGACGAAGTAAGCCGCGGCAATTGTCAGCATGATCCGCCAGTAACCGGAGTCAGCGCTGAGTCCCAGCCAGTCACTGATCAGAACCTGCGGCAGTTCCGCGAACGAAATCGCCCACGAAAACGCGGCACCGGCTCCGACCAGCACAAACACGACGGCCGTAACGGTTCCCGTCGAAAGCGCGATTTCGGGCAGGTCTCGAAGCCGGAGTTCCCGAAAAATGCCAACTTCCAGCACCAGCGCGTACAACACCGAAACCGCTGCGGCTTCCGTCGGACTGAAGATCCCCGCGTAGATACCGCCGATGACGATCAGCGGAAATCCCAGCGGCAGCAAAGCCGCCCGCAGCGCAGCGATTCGTTCTGAACCAGACGCGGCCGGCTGCGGTTCGATCTGCATACGGTTCGATGCATGGCGGCAATAGAGGCTGAACAGCAGCAGAATCAGCAGTCCCGGACCAATCCCGGCGATAAACAACTCACCGATGGATGTCCCGGAGACAACCCCGTAGACAATCATGCCGATGCTGGGAGGAATCAGCAGGGCGATGTCACTCGCGTTAATGATCAGAGCAATCGTGAAGTCATCCGGATAGCCGGAACGCAGCAGCCGCGGGCGCAGCGGGCCTCCGATCGCGACGACTGTGGCCTGAGTCGACCCGGACATGGCTCCGAACAGAGTGCAACTGACCGCCGAAGCAATCGGCAGTCCCCCGCGCAAATGGCCGACGCACGAAGTCACCAGGTCCAGCAGGCGATTTGCCGAATGTCCGCGGGTCATGATGTCGGCCGCCAGGATGAACATCGGCACGGCAATCAGCGCCGCCGGTTTGATGCCGCCAATCATCTGCTGCACGACAACCGCAGGGGTGACATCCGGATGAAACACCAGCAACAGCGCCAGTGCGGCCGTGATCAGCGGAACCTTCATCGGAAAGCCCAGCATCAGCAGCAGCAACATCACCAGCGCAATAACAAACAATTCCATAACAACCGTCGATTCCCAATTCCCTGCGGAAGAACCCGGTGCCGGCCGCATTCATGCTCACCGCGCGAATGTGCGCCGCGCAGCTGCGCGACTCAAGGCGGCCGCGCGGCGTTCAGACTTCGCCGACAACCGGTTCTTCGTACTCGTCAGCGACTTCATACGACAGGTACACGCCCGGCGAAGTCACATTGCGAACCACGGCCAGCGCGTACTGAACCGCGGACAGAATCAGCCCCAGCGGGACCACCAGATAGACCAGATGCAGCGGCACTCGCAGCACCGGCGAAACGGATTCCAGAAACCGCACCGTGGCGATGTATTCCAGCGAACACCACGCAAGGACTGACAACAACGCCGCCGTCATCAGCGAGCTGATGACGATCAGAAGTTTGCGATACCGCGGCGAAAGTTGATCGCAGATCGCCGTCATGCGGATATGCCGGCCTCGACCCGCCGCGTAACTGAGTCCGACAAACGTAACCACGATGATCAGAAACTGCGAGAGCTCGCCGGTGAACGCCAGGCTGTCACCCGACACGGCTCGAGTCGCGACGTTGGCGATCGTCAGTCCGGCGATCAGCAGCACTGACCACGCCAGCAGGATTTCTTCGGTTCGACGGACGATCTGAAAACAACGCTGCATCGCCGTATCCTGTTCTGTCTCGAAGTACTCCCTCATGCAGGGAGGCTTCCGGTGTCCGGCGGGTTCGAACGCCACGACCAGTCTGTCGCGGCGTCGGTTCGACTTGTCCACGCACAGTCACGCGAAAATCACACGACTTCACACGTGAACGGAACACGTTTGCAATGTCCGCGGCCTGCGTCGCATGCCGCGAACGCGGAATCGGATGCGCTCACTCGCGCGAATTCAACAGCTTCTCAGAGTTCTCAGAGAAACATCAGGATTCACATAAACCGTTACTGAAACGTCAGTTGGAATCAGTCGGCCGGATCGAAATGGAAAGCAATCCGCGAATCGGGGTTGAGATCTGAGTCTGCACCAATATGGTAGTCGGAACAGCAACCGTTCTTCCTGCACGTTAGCAGAACGGCCGACTCGATGCGACCGCCTGCGAAATCAATGCACGACGCAATGAGCAGGATACCCACTTCGGCGAGTGATAGTTTCGTGAGTTCCGCGGCTACGAGTGAGCCAGCAACAGTCCAGTTCCGGCAGCCATGCGTTACTGACGCGAGCGCCATTCTTCGGCTGGTGCGCGAATCCGGAATCCTGGACTGCAACTCCCTCTATCTGTATCTGCTGCTGTGCAGAAACTTCGCTGCCACGTGCGCGGTGGCCGAACGCAGCAGTCAGATTGTCGGCTTCGTGACGGCCTTTCGATTGCCGGATCGCAGCGATACTTTGTTCGTCTGGCAACTTGGAGTCGCCCGCAGTGCTCAGCGACAGGGAATCGCCGGCGGACTTCTGGACTTCCTGCTGCCCCCTCTCATTCGCAGCGGAATTCGCTACGTCGAAGCAACCATCAGCGAATCCAATATCGCCTCTCGCCGGACGTTTGACGCTTTGGCAAATCGGTTTGGCACGGTGTTGAAGCCAACTGATGGATTCCCGGCCGAATGTTTTCCATCGGCGGAAGGTGCTCACGAAGCAGAACCCGGAATTCGAATCGGGCCCTTTACGCTGACTCAGCCGGATGCCGCTCGCGCGTCGGCCATGCGGTCGGCACGTCCACGGCAAACCAATAAACCGTCCGAAGTCAGGGAAGGCGACACCTTCGCGTGCGAAGAGCAGGCTCAGTCCTGTGCGGGCGGCGTTCCGGATTGATACCCGTCAGCGCTGCCGCGGTATTGCACAGCGACACGCGCCGCAACGTCGCGAACGTCCGGACGATTGCGGCAGTCTGCAGCCGGCGGCGGGCGATTTGACTTTCACCTTCAACAACCAGCAACTTTTCATTCAGACGATACTTCAGGAGCAGGACGACATGACGGACATCTTCGAACGACGCGAATCGGAAGTCAGAGGCTACTGCCGCAGTTTTCCGACAGTCTTCCAGACGGCATCGGGTTCCTGGCTGGTGGACGAAGACGGGCAGGAATTCATCGACTTCTTCGCCGGAGCCGGCGCGCTGAACTACGGGCACAACCATCCTGTCCTGAAGATGGAATTGCTGCAATACCTGAAATGCAACGGCGTGATGCATTCGCTGGACATGTACACGTCGGCCAAACGCGACTTTCTGAGTTCGTTTGAAAAGATCATCCTGCAGCCTCGCGACATGGACTACAAGGTGATGTTTCCGGGGCCGACCGGAACCAATGCGGTCGAAGCGGCTTTGAAGCTGGCTCGCAAATTCACCGGTCGGCACAACGTGGTTTCATTCACCAACGGATTCCACGGGATGACTCTGGGGTCACTGGCGCTGACGGGCAATGGCAGCAAACGAGCCGGAGCGGGAGTACCGCTGAATAACGTGACTCACTTTCCCTACTGCGGATACCACGGCACTGACGCTGATACGATCAGCTCGCTGGAACGCTTTCTGGAAGATTCCAGCAGCGGTCTGGATCTGCCGGCGGCTTTCATCGTGGAAACACTTCAGGCGGAAGGCGGCGTCAATGTCGCATCACGCACCTGGCTGCGGCAACTCGCTGAAGTGGCAGCGAGGTTTGGTGTGCTGCTGATCGTCGACGATATTCAGGTTGGCTGCGGCCGCACCGGTCCGTTCTTCAGCTTCGAAAGTTTCGACATCCAGCCGGATATCGTGTGCCTGTCGAAGTCACTCTCCGGTTTCGGACTGCCGCTGGCCGTGACGCTGATGAAACCCGAACTGGATGTCTTTGACCCCGGAGAACACAACGGCACGTTCCGCGGACACAACGCGGCCTTCGTCACTGCCCGCGCGGCGCTGGAGACCTTCTGGGTCGGCGATTCCATGACGCAGGCGGTTCTGAGCAACGCAGCGATCATTCGCGACTGTCTGCTGAATCTGGCGGATGAACACGATGCTGACGCTCGCGGTCGCGGCATGATCCAGGGGGTTGAGTTTCCGGATTCCGATCTGGCCTCGCTGATTTCCCGTGAAGCATTTCGTCGCGGCCTGATCGTCGAAACATCCGGACCCGCGGATGAAGTGCTGAAACTGCTGCCCCCGCTGAACATTTCCGAGGACGACCTGAACGCCGGATTGGACATCATCCGTGAATCCGTCGCCGCCGTTTCGTCTCGCGATCTGGTTGCATCCGGGAAATAGCTGATCCGCGACCCAGCGCATGCCCGTCCCCGAGACGCGCGAGTTCCGTTTCCTCACCTGCATCCATCCAACGCCCCGGAGCCCTGACTGAAATGATTGTACGTACCCTGGAAGACGTCCTGCTGACCGAGCGGGAAGTCGAAACCGAAAACTGGTCAAGCTGTCGACTGCTGCTGAAGCGCGACGGCATGGGTTTCTCGCTGCACGACACAACGCTGAAGGCCGGAACAACAACCTGCATGAAGTACACCAACCACCTGGAAGCCGTGTACTGCATTGAAGGTACCGGAAAACTGCGCGATCTCGACAACGATCAGGAATACGCGATCAAACCCGGCACCATGTACGCGCTTTCCGAACATGAACAGCACGAGTTGCACGCCGTCACACAATTGCGAATGGTGTGCGTCTTCAATCCGCCAGTGGTCGGGACCGAAACGCACGACGAAAACGGAGCCTATCCGCTCGTCGAATGACCGAATCCTGACACGTCCCGCGCCGCTGCTTTCACCTTACCGACTACAAAGCCCCGCAGTGATTGACAACTTCGCTGCCCGAATAACAGGATGCCGCCATGACTGCCGTCGAATCGCAATCCGCCGAATTCAAGACTTCCAACTCTCTCACTGATCCTTACGCATCGCGGTACGGCAACACGATGGAGATCGCTGACCGCGCCGACCCCGTTGTCTGGGGTTCGTCCCGATCCGAACTGCCGGCCGAGTTTGTGGAAGCCTACGACCGCGACGGCTTTGTCGTGCTGCCGGACGTGTTCGCCGACGACGAAGTGCAGCGGATGCTGAACGAAGCCAGGGAACTCGTGCAGCACTGGCCCGACGGCCAGCCGGGGCTGGTTCGCGAACCCGACAGCCGCGTCGTCCGTTCCGTCTTCCGCCTGCACCAACTCAGCGAACTGATGAATTCCGTGTTTTCAGATGCCCGCATTCTGGGACCTGTTCGCCGGCTGCTTGGTTCCGACGTTTACATTCACCAGTCACGAATCAACTACAAGCCGGCCCTCGACGGTCGCGAATTCTTCTGGCATTCGGACTTTGAAACCTGGCACGTCGAAGATGGCATGCCGCGGATGCGGGCCATCAGCATGTCACTGATGCTGACCGACAGTCATGAGTTCAACGGACCGCTGATGCTGATTCCGGGATCTCACCGGCGTTATGTGCGCTGTCCCGGATTGACGCCCGAAAACCACTTCGAACATTCGCTGCGCCGGCAGCAATATGGTGTCCCGCCGGTGGAAGCGCTTGAGGAACTTGTTGACGCCGGTGGCATTGTCGCTCCGAAGGGCACAGCGGGGTCCGTGATCCTGTTTGACTGCAACACGATGCACGGTTCGGCAGGCAACCTCAGCCCGTCACCGCGAACGAACCTGTTTGCGGTGTACAACAGCGTCGAAAACCACCTGACCCACCCCTTCAGCGGCCAGCCCCCGCGCCCGGAATATCTCGCCGAGCGAGACATTTCAGAAGCCGACATCCTGTCCTGAGATCCTGTTCGCGGCGCCGGTATCACATGCCGGTTCGAGGCTCAGGTCAGGATTTCGCGGATGATTCTCGAAGGCTCGACACCGGTCAGGCGCTGGTCGAGACCCTGGAATGGGAATGTCAGCTTCCTGTGATCGATGCCAAGCTGGTGCAGAATGGTGGCGTGCAGGTCACGGATCGCGACGGGGTTTTCGACGACGTTGTAGCTGAAGTCGTCTGTCTGGCCGTACATCAGGCCACCCCGGATGCCGCCTCCCGCCAGCCACCCCGAGAAACAGCGCGGGTGATGATCGCGGCCGTAGTCGTCGCGTTCCAGTTTGCCCTGGCAGTAGACCGTGCGACCGAATTCTCCGGCGAACACAATGATCGTGTCGTCCAGCAGGCCTCGCTGCTTCAAATCGGTCAGCAGTGCGGCACACGGCTGGTCGACGTCATAACACTGGCCTCGCAGTTGCTGAGGCAGAATGTTGTGGTGGTCCCAGCCGCGATGAAACACCTGTGTGAACCGAACACCGCGTTCCACCATTCGTCGTGCCAGCAGGCAATTCCGGGAGAACGATCCGTTCTTGTGAATCTCCGGCCCATACATGTCAAGGATATGTTGCGGTTCACCGGAGATGTCGGTCAGCTCGGGAACCGACGCCTGCATGCGAAACGCCATTTCCTGCTGAGCCACGGTGGTCTGGATTTCGGGATCGCCGATTTCCTGGAAGTGCTCGCTGTTGACCTGGCCGAGCGCGTCCAGCATTCGTCGGCGAACGCTGCGATCCACCCCGGCCGGATTTGACAGAAACAAGACCGGATCACCCGACGTCTGAAAGGCGGCTCCCTGATGTTTCGAAGGCAGGAAACCACTGCCCCACAGGCGGCTGTAGAGTGCCTGAACGTTGCGAGTTCCGCCGGTCCAGAATGCCGATGTCAGCACGATGAAGTCCGGCAGGTCGCGATTCATGGAACCGAGCCCGTAGCTGAGCCACGCTCCCATGCTGGCCTTGCCGGGAATCTCCGAGCCCGTGCAGATAAACGTCTTGGCCGGATCATGGTTGATCGCATTCGTGTACAGCGAATTGACAATGCACAGATCGTCGGCGACTTCGGAAAGATGCGGCAGAAGTTCGCTCACCCAGATTCCACTTTCGCCGCTGCGTTTGAAACCGAACATTGACGGAGCGACAAGCTGAGTCTGGCCTCGCGTCATCGCAGTGACTCGCTGCCCCATGCTGACACTTTCCGGCAGCGGCTGCTTGAACAACTTCCCCAGGTCCGGCTTGTAGTCAAACAGATCGACCTGACTGGGAGCCCCCGCCATAAACAGAAAGATGACCTGCTTTGCTTTCGGCGTGAGAGTACTGGCCGAATGCGCGGCGGCAGCGTTCTGAGGCAACAGCGAAGCCAGCGCCGTGACGCCCAGACCCATCCCGGAAGTCTTCAGGAACTGACGTCGGGCCTGAAGCTGGTTGTAAGGATCGCAAATGCTGTACATGGCGGTGGCTTTCGTAGGGAACGGTGATTCCCGGCGTGCGTCCCTGCCTGCCCGTGTCGCGGTCCGGGTCAAACCGGCGGATTTCGCAGGGAAGATTGATGGCTCAAAACGATCGGTCGCCTCGCAGAGACGACGCGCTGCTGAGTTCTTCGTCAAGCATTTCTGAAACGATCACTGTCGAGTCTTCGTGATGTCAAGGTTGTAGATTGAACTGACCAGCATCGTCCACGCGGACAGCCTCGCCTTCGACAAATCGTCAGACAACTCGACGCCGTCACAAAGCTGGTCGGCAAGCTCGGGATGATCGGCATAGATGTCTTCCAGATCCGCGACCATCTTCAGCAGGCGCTGAGACTGATTGGCGCCAGGCAGTTTCGAGGTGATCGTTTCGTAAATCAGGTTCAGTTGTTCTTCGTCACTCGCGGAACCATCCTGCAGCGTCGACCATGCCAGATGGCGAGCGGCATTCAGGAACTGCGGCTCATTCATCAGCAGCAGAGCCTGCAGCGGAGTATTCGTGCGTTCCCGGCGAGCAGTACAGGCTTCCCGCGTCGGAGCGTTCAGAATCGTCATCTGCGGCGGCGGCATCCCGCGCTTCCAAAAGGTGTAAACGCTGCGGCGATAGATTCGGTCACCGGTATCCGCCTCGTAGCTGCGAGGATACGAACTCGGCATGCTGACCTGTTCCCAGAGACCTGCGGGCTGTGGCGGCTTAACGCTCTTCCCGAACAGTTCGTGATTCAACAGACCGCTGGTTGCCAGGATCTGATCGCGAATCACTTCGGAATCCAGCCGGAACCGGGAGCCTCGGGCAAGCAGCCGATTTTCGGCGTCGCGCTGGAATTCCTCCGGCGTCGCTGACGAGGATTGCCGGTAGGTTTCGGACATGACCACGTGCTTCATCAGGGCCTTGACGTCCCAGCCGGATTCGACGAACCAAACGGCCAGATGATCCAGCAGTTCGGGATGACTCGGCCAGCTTCCCTGAGCACCAAAGTCTTCTGAAGTTTTCACGATCCCGACGCCGAACAACTGCTGCCAGAACCGGTTGACGGCGACTCGCGCCGTCAGCGGATGATTTGGCGACAGAAACCACTCGGCCAGATCCATCCGCGACTTGTTTTCGCCGCTGGCAGACATCGGCGGCAGGAACGCGGGTGTGTTGCGTTCGACCTGCTGGCCTGGCTTGTCGTACTGGCCGCGGATCAGGATGTAGGCCGGCCGCGGCTCGGCACGTTCCTTCATGACCATCGCTGCGGGAACGGTCATCAGAAACTCCTCCTGAGCATCCCTGGCTGCCTGTAGTTCCGATTCGGCAGCCTTCAGATCGGCTTCGGCCTGAGAAGAATTCGCCGCCTGGTTCGCGGTGCGCTGCTTCAGCTTCGCGATTTGAGCGTTCAGGTCATCGATCCGTGCGGTGAATTCCGCCAGCTTCGCGTCCTGTTCGGCGGTCGTGATATTGATGTAGGGCGGCTGCAGGCCACGTTTGAAGTCAGTTCCTTCGCGCCCGCCGGTTTCCGGTTCGGCATCGATGTTGTTGAAGAATGCCGACAGTTGATAGAAGTCCTTCATTGTCACCGGATCGTATTTGTGATCGTGGCACACGGCGCACTGGACAGTCAGACCGAAAAAGGCCGTCCCGACGGATTCAACGCGGTCCAGCACGTTGCGATTGAAGCTTTCTTCGGGCAGAGCTGTGCCGCGATCGATAATCAGATGCAGCCGATGAAACCCGGACGCGATCAACTGGTCGCGGGTCGGTTCCGAATAGAGGTCTCCGGCAAGCTGAAACTTCACAAAATCGTCGTAGTGCAGGTTCTGGTTGAATGCGCGAATCACCCAGTCACGATAGGGAGTCAGGTCGCGATAGTGGTCGTGGTGAATGCCATTGGTGTCGGCGAAGCGAACCAGGTCCAGCCAGTACTTGGCCATGTGTTCGCCGTACTGCGGCTTTGCCAGCAGATGGTCAACCAGGCGTTCATACGCGTCGGCGGACTCATCGGCGAGGAACTCCGCGATTTCGTTCCGCGTTGGTGGAAGTCCGGTCAGGTCGAGACTCAGCCGACGAATCAGCGTGCGCCGGTCGACGGTCGGCTTCGGCTGCAGACCTTCTTCTTCCAGCCGATGCATGACCAGGCGATCAATGGGATGTTGGTTCCAGCGATCGTCGCGGACGTCGGGATACTGCGGCACTCGCGGTGGAACAAATGACCAGAAATCGACGTATTCCGCGCCCTGTTCAATCCACCGCCGAATTGTGGTTTTTTCGGCATCGGTCAGCGGTTTCTTGTTGGAATCCGGTGGCGGCATCACGTCTTCGCCGTCCGACGTGATGCGCTGCCACAGGGCACTGTCTTCGATCGATCCGGGCTTGATGGCCTGAGTACCGTCGATCGTTCGATGTGCGCCGTCCGTACCATCGCTGCGGTCGAGCCGCAGATCGGCCTGGCGGTCATGTTCGTTCGGACCGTGACACTGAAAGCACCGATCGGACAGGATCGGACGAACGTCCCGGTTGAAGTTGACCTTTGGCTGTGCGAAACCAGTGATCGGCAGAGCCAGAACGACGACCGCGATACGAGCAATATTCACGTTCACGCTTACCTCGAAAACGAAGTCTCTCAAGTCAGTTCGTACTACGATAACTTAAGCTGTGAAACCACGCCTTTCCAGCGCCGGGTGCGCGCAGCAGCGGGTGCCAGTGAAGTTCTGGCTGGTGATGCACGTGAAGCTGCAGATCTCCGCGTCTGCTTCTATCAACGCGGGAGCTGTGGGAATCCGTGGCGGAGATCCTGATCACTCGGCGGCTGTCGGTTCCGTTGCAATCAACCCGAGTTCTCCGGCGATCGACTGCATGGCGGCGATCACGAATGAAATGTGTTCGTCCAGTTCGACGCCCAGGTCTTCTGCGCCTCGAACGATATCGTCCCGATGAATGGCTGAGGCGAAGGACGGCTGCTTCATTTTCTTGCGAACACTTTTCGGCGTCAGGCCGTCAAGACGGCCGGGACGCACCAGGGCACACGCACTGATGAAACCGCTGAGTTCATCGCAGGCATACAGAGCCTTGTCCATGCGCGAGACTCGCGGACAGTCTTCGAGATAATCAGCATGCGATTTGATGGCATAGATAACGTGTTCGGGATACCCGCGTTCCGCCATGATCGCAGCCCCCTTCAGCGGATGATCGGGAGGATCGGGCCAGCGTTCGTAGTCGAAATCGTGCAGCAGACCGACGGTTCCCCACGTTTCTTCGTCCTCGCCGAACTTCTTCGCGTACGCTCGCATCGCCGCTTCGACAGCAAGCATGTGACGAATCAGGCTGGTGCTTTCCGTGAACTCGTGCAGCAGTGCAAGGTCGTCCTGTCGTGACATGGTTAGTCTCCCGGAAAGATCTGAGACGTCGGGCGAGGATCGACCGCGGGTGGCACGACCCGTCGCAATACTGACCGCGGCAATCGTACGGAGGAGATCATTCGCGCGCAGTGATCCACTACTTGCGTGGTGTTCCGCCGATCGGTTTGCCATTCGTCGTCAGAATCTGAAAGTGATGAGCGGCCTGCGGACCTTCGTAGGTCCAGACAATCTTCCTGTCGGGCGTCACTTCGGTCAGCTTGATGCCTTCTTTGGCGTGGTAACTTGTGATGACTGTGTTGCCGTTGGGCAGCCGCTGAGCTCCGCAGGAATCGTCAAACGGCCTGCGGTCAAAGTCGTCATTGCTGACCATCCAGACCACTTTTCCGGACGGATCGAATTCCACGGTCTTGTTGCCGTGAGTCAGATTCACCAGCAGGTTGCCGTTGTCCAGCAGGATGGCGGTGAATGGCCAGTTCTCGGCGGCACGGCCGCCAAGCTGCTGAAGATCGGTCGCAATTTCGCGCACGACTTCTCCTTCCGGCGTGTATTCCTTCACTTTGAACGCCAGCAGGTGGGGCACGATGTAATTGCCGTTTGGCAGCTTGCGCGCCATTCGAGTCTGCATGTGGCCGTTGTCCGTTTCCGGCAGAAGAGGACAATCGACGACGATGGCTCCGGCGCGGCTGACTTCCATCAGGCGCGGCCGCTTGCCGAGTTCCGTGATCAGTGTGTTACCGTTTTCCAGGCGCTGAGCCGTGCCGATCTCCTGGTTGTCTTTGGACAGGTGATACTCGAAGACCACTTCCTTCGACGGCGTGAACTCCCTGACGACGTCGCCCCAGGCAATCAGCACATTGCCATCCGGCAGCACAAATCCGTCGCGAGCTCCGGCGCGGCCGGAATCCCAGATCTCCCGGCCATCTTCGTCGATGATGCCGGTGAACTGCGGTCCGGCGACGAAAAACGAATGCCGAATGGCATCCGCCGCGGCGGCGGAAACACTCGTGCAGGAAAGCAGAAACAACGCCAAAAAGACAAAGCGTCGCATGGGCACGGCATCCGAATTCTGGTGGTAAGACGAAAGGCGCCGCCGCGGAATTTCCAGCCCGGCGCCGCTGCGGATACCGTAGAGCTTTGTTCGCGGAAATGACAGCGAGTTCCCTGTCGCAGCCGATAATCAGACGCCGCTCCTTGAATCCTTCGGACAGCGACACGACGTCCCGTCGTTCGACAATCCGGATGAGATTCTGCCTGCCGGAAGACCCGAGATGTCGCGGCGTAGTTCCGGGCGCACTGCGGATCGCGCATTCGCAATCGGATTTGCATTCGGTAACCGACCGGCTCGCGCGTTCGAAGTCGTCGGAGTCTTCCGGGCGGCGGATAATCCCTGCATTCGGCAAACGCGGCGGCGGCGTCAGAGATTGCGGGCAATTCCCCGCCTGCGCGACAACAAAAGTCTCCCGGAGCGATTCTTTTGACCGAGATTTGCGCGTGACATACCAGCGCTGCAGGCCTCCAGGCTCAATGAGAGCCGCCGCAGCATGGCACGTCGGGGTGGCGGGCTCGGACCTGGAATCATGAGTTACCCAATTACGGCATCCATCGGAGTGTGGCTGTACCAGGTGCGTACGATCGTACGCGACCAGTTCGTCCACATGCAGCCAACCGACTACGGCATTGGCCTGGTGTTCTGCATCGCCATCGGCTGGGTTCTGCTGAACGGACGCCGCTGAGCCTGCAGACACCGCCGGCAGCGGTCGTCACCCGGCTGTCGTCGTCACCGGCTGTAGTCGTCACTCGGCGGAATGAATCGTCGCTGCCGGCGAACAATGGCGAAACGACCGCGCGCTGTGTGACGTCGCGAGCAACGTCGTTACTCGGCCTGATTGCCGAGCCCGCTTGCGAATGCAATCATCGCCCGGCGTTCGTCGTCGGTCAGCAGCGGCCCGACGACATCGCGCAATTCCAGACTGGTCGCCAGCGAATCCTGAGAAAACGGTTCAACGACGAACCACACGCCAGGGTGCGCGGCAACAAGGCTGCTGACAGCGGAAGCATCTCGCTGGTCGCCGTAAATCACAATCGGTGTCAGCCGCGTGCGAGCGTCTGCCCGCAAATTGCTGACCGTGGGACTCACGGTCCACCGATGCACGTTGCAGTGGATCAGGATCAGCGACGAATTCATCTGACCGGTTGCCGCGTCGAATCCTCGCGCGCCGCTGGTTGCGGCCCGGCTGGAGAAGCCCAGGTCAGCAAGAACGGTCGCGGAATGTCGCGAATCGTCAGGTCGCGAATCGATTGCCACAGCTTCCGGCATCGCGGTTCCGTGGACCGCCGACCTGATGACGTCGCGGTATAGACTTGTTCCCGGAAATCCGCGGCCGCTGTTCTGCACGATAGCGGCAGCGATCAGCCGAATGCGGGGATCTCCCGAAGCGATCGCGTCGCGAAGCAGGTCATTTCGAATTTGCGTGACCGCTGCCTGCACGTCTCCGCGATTGAGCAGGTGGATTGCTGCCGCCGCGTTTTCGGTTCTCAGTGCCGTTTCCAGCGCCTGTGCTGCGGTCACGGAGGACTCGTCGGTCGACGGAACTTCGTCCGCGGCATCATGCAGATTGACATCGTTCGGCCATCGGGCAGGCCAGTTCTCAGTGGCCGCCTTCGAGGCCAGTTTTGCGGCCGCCGCTTCGCTCGATGCCGGCTGGATGGCGATCGCGTCGCCGCCAAGACGCGCAGCCAGTCGCACCAGGTTCGATCCATAGGGCCGTTCCGCGGCGGCAATGTCCGCACCGAACATTTCGCCAAGGCGATTGTCCCGCTCGATGTCGACCGGTTGACGAAAGCGTTTACCGGCCGACTTCAACAGCTCTTCAGTTTCGCGAGCAAGCAACTCCGCGGCCTCGTGCGCCGACTGCGGAGCGGGCATCTGCGACATCAGCCGCTGAACTGCCAGAGCCGCCGCGTCGCGAACTGTGCCGGATTCGGAAGCGAACTGGTATCGCAGCAACGGCAGGGCGATCTCCGGATCAGCCACCGTGGCAAGCCGATTCAGGATCCGGACCTGAGTCGCCTCATCTGCGTTTTCGATCGCGGCCAGCAGGCCGAATCGATATTGGCGAGCGTATTTTGTCAGCAGAGCATCAGCGATTCTGCCCGCATCGGTTGTCGAATCAGCGGCCAGCATGGCGGGAACCGCGCGGTTGCCGGCGGACAGCAGCTTCATGGATGCATCAACGATCTGCGGCTTCGTTCCGCCCAGAACTTCGACCAGTGTCGTCAGCTCTGCGTCGGTTGCGATTCCCTGCCGTGCGGCTTCATTGATCAGACTCAGCAGTTCGCCGGCTTCCGGCTGCATCGTCGAGTCCGCGTTCATCCGCAGAAACGGACCGGTCCCGAACGATTCCCTCAAAGCCATCAACTGATCCGCGGAAGGCGAGCCATCCAGCAGCTTGCGAAGATAACCACGCGACAGGTCAGGACGGTCGACCCCTCGCGCCAGTTCGGCGGCTTTGACCAGCCGCTCCGGAGTGTCCGGGGGAAAGAAAAACAGTTCGTCAGCGGTATCTTCCCCCGACGAATCCTGAGCCAATGCGTGCGACATTCCGCCGGTCAGTAAAATCGCCAGAATCAGAATCGTCACCGCTGGAATTCGCCGCGATGCATTCAAAGGTCGCAGTTGTCCGATGCCGACTTCACGGCGGATGGTGTCTTCAGAAAGCTGCATTGAGTTCACCACTTTTGCGATACGGCGTGAATGCGATTCGGCGCCAATTCTGAATCCGTCCGCCCCGGCGGTTCCGCCGGGAAGGACACTTCGCCAACTATCGTCTGTCACGGAATCCAAACTTCGGTTGGCGTGCGTGCGACATCCATTCGGTTGACTCATAGCCGACGGAGCGGCCCACTGGTCGTCCGGCCTGACAACCACGCGTTCAGCACGGCAAGGCACGGCAGCGGTCGCACCAGAAATCGGTTAGCTGCCATCTTGTCCGGCGGGACGAGCGAAGTCCAGAACGGCCTGCGTCGCGGAATTCCGTTCGCTGTGATTTCATCGCGTTCCAAAAGTGCGATGCGCACGACGCAATCCCGTCGTTTCTGTGATCGACGAACTCCGGCAGCACGCTTGACGTCAACCGGATTGCGCGCGACCAAAGCGAATACACGAACCGGGCCGGTACGCTCGCATCCGGATGTAACGATTCTTCCGGCTGAACGGACGGCGAATCCCGGGATTTCACATCAGCCCGCGGCGGCTGAGTTCGGCGACAACCTGCTGGACAATCACCGAAACCTCCGCCGGGTCGGGCGCCGGCATCGAAGAATCGATCGGACAACCGCCGACCGGCTGATCGGTGAACCCGTGATTCGACAACATGCACTGCAGCTCGCGGCTGAGCGTCGCCAGGTCGGTCTTCTGTTCAGCGGACAGCGGCTGGCGCCCGCGTCCCATTTCGAATCCGCGCAGGTTCACCGCAGCGCGGAAGCCTTCAGGGAACTCGGCCGAATAGATCATCGTGTCGAACAGCCGCACCAGGTCGTACTGAATCGCCCGAGCCGCCTCGATGTTGTGCTGCATCGTCAGGTCGTAAAGTCGGCGAGTCAGTTCCGGAACGACACCGGAGCTGGCATTGGTTCCGCCGTCGCAGCCGACCAGCAGCATCGGCATCAATGCCGCGTCCCAGCCGGTCAGGAAGGCAAAGTCCGGACGGTTGGGCTTCACCGCCTGAATCATGCGGATCATGTGCGGAATTTCGCCGGAGGAATCCTTGATCGCGACAATCCGTTCGCATTCTTCAGACAACCGCTGAATCGTTGGCACATCGATCGGACTGGCGAACATGGGGATGTTGTAGAGCGTGACGTCGATGGGCGTATTGTCGCCGATCTCCTTAAAGTAGGCATACACCGACGCCGGGCTGAGCTTGTAATAGAACGGCGCGACAATCGCGACGGCGCGGATTCCCAGCGACGCATAGTATTCGCAGGCGGACAGTGTTTCCCGGACGTTGGCTTCGGCGGCACCCGCCAGAATCGGAACACGGCCCTTCGTCTGGTCGGCGATCACAGCGACAATGCGGCGGCGTTCTTCCGGAGTAAACCGGGTGAATTCTCCGGTCGATCCGTTCGGATACAGACCGTGGACACCGCGTTCGATGAGCCAGTCGACGTACCGCCGCAGTTCGTCTTCGTTGACGTTTCCGCGAGAATCGTATGGCACCAGGTTCGGAGTAAAGATGCCGGCAAGACGTGTTTGAGTCATGGGAAACTAGGGTTTGTCAATTGTGATTTGAGTGTCGCCCGCGAGTTCCGCTTCAGGCCGCTGTCCGAGAAATACGACGACTCCGACGCATGCCAGACAGCCCGCCGGCAGACAGATCCACCACGGAACTCCCAGGCCGATCGGCAGGTAACCGAGCAGCAGCGAACAAATCGCCGTCAGCATCGCGTAGGGAATCTGCGTGGAAACGTGCTGCAGATGATCGCATCCGGCAGCGGCGGAAGAAAGAACCGTTGTGTCAGAAATCGGCGAACAATGGTCGCCGAAGATGGCTCCGGCGAGAATCGCGCCCACGGTACTGAGAAACAGCGGGTCGCTGACCAGTTCTTCGGCTGGAGAAGAACCCGCCATCAGATTCAGTGCGAGCGGAATAAACATCGGCACCAGCAGCGCCATCGTCGTAAACGAACTGCCGATGGAAACCGCAATCGCACCGGAGGACACAAACGCGATCGATGGCAGCAACTCCGGACGAACCGAATCGCCGATCAGCGAGATAATGAAGCCGGCGGTGTCCAGCTTGTCGGGCCGGCAGACGTCCGACACCGCCCACGCCAGCACCAGCACGATGATCGCAGGAATCATCGATGCCACACCATTCGTCCAGCTTCGCGAACATTCCTGAAACGGCAGCCGCCGGCTGAACAGTGGCAGCACGAACGCGGTCGTCGACGCCGCCAGCGACGCAATCAGCAACAGTCGATACGCATCCTGGCCCTGGAAATATCCGACAACGACCAGCGAGACCAGCACGACAACCGGAATAACGGCATGCCACAGACTTCCGTCGGGCGCTGATGTGTCCGGAGTTCGGCCGGACCCGGTGTGGGGACTTCGTTCCGCCTTCAGCATCGGCCCGAAGTCACGGCCGGTATACGCGATGGCTCCGACCGCCGCGATCGCAATCAGCGGATACAGACGAAACGGGATCGTCGCAAAGAAGATGCGTCCGGGGTCTGCCTTCACCGCGGCCGACGAAAGACCTGCGGCCACTTGATCGATTTCAAACGCTGTCCATGTCGACAATGCCAGACCCGCAACGGGAGCCGCCGTCGAATCGATCAGAAACGCCAGCTTGGCTCGCGAGATCTTCAACCGGTCACTCAGCGGACGCATCGCGCCACCGATCAGCAGCGTGTTGGCGTAATCGTCAAAAAACACCACCAGACCAAGCACCCACGTCAGCAGCATTCCCTTTTCTCGAGTATTCGCGTACCGCATCAGCCGATCGACCACGGCTTTCGTACCGCCGCTGTCATTCATCAGCCCGATCATGGCTCCCAGCAGCACCGTAAACAGAATCACTGAAGCGTGGTCAGCGTCGGCCACCTGGTCGACCATCACCTGACAGAACAAATTCGTCGCACCGATGAATTCGACGCCGCGACAGAACAACAGACAGCCGCCGAACGTGGCCAGAATCAGCGACGATGTCACGTCCTTCAGGATGATCGCCAGGCCGATCGCCAGCAGCGGCGGGAGGATCCGCAGCCATGCCGGCATGTTCTGAATATTGATTCGCCAGCGGCTGGTCCCGTATTCGATCCGCAGCCCGGTGGGATCAATGGAGATCTGCCCGGTACTGAGGTCCGCAGGAGTCAGGGTCAGCACACCGTTAACGAAGTCGCGCCGGACAGTCAGCGGTTCAAAATCCGCATCCGGCGGAGCGTCCGGCGGTCGAACCAGCAGTCCTGATACGGTCACGGACTCGTTGAATTCGTTCATCACCGCGCCGCCCGCGCGAACCGCATGCACAATGATCCTGGGAAAAGCAGCCCCGGCCGGTAGTGATCGCGGTTCCTGAAGCGAAAGGCGCAGCGGCTTCAGTTCGGCGGGCGTCGCAAGACCACCGGCGTTCTCCGGGAAATCCTGCGCGATCAGTGGTTGCGCCGGACACGTGAAACTCAGCAGCACGAAGACGACAGCGGAAATGACGGCCGCACCGCGAGCCGGGCGGAGAGCGGCCATCTACTTGTTTCCGATCGCGTACAGAGTTTCCCTGCGCCGAGCGCCGTTGCCGGTGGCATGACGCAGATAGATGACGCTGTCCACTACCGTCGGCGTCGCAAAGGACTCGCTGCCAAGCTGGTTTCGGGCGACCGCTTCGTACTTCTGAGGATTCGCTTTGAAGACGAATGTCGTGCCGCCTTCATTGGACGCGTAGATCGTGTCGCCAACCAGCACAGGAGACGCGGAGACGGGGCCGCGCAGGCGAGTTCGCCACATTTCGTCGCCGGTTTTCGCGTTCCAGCAATACGTCACGCCTTCGTCGTTGAACGCGTACAGATAGCCGTCACGGACCACCATCGATTGTTCATAACACTTGATGTTGTTCTTCCAGATGATCCGGCCGGAACCATCGGCCTGCACAGCCACTGTTTCCGCCTTCGGATAGCCACCACTGGCGAACACGACACCGTCTTCGAACGTAACCGTCCCGGCGGTCGCGATTGTCAGGCACGGAGTACTCCACAACGGCGTCCCCGTTTTCGGATCATACGACGCCAGCATTTCGCAGCCACCGAGGAACAGTTGCTCCCGGCCGTCCATGTCAGCGACAATCGGCGATGACCAGTTAAGCATCCGCGGACGTTCCTGCTGCCATCGCAGCCTGCCGGACTTCGTGTCGAGAGCCTTGACCCAGGCGATCGTGTCGCAGTCGCCGGCGATGATTACCGTATCGCCATACGCCGTCGGAGAAGCCGCATATCCGTACTCATACTGCCGGGGAGCAAAGCCGCCGACATCCTGCTTCCAGACGATCTGCCCGTCATGATCCACGGCAACGGCTTCCACCTTGTTGTGATGAAAGAAGGTTGCGAAGAACAGGCGGCCGTCACTGGCCACGGTTGACGACGCGTGAGTGTTCTTGCCGTGGATCGACGGAAAACCTCCCTGGCTGACGACGGTCAGCCACCGCTGCTTTCCCGTTGCCCGATCAAACCCGATGACCGCCTGCTGCTGCGCCTGTTCATCAGCACTTGTCAGCACGATCAGATCGCCGACGACGGTGGGTGAGGAATGCCCGCGGCCGGCGACGTCGGATCGCCACAGTACGTTCTTTGTGTCGCTCCATTCGACGGGAACATCCTGTCCGGCATCGGCAATGTTGTTGTGGTTCGGCCCCCGCCATTGAGCCCAGTCGGCGGCGTCAACTGTCGGAACCGACGGCAGGGCCGACATCACCGTCATGGCAGTTACGAATCGAATGGCTGACATGGCGATCTTCTCCGGAATATCGGCAGCAAGTCTGAAACGGCAGCAGGAAGCCGAAAGTGTCGTCGACGGCCAACCGCCGTCAAGTTACAGCGTGGTCGTCGAAGCAGTGACGGCTCCGGCGCCGTCACTCCGGACCCCGCGGCATCGGCGGGATTTGCCAGGAACGCGGAGCCGATTCTTTCCTGGGTTTCCGAAAGTCGATCGGCCGGCATTCCGGGACCTTGGAATTGCCCTGGCCTCTGCCAGAATTGCCTGCATGGGGCGTCGCTTCAGACTGCATGTCAATAGGCATGTCCAGAAGAGAAATCCGCAATCCGAAGCAATTCAGAAACCGGTCGTTTTCCGGTCAAAGGTCGCTCAGGATTGGGTTTGTTTTATTTGGCGGCCCTGTCAGAATGCCAGCGCTCTACCGTTGCCCCTGCTTTTTTGACGTAAATTGATAACTCTCCGGAGCAATCCCTGATGTCCGCCGTTGATACTCCCGCACCGCCGCAAGGCCGCCGTCACGAATCTGTGGATACTGTGGTGATTCGGTTTTGCGGCGACAGCGGTGACGGAATGCAGTTGGCAGGAACTCAATTCACCAACGTTTCCGCGGTGTTCGGCAACGACGTCAGCACTCTTCCTGACTTCCCCGCCGAAATTCGGGCTCCCGTCGGAACGATTGCCGGAGTCAGCGGGTTTCAGATCTGCTTTTCCAGCCACGACATCTTCACGCCGGGCGACGAAGTCGACACGCTGGTCGCCATGAATCCGGCGGCCCTGAAGGCGAATATCGCTGACCTGAAACGCGGGGGCACGCTGATTCTGAACGAAGACGCGTTTGAAAAGTCCAACCTGCACAAGGCGGGCTACGATAAGAATCCGCTCAATGACCCCGATCAGCTGGCCGCGTATCGGGTTCACAAGGTTCCCATGACCCGCCTGACCCGCGATTCCGTTGAAGGACTCGGACTGTCCCAGCGGGAGGCCGATCGGTGCAAGAATTTCTTCGCTCTGGGACTGGTCTACTGGCTGTACGACCGGGATCCGAAGCCAACAGAAGACTGGGTCAAAAAGAAATTTTCCAAACTGCCAAACGTTGCCGAAGCCAACCTGCGTGCGCTGAAGGGCGGGTCGAACTACGGGTATTCCACAGAACAGTTCACCGTTCACTACGAGGTTCCTCCGGCAAAGCTGGCACCCGGCAAGTATCGCAAGATTACCGGTAACGAAGCCCTGGCAATGGGGATGGCAACGGCCGCCAGACTGTCCAATCTGGACCTGGTGTTTTCCGGATACCCGATTACTCCCGCCAGCGACATTCTTCATGAACTGTCACGACTGAAGCACTTTGGAGCCACAACGTTTCAGGCGGAAGATGAAATCGCCGCGATGGCCGCCACGTGCGGCGCCGCGTTTGGCGGCGCCCTGGCAGTGACCGCCAGCAGCGGTCCCGGAATCTGCCTGAAGGGCGAAGCCATGGGGCTCGGAATGATCACCGAACTGCCGATGGTCGTCATCAACGTGCAGCGCGGCGGACCCAGTACCGGTCTGCCAACCAAGACAGAACAATCCGACCTGCTGCTGGTCATGTTTGGCCGCAACGGAGAATCGCCGCTGCCGATCATTGCCGCGCAGACTCCGGGAGACTGCTTCTGGGCCATCCAGGAAGCCCTGCGTCTGGCCGTTGAGTTCATGACTCCGGTAATCCTGCTTTCCGACGGCTACATCGCAAACGGTGCCGAGCCATGGAAGGTACCTGCCGTCAGCGACATCAGTCCCATCATCGCCAATCTCGCAACGGAACCGAACCGAGGTGATGAATTCATGCCGTACCTGCGAGATTCACGGCTGGTACGGCCATGGGCGGCGCCCGGAACTCCGGAACTGGAACACCGCGTCGGCGGTCTGGAAAAAGCGGACACCACCGGCAACGTGGAATACAGTCCCCAGAACCATCAGCACATGTCCGACACTCGCGCCCGCAAGGTCGCCAACATGGCACAGTTCATTCCCGAACAGGAAGTGGATGGCCCGGACAGCGGCGACCTGCTCGTCCTGAGCTGGGGCGGGACGTACGGAACGGTCCGAACAGCCGTCCGTGAATGTCAGAAGAAAGGGCTGTCCGTGGCCCACGCTCATTTGCGGTACATGAATCCCTTCCCGAGAAATCTGGAGAAGATCATCCGCAGCTATAAAAAAGTCCTGATTCCCGAGCTGAATCTGGGACAGTTGTCGATACTCATTCGTAGCCGGTTTCTGGTGGACGCGATCGGTCTGAACAAGATTCAGGGAAAACCGTTCAAAATCGGCGAAGTCGTGACGAAAATCCAGGAGGTGCTGGGCTGATCTCGTGTGTTGACGTCCGGTCGTCGTACAAGCGGGGCACATTAAGCACCAGCGGAACGACGAACAATCGCCTCATGGCACGTCTTCAGCGCCCTGCGAACACTGACGTCCGCAAGTCGGGGCTGGCCGTGAACCGGACATGCGGTTCCCCGAAAAAGTCGTCCGACGGGTATGCAAGTTGCTGATCCCGGAGCAGAGATTGACTCAGGAATCACCGGCCATTTTCTCCCCACACCTTTTCCTCCACAGGTTCTTCAAACAACAGGATTCAGAAAGAGATGTCCACTCTGCTGCCTCAGCTTTCCGCCAGGGACTTTGCGAGCGACCAGGAAGTACGCTGGTGCCCGCGATGCGGCGACTATTCCATCCTGGCGCAAATGAAGAAGGTGCTGCCGGAACTCGGCATCCCGCGGGAAAAATTCTGCTTTGTCTCCGGAATCGGGTGTTCCAGCCGGTTTCCGTACTACATGAATACTTACGGATTCCACAGCATTCACGGTCGCGCGCCGGCAGTTGCCGCAGGCGTGAAACTGGCGAATCCGGAGATGAACGTCTGGGTTATCACCGGCGACGGCGACGCATTATCGATCGGCGGCAACCACCTGATGCACGCAATTCGCCGCAACATCGATCTGAACATCATCCTGTTCAACAATCAGATCTATGGCCTGACCAAGGGCCAGTACTCACCCACCAGCCCGCTTGGATCAAAAACCAAGAGTACTCCGTTTGGCTCCGTCGACAATCCGCTGAACCCGCTGTCTGTCGCCATCGGCTGCGAAGGCACGTTTGTCGCCCGATCCGTTGACGTCGATATCAAACATTTGACAGAAGTCCTGCATCGTGCCGCCCTGCATAAGGGCACGTCATTCGTGGAAGTCTACCAGGACTGCAACGTGTTCAATTCCGGCGCGTTTCTGTACGCGTCGAAGAAGGGCGAAAAGGAAGACAATGTCGTCTACCTCGAACACGGCAAGCCTTTGATCTTCGGCAGGAACCGGGAGAAGGGAATTCGACTGAACGCTCACGGCAAAGCCGAAGTCGTCGAACTCAGCAGCGGCATCTCCGAGGACGACCTGCTGTTCCACGATGAAAAAGCGGAAGACCCCAGTCTGGCGTTCCTGCTGGCTCAGATGCGGCGCCCCTATTTCCCGGAACCGTTGGGCGTCCTTCGCAACGTGTCACGCCCGATCTACGACGAACAGGTCCGCGATCAGGTCGCCGCCGCCCGCGAAAAGAACGGTGACGGTGATCTGGAAAAACTGTTCAACAGCGGCGACACCTGGGTCGTGAAATAAGCCAGACCCGCTCGCGCGTCGGTCCGTTCGTCGGCGCGATTTCGGCTGGGCGAGAGATCGACGCTGTTTCGTGCATGTCAGGTCACAACGTGCCTGGGCTTGGTATCAGCGAGCGAGATCGGATCGTCCATGAGCGCGTTTGTTCTTCATATTGCCAGCGGGCAGGTCTTCTTTACGGGAGTCGCGCTGCTGCTGTCCGGATTGTGGCTGACCCGTCGAATCCAGCGAAGATCAGGGCAGCGTCTGTCGGCACTTCTGCTTTTTCTCGGGCTGGTCGGCGTCGCGATTTCTTCCACGCCATTTCCATTGCCATTCTGGATCGTCGGTTCGCTGCTGGTGATCCTGGCATCGCGTCAGAAATTCCGCGTCAGGCGTCGGTGGCTGATGCCCGCGACAATTGGATTCTGGCTGCTCGCGGCCGGCTACGAGGCGACCTGGCAACGGACTCCGCACCTCCCGCGCGACATCGCTGCGAAAGAGTTGCCTGTGGTAGTGCTTGCCGATTCGGTAACCGCCGGACTCGGCGAAGGCGAAGCTGTGACATGGCCGAAACAGATTCAGGAAACCTCGAAGTTGACGGTGATCGATCTGTCACACGTTGGCGAAACTGTTGCCTCAGCGCTGCGGCGAGCCCGCGACGCCGAAATCCCTGACGAAGCCGTTGTGGTTCTGGAACTCGGAGGCAATGACATTCTGGGAAGCACGCCCGTCGACCGATTCGAAGAAGACCTTGATGCCCTGCTGACGTTCATTTCACGACCGGGACGCTGCGTCTTTCTGATGGAATTGCCGCTGCCACCGTTCTGCAACAAATGGGGAATCGTCCAGCGACGGCTGGCGAAACGGCACAACGTGAAGTTGATCCCGAAGCACCGCTTCGCTGCCGTCTTCGCCGGAAAGACCTCCACGCTGGATTCCATCCATCTGTCACAGGAAGGGCACGACCGGATGGCGGCGATTGTGCGGGAGGTGCTTCTGCTGCATAGCAATCCGTAGTACGAAGCGGCTCGCGTTCCCGGATCACCGCAGATCAAAGCACGCCATTTCGTAGGCGTCGCGAATATACAGGCGACCGCGATTCACCACCGGCACGTTCCACGCCTTGACGATCAAGCCGTCCTGACGATTGCTCAGGGCCGCGAATCGTGAGATTTCCCGATAGCCGTCCGGTTCGGCGGCCACGGCAGCCACGTAGCCGGCTTCCGCCTGCACAATCAGGACATTGTCCCACAACAACACCTGTCCGTATCGGTATCGACCGCCCTTCCAGATGCGTTCGCCCGTTGAGGCTTCAAGGCAGGACAGGATTCCGTCGTCCAGCCCGTAGATGTAGCCGTTCCGGGAAACCGCTTCGTTGAACTTCAGCTTCAGGTTTCGATTCATCGGCCAGACTTCCTGTGGCACGCCGTTCTCAATCGCCGTCGGATCGATCAATACACAGCCGCCGTCGTAACCGTTGCTGAGGAAGATCCGGTTGTCAAACCGGATCGGCTGTGCGACGTTGATGTGATACATGTTGACGAACGGATAGTTCCACAATTCCTCACCCGAGTGAGGATCGCGGCCCTGAAGTCCTTCGCCGTGGAAGATCAGCAGTTGTGCCTTTCCGGAAATCTGTTCAATTCGCGGAGCGGCATAGCCGGCAATGTGCTTTCCGGCGGCCCAGACGATTGCACCGCTGGCGCGATCGTACGCGATCACGGCCTTGTCCTGCTGACCGCCGGCGTCGACGAGTACCAGATTCTCAAACAGCAGCGGAGACCCGGACATCGCCCAGTCGAGCATCCTCGCGCTGGCATCATCCAGAATGTTTCGCTGCCAGATGGACTCACCGGTCACCGGATTCAGGCAGTTCAGAATTCCCGTAGCCCCGAGCGCGAACAGTGCGTCATCAGCCACCGTCGGAGTCGCCCGCGGACCGATGCCGCCCATGGCCGTGTCAAATCGAGCGCTGTCTTCGTGTCGCCACAGTTCCACACCGGTGTCCGCGTCATAACACGTGACGCATTCCTGCGGCCCGCGCTGTTCCTGAGTAAACAGCCGTGATCCGACAATCGCGAACGACGACCAGGCTTCGCCGACGGGATGCCGCCACACTTCCTGCGGCGGAATGGAATCCCAGTCAAAGTCCGGTTTTGGTTCCGAAACCAATCGAGCGCCCGCGAAGCCGCAATACCGGGGCCAGTCGTCCGCCGTGATCTGAAACTGTGTGTCTTCACTGGCCGACGCAACGGTGGCTGCGGGAGCGTTTTGCTGCAGCCATTCGGCCGTCCGTTCTTCAGCGGACGGTTCCCACCGCCAGTGAAACCGCGGCACCATATCGCCGGTGAATTCCAGCCTTCTGACGCTGGCAGACACGACTCCGCCGATGACCGCAAGGACACCGATCAACCCCAGTAGCTTCGTCCGCAATGACGCACGCGACGCAAAACACCACCATCCCAGCAGCGCCACGAAAGTCAGGCCGACGCAGCGGTAGATGTTGATCACCAGAGAAGTTCGATCGGCGACCAGCACAGAAGAAGAAATGATCCCGCCGGCGCACAGCAGCAGAATCAGGAACGCGGGCTTCCATCTTAAACCGCGGCGGTGACTGGTGGCGGTTGGGGACGAAGGGGCGGTGGCAATTTGATTTTCGTCGGACATCAGCAAAGAAACCTCCTGCGCGGCAGCATGCCGGACGACGGGTCGCAGCACGGTCATGGTAAGGCAGACAGACCAGGGAGTGCTAATCCGGTCACTCATCCGGCGCTTTTCTCAACCCGAATTGCCGATGTTCACTGTTCGTTCAAACGGCCAGTCTCTTACTGACTTGCCGCTCACCGCGACTTCTTTGGTTCCTTTCGAATTGTCGTCCCGGCAGGTCTTGAACTTCCCTCCGGATAGATATACTCCGACCGCAGTGGGCCTGTTCCAAATTCACTACGGGAGGTAAGAGAATGCTGGGCGAGTTTAAGAAGTTCATCCTCAAGGGCAACGTGGTTGACCTTGCGACAGGCGTCATCATCGGGGCCGCGTTTGCAAAGATCGTCGATGGCTTCACAAAGGGCATTGTTCAGCCTCTGCTGAACATGATGGGCGGCGATCCGAATGTGGCATTATCTATCGGTCCGTTCGATGTCGGCGTCGTCATCAACGCCATTATCAGTTTTCTGATCACGGCTGCGGTGATCTTTTTTCTGATCGTGAAGCCGGCAAACGCACTGATGGCCATGACGAAGGAAAAGGAAGCCGCCGCTCCGCCGCCGGCGCCAACTGTCGACCAGGTTTTGCTGACGGAAATTCGTGATCTGCTGGCAGCGAAGTGACAGATCCTGCGAAGCTCTGCTTGACGTGAATCGCTCTGGTTTGCCCGAACGATTCCGACCATTCGCCATCCGACGGCACACCGGAAATTGCAGCGATCGCCGCCGGATTCACACTGGCGGCTTTCCGATTCCGCAGTCGCAGGGACTCGGAACGGACTGGTTCGCAACCATTGGCATCCAGGCTGGTGTGTCGCTTCGCCAGCGGGTCGCTTGTCGTGGATTGCTGCACTATCCAGCGCTGATTTGCACAGCGATTGACGACGCGGCTTTCCCGGACAATCCTCAGCGAGGTGTCGTCACAACCAGATTGTCGCGGTGGATGACTTCGCCATAGGGAACGTGTCCGAGAACGCTGCCGATATTCGCCGATTTCTGTCCCGCGATCCTGCGAATCTCCGTGGCGGAATAGTTTGCCAGTCCCCGCGCGATCGATTCGCCGGAGACATTCACCAGTTCCACGGAGGCTCCCTGATCGAAATCGCCGCGCACTTCGCGGACACCGACGGCCAGAAGTGACCGCCCCTGCTGACAAACGGCCCGGCAGGCGCCGTCATCCAGGACCAGAACTCCCTGCGGCTGAGCCGTATAGCCGATCCACTTTTTCCACGCCGGAACAATGCCGCCGGACGCCAGAAACAGAGTTCCGGTTTCGAGTCCTTCGCGAATTTCGTCAAGAACATGCGGACGCTTGCCGCCGGCAAGCAATACGCTTTCGCCGGTTCGCGTCGCGCTCAGGATGGCCTTGAGTTTCGACGCCATCCCGCCGCGACCGCGACTGCTTTGTTCGTTCGCAACCAGCTTCAGCAATTCGTCTTCCGGCTGTTTGATCAGCGGAATGACGGTGCTGGCGGGATTCGATGGCGGGCCGTCGTAAAGCCCGTCGACTCCCGACAGAATAATCAGCAGCGGGCCCGGCACCAGAGTGGCGATCATCGCCGCCAGTTGATCGTTGTCGCCCAGCGCGATTTCTTCGATGCTGACGGTATCGTTTTCGTTGACGACCGGAACAACCCCGAATCCGACCAGCGTCCGCAGCGTATTTCGGATATTCAGATACCGGCGGCGATTCCGAAAGTCATTCACCGTGACCAGAATCTGCCCGACATGGTGACCGGTGCGGATCAGGCTTTCATCCCAGGCTTTAATCAGGTGAGCCTGCCCGACGGCAGCGGCGGCCTGCAGTTCTGAAAGTGACTCCGGTCGGCGTTTGAGTCCCAGAATACCGACTCCCGCCGCAACGGCGCCGCTGGACACAAGCACCACCTTGCGACCGGTCGCCAGCAGCCGGTCAATCTGATCCGCCAGATGCTGGATCCGGTCCCGATCCAGCCGATCATCGTCGCGCGCCAGGACGTTGGACCCGATTTTCACGATCAGCGTCTGCGCGGCCTGAAAGACTTCCTGACGAACGATGTTCTGCATGAATGGTCTTGAGTGGTATTCGCTAACGACCGGCTTTCGCACGAAGTTCGGCGATCTGCTCCAGTCGTTCCTGTTTCTTCTCGTCACTGAAAAATCGCGTCAGCGAATCCTGCATCTTATTGCACAGTCGGGTGACATCGCGCTCCTGACTTCGATTCCGTTTTTCCCGGGCTTCGTTCAGAGCCGGAACACGTCGCAGACTGAGTTGTTCCAGAAAGTATTCCCGGCCCGGTATTTCCGCCAGAGCTTTCAGGTGTCGTTCCATTTCAACCGCGTTTCCGGCCTCCGCCGCTTTGGAAGCCATGCTGAAATACACCTCGCGCAGGGCCACGGCGTCGACCAATTCATCCTGCAGCAACTGCAGTTCTCCTTCCAGGCTCAGACGAATCGAATCGTCGGGCAGCTCGATCACATCGGTGGGCAGCATTCCGGGAGCGTACGGCACGCGAGCCAGCAGAATGCCGCCGCTGTAAACGTAGATCCAGAACGTCGGGAATTCCGGATGCCGGAAGATCTCGACTTCGCCGTTGCGATCACTCAGCAGCCGAACCTGTTCGGCCTGGTCCTGATCGGTGTATCGCAGCTTGAATGCCAGCGCCGTGCGCTGGCTGACGAGCGGTCTGTCGGGCCGGGTTCTCAGAACGATCTTCACGCGGCTGCTTCCCGCGGCAGGTCGCTGCCGCAGTGCCATCTGTTCGGTCCGCCGGGCACGGCCGCCAAACGGGACCAGCGACGCGTGCGAAATCAGTACTCCGGTCACCATTCCGCGGGCAATCTCGTTGTCGACACCGGTGACTCGAATATAGGTCAGCGGCAATGCCTTCAGCGCCTTCAGCTTCGAGGGATCGCGCCGGTCCATTTCTCGCAGGAACGGGCGCAGGACATCGTCGATGACGATCTGTTCCGCCGACGGATCCGGCGCGGGAAATTCGCCGGCCTGCACTTCCAGCTCCACGAACTCGTTACCGTCAGCGTCCTGAAACCGGCGAAAAAACATCAGCGTCGGACGAAACGAATCCCGGATCAGTCGTGCCGCGACGGCGGGTATGGACCGTTCGTCAAACGTGATGTCCGTTCGGATCGGCGTCAGTTCCTGCGATCTGGAATCGTATTCGCGGCACGCGACTGTGTAGGAGTTTTGGATTGCGGAAACCGTGACAAGAAAGGCTTTGTGGACTTCCGTTTCCGGATATCGAACCAGCGAATTGCCGGGTTCCGGAGCTTCGCGGATCAGGTCCGTCAACTGTAGTCGCTTCAGTTGATCCGGCGTTCCCGGCTGCAGCCACGTATTGATTTCGAAGCTGGCATTCCACATCGGACCGTACATCCGCCGGACGGCGTCGGCCGTTGCCTTCAGGACATGTTCCCGGTTCAGCACCGCCAGTCGCGAATCGCCGGAAAACGCCATCGAGACAGTGACCTGGTACGGCCGCTGGCGGATCGGCAGCAGTTCTTCCGGCGTTTCCGCGGCGACTTCCGCTGTCTCGTCGCTGACGGGTGATTCCGTTTCCAGTGCCGCTTGAACTGATACCGGCACAAACGCAATGGCGAACAGCAAGACCACAGACGACATTTGCGAAACCCGGCGATCCGGAAGTGACAGTTCGGACCGGTCAGCCAGGGAAATGCGACTCACGGCTGTCGGCGAAATCAGTGCGGCCGCCGCGTCCGCGCGAAGTTGTTCTGAGTGCGTCATTGTCACGGTTTCACCGCCCATCGTTCCACGTCCTGATAGGTGGTTACCGGCCGCGTCTCAAACCCGTTCACATTTCGTCGAAACGCGATGAAGTCGTCGACTTCCCACAGCGGAATCAGAAATGCCTGCGCGGCGATGTGCCGGTGAATCTGAAACAGCTTTTCCTGAGCATCCGTAAAACTGGTGACGTAGTCCAGGTTGATCAATTCCTGCCGCATCCAGTCGGGGTACGCAGACAGTCGGTTGACGTCGAACGTGTCATCCGAAGTCAGCAGGGGCCACAGATCCAGTACCGGCTCCTTCAGGCAAACGACACGGTACATCATGTCCCAGCCGTCATCCGCGATCGTTTCTCCGGGTTTATCGGCTGGAATGAGTTCGACTTCGATACCGATTTTTGACCAGACGGAAACCATCTTCGCCGCGGCCTGCAGCGCTGTCTGTTCCGGCACACACAGCATCTTCAGTTTCGGCAGTTTGATGTGTGCGGCAACGGCTTTGATTTCCTCACCATGGACACTGCGGAATTCCAGTTCGTCCCAATCCTGCTTTTCCTGCAGAGCCCTGGCTTTGGCCTCCGCGATGAATTTCAGCTTGTCGGGAATCCGCAGCGATTCCTCCGCGGCGAACTTCAGAGCAAACGCCAGCCGGATGTTGTATTCGGGAGGCGCGACCAGCGGACTGGTGGCGTAACTTTGTGAATGCCACGCGGCGCCCGACACACGACCGTACTTGCCTTCCGGATCTCGAAGGATGATGTTCTTCAGCAGGCTGTCACGGTTGATGGATAGCGACAACGAACGCCGAAGCTGAGTGCTGTGCGTCGTCTTTGACAGCGGGTTGAACACGATTACGTGGTTTCTCGGCAGAGCGTATTGCTGCACGAAGGCTTTACCGGATGCCTGAAACGCGTCGACTTCCCATGGTTCCAGATGCGGCAGCACGTCAACGTCGCCGCGTCGAAACGCCTGAATCTGTTCGTGCCGGGTATCAAACCGCTGCTCCACGATTTCCGCGACGTGGTATTGCTGAATGGTCAGGCCGTCCGGTTCGGGAATTCTGCGCTGGTACGCGCGGTGGCTTTCGCTTTCTTCAGTCAGCACGAATCGCGACGACAGCGTCCGGGGTTTGGCAGCGGGATTGCTGCGTTCGTCCTCCGGAATCCCGACGATCGGAAATCGAAACATTGCCTCGATGTTCAGCGGAACGCGCGAAAACTCCACGGCCAGCTCCGTGGGCGACCGCACGGAGAATTCTTTGACAAACGACGCCATGCGGGGACTGTACGAAGGCAACTCCGGATTCAGCAGATCGCTGAGCGTGTCGGCGATCTGGTTGGCGGAAAGAATCGGCTGAGACTGCCAATAGGGTCGCGTCGCTCGCAGGGAAAACACAACCTGGCGGCCCAGATCGGCGGGCTCCCATTTTTCAAAATAGTCCGACTGAAAATACGTCAACTCTCCGGCGGATTCCGGTTCCAGCAGCGAAACTTCCGTCAGCTCCCGATCGCGCAACCCGGCGTCCAGCGGAACGGGGGAAATGACGCCGGCATTCGCCAGCCGTGGCACTGCCACGCGAATGACCTGATGTCGGGCGAGGATCGTTGAATAGGCCGCCAGCATGTTGCCGGTGGGAGACCAGATTCGATCCGCTTCGCGCGCGCTGTCAGCGGCCTGCCTGAACCTGCGCTGATCCGCCAGGCTGATGGCTTCAGTCATCAGACGTGCGGATCGCTGCTGCAACTGGTCCGTCCATTTCGTGGCCACTTCATGATCGGGAAAATGATTCTTCAGGCGGGAAATCAGGTGGCGTGCCTGTGAGAAATCGTCCGCTGCAACAGCTTCGCCGACCGACAGATCCACAATAGTCCCGAACTGTTCTTTCAACTGCGGATTGTTGATGTTTCGCGTGGCGAGTTCATCCAGCAGTGCCAGCGCGGCGTAATTGTTCCCCTTCGCTTTCTGCAACTCGGCTTCGCGCAGCAGGAGCGATTCGAATCGCGGAATCGCCTTTTCCCAGCCGGGAGCCGCCAGTTCCACAAGCCGCAGCAGTTCGTAAGCCGTCCGAACGTCACCTTCTTCAAGCAACCGGTCTGTTCGGTGCAGCATCAGGTCTTCGAAGTTAATGACCTGAGCAATCTGCCCCGCAGGCAGCCGATAGAGTTCCCTGTCGTTGAACAGTTCCAGTTCCAGATACCGCAGTTCTTCCCGCCGATTGTTGCGTGCGACACGTTCTTCCTGCGTCTGCGGGTTGGCCGCTTCAAGCGTTTTGATTTCCTCGGCTCGCTTCTGCATCGTATCCGGCCGCGGCCACAGCGGCTGAACAACAAGCACACCATCGTTGCCGAGCACGACCCAGTCGAAGATCTTGTCGTCATTGAACCGCTGAATCAGCTCGTCGGCTGACGGCAGCGTCATGGATTCAAGTTTTGGAAGCTCCGATTGCTCGGGCCGTGCGTTCTGAGCTGGCGGATCGTCCTGTGCGAAGGCACTGCGATCCGGCACAAGTGTCAGTGCGACCAAGGCAACCAGCAGCCGCGTCAAAATGCCGTGCCGCAGAATGCGCGCGTGGAACGGGCCGCACGGAGAACATCGAAGGCTGAGGGGTCGTTTGTCGGAAGTCATCAATGGCAGCCAACTATTTCAGGAAGCCTTCAATGGAATAGAGACTGCCGTCGATGGCGATGACAACCAGTGACGGGTCGATCGCCAGCGGCCCCTGCTGAATCGCCTGGCCCAGTGACATCGTCTTCGCCGTCGCGTTGCCGTCAGCGTCGAGCACGGCGACGATTCCGTCGGAACGGGCCGCAACAAATCCACCGGCACCGTCCGGCACGGGTGTTCCCGCAAGATACGCTGAGTCCGTCTGCAGGAAACCCGTCTGCTGCAGCGACGGATCCAGCGAATACACCTTCACACCCTTGCCGGCCACATTCACGAATATCCGATTGCCTGCAACAAACGCGGAATGCGACGGCACGCCCTGCAGGTCAGCTTCGCCGAGCACTTCCAGCGTTCCGGCCTGCATCAGCAGAAGCCTTCCGTCGGCGGTCGCCACGACCAGCAGGTTTCCGGCGGGAGTGGGAGCAACCTCCACGGGGTGATCCATTCGCGTCACGCTGACTTCGGCCAGTTGCGGCGGCGACGTTCGGAATTCCGCTTTGACGAACTGGTTTTCCGAATTCACCGCCAGAACCTGCGTGTCACCAAGTGCGACAAGCGACTTCCACGATGCCTGCTGGTTCAGCGTCTGCGACGCGCGGTAGTCCTGGACACTGCCGCCTTTCCGGGCGGTCATGTGCAATCGGCCGGGAAGTGCGACGACAACTCCTTCCGCCAGCGACGCCGGCTGTGTCTCCGGAGCTGCGGGAAGCGGCCACTTCTGTTCAAGCTGGCCGGTACCGCTGAAGGTCCACAGCGCCGGTTCGGCACCGCCGCAGTATGCGGCCAGGCGACCATCGGTCAGCCGCAGTCCGCCGACGGGATCCTCCAGCTTGTCAGGCAAACGAAAATTGCTGGTCGACTCAAGAACGAAGCCGCCGGTGGCAAGTTCCGGCAGCGGAATGCGGAACAGCTCACCGAAATCGCTGACCGCCAGCATCGACTGCGACGTTGACGACGGACCGACGGCAACCAGATTCGCGCCGATCACGGTTCGCCAGAGTCCAGTCATGCGTTCCCGGTCAACGCGCGTGAAGAACATCGACGACGAATACGGCTCGCTGGTTGTTACGAACACACTGTCGTCCAGGAACTGCATCTCTCGGAGGTGCAGTCCCTCAGCGACCGCTTCTGTGTTATCCAGCAGCAAGGCATTGGTCTGCACACTGAAGCGTCGCAGAGCCTGGCTGGCGAGCCACAACTGCCCGCCGGGTCCGGCCAGCAGATACATCGGAGAAATGCCCGCGTTTTCAATCTGATTCGTGCCGATTCGGCCCAGCGGAGCAGCATCCGGATCATCGGTGACTCGAAACGCGGAGACGCGCTGCGGCGACGACGGCACGAACAACTTGTCTCCCCGCAGCAGGCAGTGGTCGCGCACCTGGCCGGCGACGCTGTCTTGTGCCCGAACGGTCAGCCGCGATGTCTGCGGATCCATCGCCAGAACTCGCAGCCGGCAATCGTCAACAGTGTCGTTGTCACACAGCAGGTACAGGCCGCCAAGCGTCAGCACCGGTGCTTCCACACTTCCCGGGCGATGAGGAATGTAGGAAACCGCAACACATTCCAGCGGCGACAGGCTAAGCGTGTAGACCAGTGCCTGGTCGCCGGGAATCACAAGGAACCGTTCATCGGAACTCAGGGCAGGCGGACCAATCACGGGTTGCGTGAAGTTGACAACCGACACAGCTCGACCGCTGTCCGCGGAAATCTGCCAGAGTCTGCCTCCCTGAGTTGTGATGTAAATCTGCTGCTGGAAAATCAGCGGATCGCCGTTCGGCACGTCCGGCATGGACTGGTGCCACAGAACACTACCGTCCTGCCGAGACAGCATCACCAGTTCGCGGCTGCCGGTGTGATAGATCAGCAGTCCAGGAACGGATGCGGCAACCGTCTGCGGCGCGAATGGGGCGTTGGCACCGACGACTCGCTTCCACCGCGGTTCCCCCGTTTCGGCGTCCAGGCCGTAACAACTGTCGACGCCCAGCGCGAACACCATTCGGCCCTGGGAGACCTGGTCGACAGTGGCCTGAGTTCTGAGAGTCAGCGAAACGGAGCTGAGGCCTGAACCCGGCAGTTCGGTGGTCTCGGCATCCCGACCGGCCGCTTCCCGTGTGATCAACTGCTGCTCGCCTTCGAGGATTTTCGTCAGCACTGCCTGCACGTCGCTGTCGTCATTCAGAACTTCGTACTGGTCGATCAGTGCCTGCCGAGCGGCCAGCGCGTCGATGGTGTTTCCGGAATCAATCTTTGCATTGATGTCCGCGAGGGCTCCTTCCAGCACTGTCTGCTTCAGAATCTCGGACTCCGCGCTGCGCTGCAGTCGAGTCAGGGCATCTTCCGTGTCTTTCGGAATGCCTCCGTCCGGAGCAAACCGGTTCAGAATTGCGGTCGCCGCGATGCTGTCGTCGAGCGGCTGACGCTTCTTGGTTTTGGCAGCGGAGACGGCTCCGGTTCGTGCCAGAATTTCCGCATACCGCCGAACGTTGTCTTTCTCTTCGCGAAAGGCTTCAAAGTCACGGCACACGTTCACGAACTGTTCAAGCTGCGCGACGCCTTCATGGATACCATCGGGCGTCAGGCTGGAACTGGCGGTATATTGCTGGACGCGAGCCTTGTGAAGTCCGATCCGCGCAACTTCGGCGCTGCTGCTGTTGGGGAAGTCCACAAGAAACTGTTCGAACTTCTTGTCGGCCTCCTGATAGCTTTGCCCGTCGAGAGCCGCCTGGGCGGCTTCCAGCGAACGGCTTTCGCTCGTATAACGAATCAGCACATAGAAGACGAGTGCTGCAATCGCCAGCACGCCGATGGAGATCCCCAGGCCGACGACAAACGGAGACCGTGCGATCTGCTCTTCACCGGGCCGTTCGGCACCACCGGTCAGCCGATCGCTGAACCGGGAAGCGGCGCCGCGAGCAAGCTGCCGCCGGCCCTTTTCCTCCGCTTCGCGCAGTTCTTCGGCCACTTCGGCGTCTTCCACGTCGTCGTATTCGTCGACCTCGTCGTAGTCTTCCGTTGGCACGGTCTTGTGTTCCGCCCGTTGTAAAGGATTTCAGTGGCTGAGTCCGTCCGCTGTCGCGCTGCAAGAATCAGCGGACTTCCTTAATCAGTGTCTTGACGACAAATCCGACGCTGGTTGCCGCATCGACAACCATGATGCGCGTTCCGTGGTTGGAATCTGGATCCACCTGCAGCCGCAGTTCCAGACCGCCGGTCGTATCCTTGGCATCCCGCAGCATTTCATGAACCTCCGTGTACGTCGTTCCCTGACGGTCATCCATAAACACAATGTTGTCCGGGCCGATTTCGGCGGTCAGGGAATCTTCCGGCGGAGTTTCAACCGGCTGAGTCGACACGCCTTCGTCCTTGCTGGCGGGCAGCATGTCGAATTTCTTTTGCAGATTAAACGCAGCCGTGATCATGAAAAAAATCAGCAGCAGAAATGTCACATCGACCATCGGCGTCAGATCCATTTCTTCAAAGTCCGGGGTATGGCGATGAATGGGAATGTCATCGTCATCTTCCTCCTCCCACGACGGCAGACTGACCCAGGGAAGGGTGTCTTTCGGAACCGGCGACCGGCGCCGGCGGCCGACATCGGGTGAGAGTGGTTCCGCAACAACCGTGGCGCCGAGTGGAATATCGGTTCCCAGATCATAGTTGCCGCGGCGTCCGGACGGCGTTCGGCTGGCCGGCGAATCGCTTTTCTGTTTGATCGCCTTGTGTTCACCGCTGGCGGATACATCGCCGCCGCGGGCGTCGGCGGCGGCACGATCCAATTCATCCAGCCGGGGCAGCCGGATCAGGTCCAGTGACCGGCCCTGTTTCAGAGCAGTAATCAATTCCTTTAAATCCGCGGCAACGTCAGCCGCCGACTGATACCGCAGCGACCGGCGCTTGGCCATCATGCGATGCACGACGCGACACAGCACCTTCGGAACAGTGCGATTGACTTCGTTCAGAGGCGGAGGCTGCGTGTTCAGGTGCTGAACGGCAATCGCCATCGGGTTGGCACCGGTGAACGGCGTCTTGCCGCTGAGAATCTGATAACAGGTGACGCCGAAGGAATAAATGTCCGACCGCGGGTCGAGTTCCTTGCCCTGCACCTGCTCCGGACTCATGTACAGCGGAGTTCCCAGCGTCATGCCTTCCCGCGTCAGGTGCCCGTCATCGGAACTGTCGTGAAGCTGTGCCAGACCGAAGTCAGCGACCTTCACTTCACCTTTCTTCGTAACGAGTATGTTTTCGGGCTTGATGTCCCGATGCACGATCCCCGCCTGCCCGGAGGCCTTCAGCGCCGCCGCCACCTGGCGAATCACATGCATCGCCGACGGAAGATCGGGAGCGCCCTTGTTCTTCAGGATCGCGGAAAGATTCTTCCCCTGAACAAATTCCTGCGCGATGTAGTGGTAGCCATCCTGTTCGCCGATCGTATAGACCTGAACGATGTTTGTGTGATTCAATCCGGCGGCCATCATCGCTTCCTGCTTGAAGCGGGCCAGCATCGCTTCTCCGGAAGTCGCGATCAGCGACGGTTTCATGACCTTGACGGCCACGTATCGCTGCAGCGACGTCTGTTCGGCAAGATACACATCAGCCATACCGCCGCTGCCGATATGCCTCAGCAGGTGGAATTCGCCGAATGTCTTGTCTACCAGATCCGACATGAACACTCCCGAACGCCACCGGCGTTCATCGCAGCTTGGTTACTTCTTGTCTCGAACGGCAAAGCTGTACGTGATTTTTCCTTCGTCCACTTCATTGATGACGCCCTCGACTTCTCCGATGAATCCGGAACGAACGTCGCGTTCCGCATAGATCATCAGCTTCAGTCCGACGTCGGGAGGAGCCAGCGGGGCTCGCTGCATCAGTTCGTTCTGCAGTTCATCAAGCGTCGTCGTCCTGCCGTCCACCAGAATTTCACTGTCGCCGCCCGGAGTCTTCGGAGCCAGCACGGTCACTTCCAGAAACGACGCGGCGTTCGCGTTATCGCCGGTCTGCGCCGGGGGAATGTCCTTGTCGGGAGTTCCCTGCATGGTGGACGTGACCATAAAGAAGATCAGCAGCAGAAACGTGACATCAATCATGGGAGTGATATCCAGTTCCGCCTCGGCGATCTTCTTTTTGCGATGCCAACCGCCACCCTCGTGGAACACTGCTATTTCTCCGGAATTGCTGCCTCTGGCACGAACTTCCGCGCCGCTGATGTCACCCGCGACTTCTGACCTGCGCGGCTTCCAGGTCATCCACAAACGTCCCCACGTGTTCCTGCACGGAATCCTGCAGTCTGGAGATCCGAACCTGGACCATCGCGCCGAGAATCACCAGCGGAATTGCAATCGCCAGCCCGGCCGCCGTCGTGAACAGAGCGAAGCTGATGTCGGATGCCAGTTCCGACGGTTTAACGCCCGATTCCCCGGTACCGGCGATCTTTTTGAATGCCGTGATCATCCCGGTGACTGTTCCCAGCAGTCCCAGCATCGGCGCTGCCTTCACCATCGTGTTGACCCACGACAATCGAGCATCCAGGTCGGACACGATCTCCCGCTCGAAATACTCGCCGATGATCTGCTTGATTTTCTTCACCGGTTTATTTCGGTTGTCGACGGCAACATACACCAGTTGAGGAACGGCTCTGGCCCATAGTTCCGGGCTGTCGCAGATTTCCTTGACACCGTCGAAGTCGTTCTGATCCAGGCGTTCACCCACGTCGTCGATGAACGTATTGGCAGCATTCCGGCTGGGAAAGCTTTTCTGCTGAACTCGCCGCCAGAGAACGACAATGCAATAAAGGCCGAAACCTGCCGCCAGCGCCAGGGCTGCGTAGATGGCGTTTCCGAAGAAATCCAGCAGCGGAGTGAAATTGATCTGAGCAAGCGCCGCTGCATTCGGAGCAGCCTCCGACAGGCACATCAGTTCCATAGCGATTTGGACCTTTCTTTCCGAATTCCTGTCAATGACTGCACACTCAACATGCCCCGGGCTAACCGCAGGTCAATACCCGATAACGATACGACCGCCACGCCAGCCATGTGTCGCACGCCGCATTTCGCCAACCGTGGTCTTTCGCGGGCTCGGCCGAGCCGCGCCGGGTCACGCGGAATCCCGGCCGTCAGCAGCGCCTGACGGACGCGTGCCGCGAATCCTTTGCCCTTTCGGAACGGCACTACCGACGCTTTTGATTTGTGACTTCAAACTTAAACCCGTCGCCGTCGCGCGCGACATCGAAATACGTTCGACGGATCTGATCCGGCCGCAGGTTTGCATAATCGTGTTCAAGACGCGCCAGTATCTCCTCAGTTTCCCGTGGATAGAAATGAAGAATGATGCCGGAACTCACGTCCGTGATTCCGGCCAGAGTCAGCAGGTCAATGTCGGCCTTCACCCGTTCACCGCCAGCCTGCCAATTCATGAACAGCCGCTGCTCACTGGCACTGATCCGTGCATTGCGAACGACCGGCGTGGTACTGAAATTCCTGACATAGACGATCCGGCCGTCCCGAAACGCGACACCCAGTTCGATGTTGAAGAAATCCAACTGCCGCGCGTACGACTTCAGGTCACTCTTGTCGGCGAACTGCACAAACCAGCGTTGTTCGCGAGGCGTGCCGCCGGTCAGTCCGGCTCCGGTTCCCAGCGGCTTTCCGGTTCCTTCCGCGCTGCCCGGATTGCCGCCTCCCGTCGGGTCCGTGTATTCATTCGGCGCGACAAGTTCGGCGGCTGTTTCGGAAACTGTGATGACCTGTTCCAGCACCTGTTCCAACTGCATTTCCTGTTGATCGTTGGACAGCGACGGGTCATCGGAAGGATCTTCGGGCGACTCAACGTGCAGCGTTTCGTCCGGATTGCCGTCTTCGTAACCGCCGTCACCGGGCAGTTGCATCGGGTTCAGCGGTGTGTTAGAGGGAAGCAGGTTGCTGAGCCAGATGGCAACCAGGATCGCCACGAATGCCACCAGCGCCAGCAGGACCGAAATCAGCGCCGCTGTCGCAAGGTCGTAGCGTGTTTCTCCCATCACGGGAACGCGCCCGGCCACGCGCCGCGCCGCTCTGCCCGGTACAGTCACAGACACCCACCTTGCCTCGCACCATGCCCTGAGGGGGGGGGGGATCAACAAACTCCGTAACTTCTACGGAGGCAACAGTTTCCATAATGACGGGTGAGCCGCCGAGAGTCTCCGGGACGATGCTATCGCCGCGACACTGCGGGTGTCAACGAATTGGACTTCACCGCATGTCGATGCCGGGAAAGTATACCGTGACATCAGTCCGGCAGCGATCGCTCGAACTGCAACCACGCGGAACCGAGATACTTTAGCACGTCGGAAGCGATCAGACCTCGCCGCGACAGTTCGACAGCGGCAAGGTCCGCCGCAAACCCGTGGATGTAAACCGCCAGACAGGCCGCAGCAAACGCGGGTATTCCCTGTCCCAACTGAGCCGCCAGCAACCCGGTCAGCACGTCCCCGCAACCGCCGGTCCCCATGCCTTCGTTTCCCGTCGAATTGATATACACCCGCTGTCCGTCCGTGACGACTGTCCCGGCCCCTTTGAGTACGACGATCGCGTTTGCCCGGCGAGCAAACTCCACGGCGGCACCTTCGCGATCCGCGTTCACTTCGGAAATCGAAAGCCCCGACATGCGAGAAAACTCTCCCGGATGCGGTGTCAACACGCGCGCCGGCAGGTCCGATGCCGGAGTCGGATCATTCTGGCCGGACCAGACTCCGTGTTCCGCCGCAAGGTTGAGTGCATCCGCGTCGACCACGACCGGGCACGGAGCATCGTTCATCACGGACAACACGATATTGGCGGCATGATGAGATCTGCCCAGGCCAGGACCGATGGCGACGGCATCCCGGCCTTCAACAATCGACGTCACCTGGCCGGGAGGCACCGCGCTCAGCAGGCCGCCGGAAGAGCAGGGCAGACCAATCGTCAGGTAGCTCGGTTCGAATCCCGCGACAAGCGACTGTATCGACTCCGGCACCGCGGCATACACCAGTCCCGCGCCGCCGCGAAGTGCTGCCGTCGCCGCCAGACATGCCGCACCGCTCATTCCGATCGAACCGGCGATCACCAGCACCTTGCCGAACGTTCCCTTGTGCCCGTCGGTCGGCCGATCCGGAATCACGATGTCTGAAATCAGGATCCGCTGAACTGAGTCCATCACGATGCTTTCCGTTTAATATCCATTCACCGCGGATTATTCTGCCACTGAATCAGACACCCACCGTCTTGACAAACCGCGTCGAGTGATCCGAAGCAGGATGCGAACGACCTCGCCGGTTCGCGCCATCCAACGCATTGCGATACCTCACACATGGCGACATGCAGAATACAGGAATGTGTTAAAGCGATCGGCAGATGAGAATTTACCAATGCAGAGCCGTAATTGCTTCACCCTCCCGTTTCAACGGGAGGGTCGCCGGTCGAATGCCGTTCAGGCGTTCGATCGCGGGGAGGGGACGCACGGGGAGCTCCCGATGCGCGGCCACCCTCCCCTCGTTTGATCGCCTGAACTGCGATCAAAATTCGACCCTCCCGTCAAAACGGGAGGGTGTATTCTCATCTGCCGCAGGTCTAAGCAATCGGTTCACCATGCAGCAGCTTGGAGATGCGCCGCCCGCTGTAACGACGAACTCCGGTGGCACAGCCGTCCGGAAAAACCAGCGCCGCGGACTTGCGTCGGTTCTGGCGATCGTGGTGGTCGGCATCGCCGTCACGTTCGCCGTTTTTCATCAGCGGCACGAAGCCGAACAGGCATTTATCGAAAACGTCTCGACACTTCAGCCGGGATCAACTCGCGAACAGGTCCAGGCCGTGCTGGGCGTTCCGGAATGGACAGGTACGCAGACCGGTTTCCCGTTTGGAAGCAACTTCATCGATGCATCCCATCCTCTGGCACCGACTGACGAGACTGCTCGCAATTACACGCTGTGCGTTTGGAGTGCCGGAGCCGAAAAAGCCACCGTGGTGTTTGATGAGTCGGAAACCGCCAGAGTGCGCTGGCTGCACTTTCGACGGCGGCCGGGCTACGCATTCTGGAGATTGATGGATCGGCTGAAGCGGCTGTTCTGACGACATCCGTTTCGTGAGTCACTTCCCGGAGTCTCCGAAAAGGGCCGCCTTCATCCCCGGCGCGGGCGCGTTCGCTTGTTTGTCCCAGTAGTGGAATCCGGCCTTCCAGTCCCACATGCTCCATCCCAGCCCCAGTTTTTCGGCGGTCAGACGGAAATCCCGGTAAAACGCCGCGCGGTCTTCGGCACGAGCCGTCGCGATGGCACCGAATTCACCCACGTAGATCGGACGACGATGCTCGCGTCCCCACGCGGCAGCTTCCTCCAGCGACGGCTGAAACGCGGGAACGCCGGCCGTCTGAGTTTCCACGCTGCGGTTGTAGGACTCTACCTGCCGCCGAATCCAGTCCGGCACATTGTCCGGAGCACGGACCCTGCGTTTTCCGGGTTCCGGATATGCGACGTCACGAATGTCGGCCATGCCGTCCGTCCAGGTGGCTCCCTGATGAGTAAACAGAAACGGATCGTAACAATGGACGGTCACCGCAGTTCGGTCATCGTCCGGCACAACCAGATTCTTCAACCCCCGCACGCCGTTCCATTCGTCGGGCCCGACGATGATCAGGTGCCGCGCATCAATCCGGCGGATTCGTTTGACAGCCTCCGCCAGAACATCGTTCATCACGGCGGCGCCGGCGGTGGAATGTGGTTCGTTCAGAATCTCGAAGGCAACCGTCAGCGGACGGTCTCGAAACCGCGTGGCGAGCTGTTCCCAGATCTTCATCAGCTTCTCCCGCTGACTCGCCGGGTTTGAGATGAACTCGTCGAAGTGATGAACGTTGATGACGATCGCCAGACCGTGCTTTTCGGCAAGGCTCACCTGCTCCTCCACGCGCTTGAAAAACGCCGGCTTGATCGTGAATTCCGGAGCCGGTCCGGTGTAATGCTGCCACGCGGTCGGAAGGCGAACGTGGTCGAAGCCCTGTTCCGCGACAAGGCGATAGTCGACATCGTTCGTCGAATTATCCCCCCAGTTCTGATCGGGAGGCACTTCCAGAAAGTTGCCGAAGTTGACACCGTGCTGAAACGACTTCATCAGCTCAAACGCAGCCGCATTTTCGGCTGTGGTCTCGGCGGCGGCACCTGAAGCCGGTACGCTGGACGTCTGAGCGTTCATCCGCGCCGCGACAGCGAACAGCAGCGTCGCCAACACGAAATGCGAGCGGAAATGTCGGATTGGCAACAGTCGCGGCATCACGCGATTCTCCGGTTCTGAAGTACTGTCGAATTGCATCTTGCGGCCCGCGTTACAAATATATGAATCCGCTCGCGAAAGCGATTCATCCGTCGAATCCTCCCAGGAGAATACTCGTGAAATTGCTTGTGCAAGGTTTGTGTGCCGGACTTCTGACTGCCGGAATCGTGTCGGCTCAGGAATGGAAAAGCGGTGTCGAATGGCAGGAACCTCCCGTCGTGACACCCGGAACCAGCGATAACCTGCCCCCGTCCGACGCGACGGTGCTGTTCGACGGCTCTGACCTGTCCGCGTGGGAAGGCGGTGAAAAGTGGCTGGTCGAAGATGGCGTCGCAATTCCGCGCGAAGGCGAAATCCGCACGAAACAGACCTTCGGCGACATCCAGCTGCACGTCGAATGGGCGGCCCCCACCGAAATCCGCGGCTCCGGCCAGGGTCGAGGCAACAGCGGTGTCTTCCTGATGGGACTGTTCGAAGTGCAGGTGCTGGATTCGTACGAAAACGAAACCTACTTCGACGGCCAGGCCGCCTCGATCTATAAGCAGACGCCGCCGATGGCAAACGCCATGCGTAAGCCCGGCGAATGGAACAACTACGACATTTTCTTTACGGCTCCGAAGTTCCGAACCAACGGCGACCTGCAGACTCCGGCGTTCGTGACCGTTCTGCACAACGGAGTCCTGGTGCTGAACCACTTCGAAATCATGGGCCCGACAAGCTACATCCAGGCGCCGCATTACTCGGCAATTCCCGAAACCGGACCGATCTCACTGCAGTTCCACGGCGACCCGGTCAGGTTCCGAAACATCTGGGTTCGAGATCTGAGACCAGCCGTCGGCAAACGCGTGAGCGCCCCGTTCAACATCAAGCCATACGCTCCACCAAAGCCGGAAGCGGCTGACGACGACGACGACGACGACGACGACGACGACGATGACGATGACGATGACGATGACGATGCGGGCGACGACGAATGAAGCATGCCGTTCGCGACGAACTGCGCGGCGTTCTGGTCTTTGTCGGAACCGTGTGGGCCGTGTTCCTGGCAGACTTTGTCATCCCCGGTGACCTGAACCGGTTTGGCATCTTGCCGCGCACGGTCTCCGGATTGCCCGGCGTCGTTGCGATGCCGTTCCTGCACGCTGGCTGGGGGCACTTGCTGAGCAACACGATTCCGCTGATCGTGCTGCTGTGTCTGCTGGCCGGTTCGCGCGCGAATTCAGCAGCGGTTGTTATCGGGATTGTGCTGCTCGGCGGCGCGCTGCTGTGGCTGTTTGGCCGCGGCGATCGCGTTCACGTCGGAGCCAGCGGTCTGATTTACGGGCTGATCGCGTTTCTGCTCGTCGCCGGTTTCCGCGAACGCCGCTTCGTCCCGCTGGCAGTCGCGGTCATCGTCGGTTTTCTCTACGGCGGCACGTTGCTGGCCGGCGTGCTGCCGACGGTCGGACCCGGAATCTCGTGGGACGGACATCTGCTGGGAGCAGTCGCCGGCGCGGTTGTCGCCACCGCGACAGTGAGACCACAACGCCACGAATTCGTACGCGCTTGACCCGCTGTCGCGGATCCGTGCCCTGGGCAAAGTGCCCTGACGTGTGGCACTGGCTGTGCCAGTGCGTCCACGCTGCGAAAACCACGGGCAAATCCAGCGACACACAAGTCATCGATTCAGTGCTGGCCAGGCACCAGGCAGTCAGCTTCAAACGGCCTGGTCTGCGACGACAGTGTGAACGAGCGGCGTCGCTGTCTCACGGCGAATCCGCTGGGACGGCATTGAGCAACCCCAGTTGCCAGGGAATTTCGCCGTACTGTTTTCCTTCGCGGTCCCGAGCACTCACTCCCTGAAACAGAAACTGCAGATTCGACGGATCAACTTCCAGACGCTGATCGGCACCGGTTCGAATCAGTTCGCCGTGGCTGATCGCGGCCGTCCAGCCGTCACCGGGCTGAGTCACATTCTTCAGCGACGCGAACGCGTTCTCTTTCGTCGCGGCCAGAGGCTGCCAGTCACCATCCAGTCGGTCCGCGACGTACGCCTTGAAGTAACGGAAACCGTGGCCATGTTCGCATTCAACAATCGTCAGGTACTGATCGAGTCCCTTCAGGCGGTAGGTGTGAGACGCTTCGAAGATGTCTCCGTTAATCGCAAGTTGGGGTTCTGACCAGCCAAACGGAACTGGTCCAGCGGAGTTTCCCGTCGCCACATATTCCCGTCTAGCGTCGTGTAGAACAGGTGAGCCAAGCTGTCATCGCAGATCACCCAGAAATCGAGCCCCGACTTCGGCCCGGTTGCATCGAGATTGAGCATCGGCTGCAGCTTTGACCAGGACTTCGGATCGCCGATCGTTTCCGTCGTCGAAAACGCCGGACGGTAAGGTCGCTCACCCCACGCTTCGTTCGATGCCTGGCAGATCAAATACCACTTCCGGTGAGGCTCAAACCAGAACACCTGCGGCGCGCAGAAGTAACCGTCATGCATTGGCAGGACGTGACGCTCGGCGGCTTCCGCGTCGTTCCAATCAGCGAAGGACATGTAGACGATTGCATGGCTGCGATCGGAACCTCGCACGGTGACAAACAAATGCCACGTGCCATCGTGCTTAACGATGGAAGGATCCTTCACCGCATGCCACGGCCACCCGTCCACGGCCCGAGCCGTCAGCAGGGGCTCACTGGCCCGCCATTGGAAGGTTGCGACCTGGCTCGTCAGCTTTCAAAGTGTAAGTTGCCTGAGCCGCGGCAATCAGGATCAGAACGTGTACGCGATGACGGGTGAAGACATGGCTTTCAGTGTCCGGCAGAGTCGTTGCTCGCGATCAGCGCGCTTATTCGAGGTACTCGGCGGCAGAACCGCCTTCGCGTGCTGAAAGCGACACAGTCTGTTCTGAGTCACCATCTCCAGCCGGGCGGAAATGGCTTCCGGAACATGTCGACGCAATACTATTTGCAGATTCGGTTCCATCTGTCAGCTTCTCGATGTCGGCAAGATCACGGTATCGTCCGGCGATTCTCTTCATGGCGATCAGTCCCTCGCGAGAAACGACGCTGCACTCCATGTCCTCCAGCGTCACACGAATGCGACTATCCCAGACATCTGAAGTCCGGGCGAGACAATAATCAAGTCGAGAGAAATCATTGAGTTTCGATGGCTTTGGATGCCCGCCAGATATCCATCGCCATCGGAGTTTTCGCCTTGAACGGCATTAGCCCGCTGGGAATCAGAACCCTTTTGTTTCGGCGATCTTCAGCACTTGTTCGCGTTCAGACTCGGGAATCAGGAAATCAATGTCCTGAGTTGCTCGTGGACGCCGTGCATCGCCATCGCCAGGCCACCGCACAAAGCATACTCAACTCCGGCGTGATTCAACGCTGAGCGAGTTGCTTCATTTCTTCAACCAGGTCCATGAGTCGTGCCTAATTCATACAGCTCTCGAAACCAATGCACGAACGGTGCTGCATATTCGGAATTCGGGTTGAGAATTCTCGGCTGAACGGCCGCGTGCAACTGCTGTCGAGGTTCATCCTGCCATGCGACCACGTGTGGATTTCGGCTTTGTCGCGATGGGCGCTTGAAGTTCGCACCGTGTTCCGTCGCCGTGACACGCTTCTGAAGCGAATTTTCGAAGCGGGTTCGTTTCGTGATCAGGCACCAGGAATGTCAGAAGGTCTCCAGCATTCCGTGTGACTGATTGTCGGCATGATCAGACTGCCGAGACGCTGACCGCGATCGTTGACAGCGATCAGGCGGTTGTGGGAAAGTCGACTGAAGAAGTCCGAACAAATGGGGCGGGCTTTTCCCACTTGTTCGCGGCGTTGTGATCAGCGTCGGGATGATGCCGAAGTACTTCGTCGTCGGATCTTTGAAACGAATCGCCAGCTTCTTTCTGTCGAGCAGATTCTCTTTGCCGCCCTGTCTTCAATCGCCGAGAAATTCACGAACTCCCGTGCGGCCCGTCTGTTCCCACTGAAAGCCATTGGCCTCGATCAACTCCGGGATCGTTCGGTTCAGTCGCCTCAACGAACAATTTGCGAGGATTATCGGCTCTGGTCACGTCACCGAACCTCTATTCCGGCTTCAGCGGCGGCAACGATCAGCTTCGGGATACGGCACCGAATGATCCGCCTTCAATGCGTGAATCATCACTTCGCTGTTTTCGAATACGCCATGGTGTGCGATGTCGCGAGGCTCTCGGCAGTCGCTGTGAGTTGTGGCGAAGACCTGAACGTTCAACTTCTGCGACTCGCTGCATATGAGTCGCCATCTATCCAGCACTGTGTGATGCAATCCCGTATCAATCTCATCGACTAAAGAACTGGCCTCTCGCGAGAAAATGAAGTGCGAGTCCAAGAAGTCGCCAAACACCGTCCCCCAAGCTGCCAATGGGAACCGGCTCATCGGCATCCTCCAGACCTACAATAATTCCGCGGCTGCCTTCACCGACATGACGCGATGCTTCCCCAACGGTTGCAATGGCTTTGATTCGGGGTTCAACGATCCGGATGGCATCCAGAATCAATTTCTCTTCCGCACGGAGCTTGAACTGATCCAGTCCAAATGCAACACCCTTCGGCGACAGACCGGAAGTCGCCACGAATCGCGGCACAGACGGGTGATTTCTGGATCCCAACTGAGTCCGGCCAAGTCTCATGGCGACGAGGCCCTCCTGGCCAGGATAGAGCGGCCCTGCAGGCAGGCCTGAGTCAGCTCTACCCCGCGATTGGATGCTTATCCCCAGTCGACCTTCAAATGGCGGACTTACCGGGACGGAAGTCTGCGAGCCGTCGACAGCGACCACGGGGCTGTTTTCGACAGTCACGACATCCAATGAAACCCGGCTTTCGATTCCGCTGGCTTCGGTGCCGGTGATCTGCAGTCTTTGGCCGTCAGCGTTCGCGACCGCTGAATACCTGGCGAATGTCCTGCAAGTATGGGCGACCGTTGCCGTTATCTTCTGCAACTAAACACTCGCCGCGACGAAGGGCGACGTCCAAAAGTGAACCGCGCGCGCCATCTGCAAGCAGATGTATCGCCTCCAGAATGGAGGTCTTGCCACTGTTGTTCTCGCCAACCAGAAGATTGATTCTTCCGAGAGGCTCAATCGTCAGCCGACTGAGAGAACGGTAACCGGAAATGTTGATGCTGGAATACACAGCGTGCGGTCTCTGAACGTAACAGCTTTAGCGGCACTCTTCGATCGTCATCGCGCCACGCACCTAATTCGTCAAGTATATCTGATGATCCAGATCGTACATCGCGAATCGCCGACCGACACGGATTTCGCGTCGTCCGGCGGTGCATCAACAAGCGTGATGTCGTCGGCCAGAGTTTCGCCTCGAATGTAGTCGCTCCATTCGGCGACCATGGCCTGAAGCATGTTCTCTTCGGAATGGAATTCGACGCGGATGCGGTCCTGGATGTGCAGGTTGGCGTCCTTGCGAAGCTGCTGGACGTGGCGGACGAAGTCTCGGGACATGCCTTCGCGGATCAGGTCGTCGGTGAGCACAGTGCTGACGGCGATTTGGATGCCGCTTTCATCGGACGAAACCCAGTCGGCCGCCTGTTCGGTGCTGACAAGAACGTCGTCGGGCGAAAGGTCGACTGCGTTGCCTTCGATCTCGACCGAAACGCTATCGCCGCGACGCAGCGGGCTGAGAACTTCGTCGCCGAGTTCCGGCAGTTTCGTGCGAAGAATTCCCAGCAACTTGCCATACTTCGGGCCGAGCGTCTTGAGGTTCGGCTTGTAACTGTAGCGGACTTTGTCGTCGAGATTTTCCTGTCGCGTGATCTGTTTGATGTTCAATTCTTCGGCGATAACGTCTGCCAGATGAGCAATCGCATCGGCTGTTTCGGCATCGGCCGCGGCGAACTGCAGTTCCGCCAGCGGCTGACGAACTCGCAGGTCGGATTCTTCCCGCAGCTTGTGCCCCAGCTTTACCACACGCTGAGCGGCCGCCATGCGCTGGTTCAAGGCTGCGTCCAGCAGTGCTGAATCGGCTGTCGGGTAATCGCACAAGTGAACACTTTCGGGCAGCGTCTCACCCGATCGGTCTGATGTTTCACCCGGCTGAGTCCCCAGCACCAGATTCTGGTACATGCGTTCTGTCAGAAACGGGATACACGGTGCCAGCAGCCGCGAAAGCACGACCAGCACTTCGTACAGCGTTTCGTAGGCCGCCATTTTATCGGCGTCGCTGGCGTCTTTACTGCGCCAGAAGCGGCGGCGGTTGCGGCGGATGTACCAGTTGCTCAGGTCATCGACGAAACCCGCCGCCGCGCTGCAAAACGCAGCGACGTTGTATTCGGGAAATTCCCGATGAGCGACTTCAATCAGCGACTGCAGGTTGGACAGAATCCAGCGGTCAATTTCCGGACGATCTGAAACGGAAAGTGTGCCACTGGCTTTGCCAGTGATTGTATTCTGGCCCCCGGACGATGCACTGGCACACGTTCCGGCTACTCGAGCACGCAGTTCGTCGCTGGGCACAAACCCGTCGGCGATTGCGTAGTCGACGAAGAACTTATAACAGTTCCACAATGGAATCAGGATTCGCCGCCGAGTCTCATCGGCCGGACTGCTGGTGACTTTCGCAGTGGGGACGCCTTCCTTCGTCTTTTCGATCGGTCCGTCTGCCGTTTGCAATGTCACGGGTTCGTGCGGATGACGCGTGCCGAACCGCAGGTCAGCGGCCGGATTCTGCTGCAGGTACATCCAGCGCATGGTATCGACGCCGAGTTGCTCCGCCGCTTCTTCGAACCAGATGGCTGTGCCGTCCGACTTGTGCATCGGCTGGCCTTCTTCGTTCTGCACGAGTCGATGACCCAGCAGAGTCTTAAACGGCCGCTTTGCTTTGGATCATCAGTCTCGTCGTAGCCATCATCGTTGACAGCGCCAACATGCTGTAGAACCAGTTGCGGAACTGGCCGGGAAGCATTCCGTCACCAGATCAGCCGGGTACCATTTCTGCCATTCATCGTGATCGTGGTTGTAGTGCATCGTGCTGAACGGAGTGATGCCCGCGTCCAGCCACGGGTTGCCGACGTCCTCGATGCGAGTCATCAGGTTGCCGGTTTTTGGGTTGCGGATCCTGACGTTGTCGATCCACGGCCTGTGAGGCGTGTTGCCTTCGGAAGTCGTCCCATCCTTCGACGGCTCGGTCGCGCAGTTCCCCCAGCGACCCGATCACTTCGAAGTCGCCGGTTTCGTCATCGACCCAGATCGGCAGGGCGAGTCCCCAGAAGCGTTTCTTCGAAATCATCCAGTCGCCCATGTTGGACAGCCATTCGACTTCGCGATTCTGTCCGTCGATGCTGTCCGGCAGCCAGCGAATCTGCCGAGTGACGTCTTTGATTTCTTCCCGCCAGTCCATGTTGATGAACCATTCATCGACGAGCCGAAACACCAGTTCGTCGCCGGTTCTCCAGCAGTGCGGATAGATGTGCGGATAGGTTTCGACCGCGACGAGCAGGTTCTTCTCGCAGCTTCTGGAAGACCAGCTCCGCTGTTTCCGGATCGATGGCTTCGCGGCCGGTGAAGTCTCCGAAGCCTTCGTCGAACGTTCCGTCGTCCTTGAGCGGAGCAATGATCGGCATGCCGAGCGACGTGCCAATTCTATGGTCGATGTCGCCGCAGCCCGGAGCCATGTGAACGATTCCGGTACCTTCCCCCGCGACGACGTTCGCGTTGCCGCGAGAATCACGGCCGCCGTCGATGACTTTGTGCCATGCGGCTCCGGTCGCCGTGTTCAAATCGTCGATTGGGTGGCCGCCAACCTGATCTTCGCGCTCGGCAGGTCATCGAACGGACCTGCATACCGGAGGCCGACGAGTTCAGGAGACCTCTCGCCGAACCGCCACCGATTTCCTCAAGCCCGCCTTGTTCCTTGAAGATCTGAGCGATCGTTTTCAGCTTGCCGACACCGTCCGGCCATTTCCATTCCGGGCGGCCGAAGCCGTCTTTGAATTCACTGGCCAGTCGCTGGAAGTGCAGATTGTCCTTCGCGAAGTAGTAGATCGCGCGTCCCTGTTCGCCCGGATCTTCACGTATTCCAGGTCCGGGTTGACGGCGGCTGCCACGTTGCTGGTCAGCGTCCACGGCGTCGTGGTCCAGACCAGCAGGTATTCCTGATCGGTCGAGTCCGACGGATTGGACGGATCAGACGGATCTTTTGAAAGCATCGGAAACCTGACGAACACGCTCTTGTGAGTCGTCAGCTTGCGGCCTTCGGCGATTTCCATCTGCGAATACGCGCTGCCGCCTCGGCCTGACCACGGCATCACGTCGTGGCCCTGGTAGATTTTGCCTCGTTCGAAACACTTCTTCAGAAACGTCCAGATCGTTTCGTTGTTTTCCGTACTGAACGTGAAGTAGCTGCCGCCCCATTCCGGGCAGCCGAGCCGTTCGACGATCTGGTGAGCCTTCGCCGTTTCTGCCTTGCCACTGGGAGCCGTGAACGGGACGTTTTCATCGGTGCCCAGCTTTTCCGCCAGCATTCGCAACTGATCGGGATCGTCCCAGTCCATCCAGTAGCCCAGCCGCTGCGATTGTTCGGTCTGCCGAGCCGCAAATCGCAGGACTCGCCGTTTGCATTCGTTGACGAACCTATCGATGCCGAAATCGGCGACGGCGCTTTTCGTTCCCAGACCGAGTTCCTTTTCGACTTCGACTTCGACCCACAGGCCCTGACAGTCGAAGCCGTTCTGGAATCGCTGGTCGTGACCGGTCATCGCGAAGAACCGCTGGTACGTGTCCTTGTACGTGCGGCCCCACGCATGGTGGACTCCCATCGGGTTGTTGGCAGTGATCGGGCCGTCGAGAAAGCTCCAGCGCTTCTTTCCGCGATTTTTCAGCCGCAATTGACGAAACGTGTCGTGCAGCTTCCAGAATTTCAGAACGGAGTGTTCGCCGGGAATGAACTGACTGTCAGAAACGGGTTGGAACATCTGATGTGAGACAATGTGAAGTTGAATGCAGCCGGTGCCGCAGAAAGAAAAGTGACCAGGCCGGAAGGCGGCGGATTGTAGAGCAAACGTCGCGTCAATCGAATTGCCGTCGCCTGGCAGAAGTGGAATCCGGCGGAAAACATGACCTTGCGGATTGGAAGGCCGTAGGGAATCGGGTTCAATGTCGGTCAGACTAGGATGACTTTTCACCACAGGAGCACTCCGCCGTGTCTGTAACTCACCAGCCTCACTGCCCGAAGTGCCGAACGTCGTTCCTCGAAGAGAAGATGCTCAGTGACCAGAAGACGAAAATCGATGTATGCCCAAGCTGCCGCGGAGGCTGGTTTGACGCCTCTGAACTGAACGCTGTCCTGTCGTGCGCGGTCGCGGAACTCGAAGTGCCGCGAAATGTCCAGAAGACCAGCCGCATCTGTCCTCGTTGCGGTGTGCCGCTGTCGAAGATCGCCTACCCGGAAACGCAGATCGAAGTCGACCTTTGCGACGAATGTCATGGTATCTGGCTGGACCGCGGCGAGTTCCGCGGCATCAATGAAGCTCGTGCCCGACATCAGGACCAGCAGAAGTTCGACGCTCCCGAAGAAGCGCCGGCCAGCCTGAAGGAAGCTGCGGTGCGATTCGTCGACCGTGTGCTTGTCCGATTTCTGAACGTCGGATAACCCGCCACAAAGGAAAGGGTGCGATATGCGTGAATTTCAACGAGCCATAACAGACGGATTCGGCGGTCGACGCGGCCAGATGAGCACACCGGCCCTGGTGTTTCTGATTCTCGGAATCGTGTTCGCGGCTTTCGTGGTACTGGCGATCGTCGGTGCGGCCCTGATGCTGCCCGCCATCCAGCAGGCAAGGAGTGCGGCCCGCACCGTGCAGTCGAAAAACAACCTGAAGATGATCGGTCTGGCGCTGCACAACTACCACGACGTGTACGACGTGTTTCCGCCGGGCGGGATTTACACGGCTGACGACGAACCGTACAGCAGTTGGATGACCAGCCTGCTGCCTTACGTCGATCAGGCCGGGCTTTACAGCCGGATCAACCAGGACCAGCCGTGGACGTCGGAGGACAATTACGAGTGGTTCGAAGTCGAAGTCCCCGCGTACCTGCATCCCAAACTCGCGGCTGACGATCCGGAAACGACGCATGTCAACGGACTGGGAGCTGCCCATTACGCAGCGAATTCGCAGTTGCTTCGGAAGAACACGGGCACTCCGATTCGATACCTGAAGGATGGCACGTCAAATACGCTCATGGCAGGCGAGGTATCTTCCGGCTTCATGGCCTGGGGAGACCCTGCCAACCTCAGAGACCCGGCGGCGGGAATCGGATCTTCGCCCAACCAGTTCGGAGGAGTCATCCCTGGTGGGGGAGCCATGATGCTGATGGCTGACGGCTCGGTCCGGGTCATTGGACCTGACGTGGCCCAGGACGTGTTGAGAAGACTTGCCGACCCGAATGACGGGGAAGCCGTCGGGGACTTCTGAGGTCCCGGAAGCGCACGATTGGCACGTCGTACTACGGCCAGTGCAGGTCGACGGATACGGGAGCGTGATCACTAACGGTCTGACCGGCTTCGCGGTGAATTGTGGCGGACCGAAGCAGCGAACGTGCGTCTGCGTTGGCCAGCAGGTAGTCAATTCGCCAGCCGCGATCCAGTTCGCGTGCTCGTCCGCGGTTGGACCACCAGGAGTACGGCCCCTGCATCTCGCCGAAATGTTCGCGGGCAAGGTCGTGCCAGCCGGAATCCAAAAGGCGGCTGAACCAGCGCCGTTCGTGGGGCAGGAACCCGGACGTCTTTTCGTTCGCCCGGGCATAGAAAATGTCCTGTTCGGTGTGAGCGATATTGAGGTCGCCGCCGAAAATCGTCGGGCCGCTCCGGCCTTGACAGCCAGCCCAGCGACGAAACTTCCTCATCCACTGCTCCTTCACCGCCTGACGGTGCTCACCGGATGAACCGGACGGCAGGTACACACAGGAAACGCTTAGTCCGTTGATCGAAACGGTAATCAGTCGGCCCTCGATGTCCGATTCCCGGCCGGCATTCTGGTGACCGTATCGAAGATCGTTGATCGGAAACCGAGACCAAATCGCCGTTCCCGAGTAACCCCTGCGGTCGGCGGGATGCCATGCAACGTGCCATCCGTGGGGTTGTTGCCACTGTTCCGGAAGCTGTTCCGGAAGCGCACGGACTTCCTGAAGCAGCAACACGTCAGGCTGAATTTCCGCGATGTGTTCAGCAAAGCCTTTGCGAATCGCCGCCCGCAATCCGTTGACATTCCAGGTAGTGATTCGCATGGACGTCGAGTAACTGGTGAGGCCCGAAAACGGAGGAACGAATGGATGATGCGGATGAATGGGGGGAACCGGTAATTTTTTCGGATTTGCCGATTTCTGCCGATTCCGTTTGCATTGCCCTGTGTCGATGCAGAATAATCCACCAGATGCGGAAAGTCACTCCTTGGCAGGATTCAGGTCCATGAGATGGTTTTCCGGTTCGCCGGGTCTCCCAGCAAGTCAATCAGAAGGTAGCAAAATGAAAACCATGAAGTTCGTACCGGGGTTTGCCGCACTGACGCTGGCATGTGCCACGACGGTCGGCTCGATGTATGTCACGCTGAGCGCTGCAGCCGAGAATGAAGCGGCGTCTGCCACAGTGGTGGAAGAAACCGAAGTCGCGACGGATCTGTCAGGGATTTCTCTGGCAGCACGCCTTTCCGGCCGGATTTCAACAATTTCGGATGGTGGCGTTTTGTCGCCGGCCAGTGGCGTGTCGGTGTCGATCGCACCCGGAAATGGCACAGGAATGGTGACGGCCAGCACCGACGCTGAAGGTGTGTTCGCACTGGGAGAAGTTGGAACCGGAGCCTACACCCTGACGGCCAACAGCAGTCAGGGACTGCTGACTTACGGCGTCGTCATTTCCGGCAACGCTCTTGCCGAACGCGAATCCAATGATCCGCTGATCCCGGTGTCGCTCGACCTGAATTCTCAGGACATCCAGTTGAACTCCACGCTTGTCCCTGCAGTCGACGTACCGGCTGTGAAAGCGATTGTGGGACGAGCATTGGGAGTCATGAGTGCCAGCAATGAACAGTCTGATGAGACGGCAGCGATTCCCGTTTCTCAGCCGGTGCTGGCTACGAGTGATCAGCCTACCGCGTACGCTCATGAGCAGGTTCAACTGAATGCGAATGGATCACTGGACGGCGTTGTCCGCCTGATTGACCCGGTCTCGCTGCAGATTGTTCCCGTGAATGATCTTCGCGTCCATTTGGTCAGTGAAGGTGTGGAAGGTAGCTCCGCTCGCGTAAATCGTGACGGGTCATTCACGATCCCCAATGTGTTGCCAGGCATCTATGCAATGGTTGCTGCCGGGACTGACGGGATTGCCGCGTCCGGCATCGATGTTGTCGGAAACTTTGCCGATTTAGAGCGAAGCAGTGAGTTTATTCCGACCAGTACGAAGATCGCCGCAGCAGGTGCCTCAACTGCCATCATCAAAGGACAGGGCGGTGCCGCAGGAGCTGGCATCGGTGTTGGCTCCGGGAATGGCGGAGACGGGGGTGCCGGGGTTCCAGGAGGCCCTGGTGGACCCGGTGGACCATTTCCGACCGGTCCTGCTCCGTTTGTTGGCGGAGGCTTCCCCGGCGGTGGATTTCCCGGTGGCGGTGGCGGATTTGCCGGCGGTGGCGGTGGATTTGGGGGCGGCGGTGGCTTGGGCGCATTGCTCGGAATCGGAGCGGCTGCAGGTATCGCTGCGGCGATCGCCGACAACAACAACGATCGTACTCCGGCGTCACCGTAACGGCGTCTGACAGATTGTACTCCTCCTCTGCGGCCTGCTACCGCCGCAACAGGAAACTGAAAGCCGAGGCAGAGAACTGCCTCGGCTTTTTCTGTTCGCTACTTCGGTATCCTGGTTTCTTCAGCCTCCGTTTCGACGGGACCATGACTCGACGGAATGCCTGCGACGACCGGATCGGTGTAACATCGCACAGCGTGTTCCTGGGGCACACGGCAGAATCAGATGCCGGAGGCCGGGTCGCCGCGGACTGAATGACTCGCTGGAATCATTCCGGCTTGTTCCAACGGCCAGACAGAGTGCGAAAATCTCCCCACCACTGTGACATCCGGCGCCGACAGTCTTTGTGACTCGTAATCGCGACTGCAGACATACCAGGAAACGCTGGTTCACGGGAACTCTTCGCTCAAAGCAACGGCCCGGATGGAAACGATTTGCGGTGGTTTCTGACAATGAACCGGCCGGCAGTCTGTTGAAAAACGTTGCTGTATTGAAGCAGGCGTCTGGAACTTTTCGGTGGCTCGATTTCAACAAGTTTGCGTGCCGACGCCAAAGTTCCAGGCAATTCTTTCAACGGGCTGCTAACCCAGCCGTCGGATCAACTCACTGAGGAGTCGTTCCAGTCTGGCGCCGCCTTCGGCTGCAACTTTCAGAATCTTCTCGATTGCCACCGGCTCCAGCAGCTCCGGCAGGCACATATCGGTGACGATTGAGAATGCGATCGCCCGCAGCCCCGCATGGTTCGCGACAATGACTTCCGGAACCGTCGACATTCCGACAACGTCCGCTCCGATGAGCCGCAGCATTCGGTACTCGGCACGCGTTTCCAGGTTTGGCCCCGGCACGGCAACGAGAGTCCCTGTTTGAACGGCAATGTCCAGGTTCCCGGCGGTCGTAGTCGCAAGGCTGATAAGTTCGTGATCGTATGGCTCGCTCATATCGGGAAACCGCGGACCAAGTGAATCATCATTGACGCCGCGCAACGGGTTGTCAGGCATCAGGTTGATGTGGTCCTCGATGATGACGACATCGGACAGTCGAAAATCGGGGTTCATGCCCCCCACGGCACTTGTCAGGATCAGGATTTCCGCGCCCAGTGCCTTCATCAGCCGCACGGGAAACGTCACCTGTTGCAGCGTGTAGCCCTCGTAGTAGTGAAAACGGCCTTCCATCGCGACGAGCGGCACTCCGTGCATCGAGCCGCATACGAGGTGACCGGCATGTGAGGGTGCCGTTGCGTCCGGAAAATGCGGAATCTCGCAATAGGGGATCCGGATATCAGCGTCGATTCGGTCAGCCAGTCCTCCGAGTCCCGTGCCGAGTACGATTCCAATGACCGGCCTGCCCGACCAGACGGTTCGGACCCGGTCTGTCGCCTCCTGTACCTGCTGACGAATTTCGTTCATTCAATGGTCCCCAACGACCGAAGGCCGGCATCGCGGCCCGACAGCCACAGCGATGCCGCAAAGAGTTTCCCGACGAACCTTCGAAATCCGGCCGCGGAAGCAGTGGCACAGAGCTGCGCGGATGACGGAAGCTGCCGACCACCGGTCGTCACGCGGCCCACCCGCCGGGAATGCGCAAGAAAACAGACGTCCTTCAACTGAGGAAAGACGTCTACCAGAGAAACGATCGGGCGGCATCAGATTGTCAGACTGTGCAGGCAGGCGAATCGTTAGAACTCGTCATCGTCCTCTTCGAATTCGTCCAGATCGTCGTCGTCATCGAAGTCGTCATCTTCGTCGTCGAAGTCTTCGTCATCATCCTCGTCCTCGAAGTCTTCGTCGTCGAAATCGTCATCGTCGAGATCTTCATCATCCAGATCCTCGTCGTCATCCAGATCGTCTTCGTCGTCGTCGAAGTCGTCGGCATCAACGTCGTCGTCCTGCATCAGGACAGCCGGCGACAGGCATTGGCGCTGTCGAACCGTTGCCCCGGGAGACACCACGACTGCATCTGATCGGAAGAACGATTCCAAAGCAAATGCCAGCAACATAACTCCAGCCCCTGTCAGGTATGCAAAATTCTATTGAGTTGAACGAGTTCTGAGATCGGCGGATCAGCCGAGTGATAGCCACAGCGCGAAGGGCTTGTCAACCCCTCACGGCAGCCGACAACTCTGAAATCTTTTCGAAAGTCCGGGGCCGGGAATCCGCCCGTTGTGGACAGCCTTCAGGAAACGGATTCCCACAACCTGAGCTTTGCTGATACGATCTTCGGCGCTTCGCGGATCCATCGCGCGGCGGAGCAGGCAGGACACGACTGTGGCAAAGTTTTCCAGCGAAATCCAGATGTCCGGCACCGCGTTCTGGGTCTGCAACAGGGGACGACGATTCGGACCCTTCGACTACCAGTGGAGTGCGGACCTGCGCGGGCTGGAACTTACGTACTGCGGCGAAAAGTACGGTGAGGTCTGCAGTGAGGATGAACTGTTCGCGGACCTCGCTCCGTTTCGAATTCCGCTGGCCGTCTGTCGTGTGGCGACGATTGCGGCCGCGACAATTGTTGAGGGAATCGGAAGAGGTGAAAGTTCGCAGCAGCGCAACCGGCGACTTTCGACAGCTCTGGAACGCTTTGGATTCGACAGATTCCGCATCCGCGATGAATCTCAGGAATCTTCGTCAAGCTGACTGCGGCGGCGCGCAGCGTCGTCCAGAAGCTTTTGCAGAACGTCGGAATCGCCGTCCTGGATTGCCGCTCGAAGCTTCTTCAGTTGAGATTCAGCCTCGCCAATTGAAGACAGGACTTCATCGCGATTGCAGCACAGGATCTGTTGCCATAAAGACGGCGAACCGGCTGCGACGCGCGTCGTGTCCCGAAACCCGGACCCGGTAAACGGCAACTGATCCTCTGCGACACAGGCGGCGGCAACACTGGCTAACAAGTGAGGAAGGTGGCTGGTGCGCGCCAGGATTCGATCGTGCTGCTGTGCAGTCATCCGGGTTACTCGGCAGCCGAGCGACCTCCAGAATCGCTCAGTTCGCTCAACCCTTTCAGCGCCGGCGGAGGACTCCGTAACGATGCAGGAGCGACCTTCAAAGAGGTCTTCCCGGGCATGTTCAAAGCCTCCCCGGTCGCTGCCGGCGATCGGATGGGCTCCCACAAACAGGCGCGCGGCAGCGGGATCCTGCGACACGCGATCACAGATCCTGGCCTTGGTGCTGCCGGCGTCCGTGATCAGCACATGCCCCGACGCAAGACTCGCCGTTTGCCGCACTGCGTCGACAATCATGTCGACTGGTAGGCAGATAATCACAACACCGTCCTGCACGTGAGACGCGTCCAGCCGCGTCGACCACCCATCCAGCAATCCGGCATCTTCGGCCGCCTGCAGTCGCGTCTCGGAGCGGCCGATCCCCACGATTCGTGTGTCCGGGAACCGCCGACGGACGGCTGCGGCAATTGACCCACCGATCAGGCCGACTCCGTTGATGACGATCTGACGTTCCGGTTGAGGCACATGTCCCTGCATGGCCGGAACTATAGGCCGACATCATCACGGTCGCAATTCGGGCCATACCTGAACAACCACAGCCACGCCTCACAACGGCCTGTCAGGTCGTGCGTTCCCGCACGCTACGTTCGAATTCCAGCCGCGGCGGCGTCGGTCAGCAGCCTCGCAACAGGGTCAGCCGACGCATACCGGATCGGCCTCCCGATCGGTGTGATGAATTCGAGGCTTCCGTCGATTCCCATCGAATGCAGGATCGTTGCGTAAAGCTCCGGAATTGTAATCGGATCCTCGGGCCTGATATCGCTGACTGCGGGCACGGTTCCCGGCGTCAGACCCAGCACCAGCCCTTCACGAAAGCCTCCGCCGGCAACGACGCAGGAAAACCAATTGGGCCAGTGATCACGACCACCCGCAGGATTGATCTGCGGTGTACGGCCGAATTCGCTGATGCAGAGCACGATCGTCGACGCCAGCAGGTCTCGCTCACGCAGTTCCGTCAGCAGCGTCGCAAATGCCGGGTCGAGGATTTCGCAATTGGTCTTCTGGCCTTTGTAGTTGTCAATGTGAGTGTCAAAGCCGTTGAGGCATACTTCAATGGCCCGCACACCTGTTTCCACAAGACGACGCGCGACGAGGCAACCCCGGCCGAAGCGTGTGTCGCCGTACGCTTGCCTGACTGCGGCCGGTTCGTCGTCGATTTGAAACGCGTCTAGCTGATCCGACGACATCATTTTCAAAGCGCGATCAACGGTGTCCTTGTGCAGCGTCCTGTCGAGCGCTTTCGGACGGCCGTGTTCGAATGCGCGGCCCAGCACACTCAGACCCTCCAGCCGGCGATGCTGCTGTGAATCCGAAACACCGGAGTGCAGATTTCCCTGCAGTCGCCCCGGGTCGAAGACTCGGAAAGCATCCCATTCGTTTCCAAGGTACCCGCCCAGCGGCCAGAACTGTTCGCCTCCCAGCGACACATGCTGGGGGATCTCAACCCCGTGATCGGGCAATTCGCGGGCAGCGATGGCTCCCAAAGCCGGATACTGCAGCGTAGGTTCCAGCCGATACCCCGTTTTCACGAAGAACGTCCCGCGTTCGTGATCGCCTTCCAGTGATGTCAACGATCGGATCAGCGTCGTCAAGTGCATCTGTTCGGCCATTTGCGGAAGCAGATTCGAAATCTGCAGCCCGTCGACTGTCGTGCGGATCGGCGCGATCTGGTCGTCGCCGGGAGCCTGCGGGTGAGGATCCCAGGATTCCAACTGACTCATGCCGCCCGACATCCACAGCGTGATTAGTGACTTGGGACGCTCACTGCGGCGCAGACCGGCGGCTCGCGCGTTCATGCCGGGAAGCATCACTGAGAGCCCCATCGCCGCCATTGATTGCAGGACGCTGCGACGAGTGTGTTGATGTGGTGAACCGCTCATGGTTAGTGATTCCACGAAAACTCCGGTGAATTGAAAAGCACCCAGTACAAGTCACGAATCGTCTCTTCGCGGGAGGCAGCCGCCTGGTCGTCGGCATGATCCGCGGAGTTTTCGCCGTCCGGATTCGCAGCTTCCGCCAACTGACCGGCGAAGTATCTCAGCTCATCAGCGGCCGGAAGCCGGGTCAGGCATGTCAGAAAGCAATTCGTAACCAGCGATTCGTCATCGGGCGAAAACTGAGCGATCTGCCCCGCTGCCGAAAACGCCTCCGCTTGAGTCAGTTCCCGTGTAAACTTTCCGTTCATTCTCAGCAGTGCCTGGGGAATTGTGCCGGTTTGCTGCAATAGCTCGTCTTCACCCAGATCTCCGTATTCCTTCAGAAAATCGTTCTCGTTCAGCAACCGTCGGAACCGCACGAACAGGTTGGAATTCTGGTCGATCGTCCTGACGTGAGCCGCCTGGAACATCGAACCAATCACCTGCTCGGGGCGTAGCCGAACGACGGGAAACACGGCCCAGTGATCGGACATGGCGTCGTACGTTTCCTGCTCGACGTTTTCCGCATCGGATCGCAGGCGAAATGCATCCGATTCACCGATCATCCGAACCAGAAAACGCAGGCTCTCACCGTTGGCTCGGTACTCGGCCCCGAGAATGTCCAGCAGGTCGGGATCGGCCTCGCCGTCCTTCGGGTGGGGCAGGTCATCAACCGGATCGTGATACGGCCGGCCGAACATCAATCCCCAGATTCGGTTTGCGATGGCACGTTCAAACCTGCGATTTTCCGGATGGACGACCCAGCCGGCGAGCTGCTCGCGCCGGGTTCCGGTTGTGGGCAGCCAATCGTCATGGAACGGAACGCGTGGTTTGACCAGCCGGCCGACTTCTGAACCTGGATCGATGACTTCGTATTCCACGGGCTGTTCGTCTTCGCGAGTGCGATCAACCGCACCGCCGGGCGTGACCCGAGCCTGGCCGAAAAACGCCGCAAGGCCCTCAAAGTCCTGCTGTTGCCAGGTATCAAACGGGTGATTGTGGCATTGAGCACAGTCGATCCGCTGCCCGAGAAATGCTCGCACCGTTTTTCCGGCCAGCTTGTTTTCATCGATCCCCTCACCGTCGACCAGCGCCGAGGTGATGAAATTCGACGCCGGGTGATCCGTCCAGAGACCTTCCGCCGTAATCAGTTCGCGAGTGATCTCCGGCCACGGACGGTCGGCGAGCAATTGCTCACCCAGCCAGTCTGTCAGCCGGTCTCGCCGGTAAACGACAAACGCGCCGCCCTGCGTTCCGACAATTGTGCGAGCCAGTCGCTCCGCGAAGTAGTCACCGAAACGGCTGTCTTCGAGCATTTTCGTCAGCCACCGCTCGACACGATCCTTCGATGAATCAGCACTGAACGTCCGGATTTCCTCCAGCGACGGCACGGTCCCGTGCAGCGCCAGAGACAGCCGCCGAAAAACGGTCAGATCATCCGCGAGCTCCGCAGGCTGCAGGCCCTCGTCCGCCCAGTGCCGCCGAAACCAGGCGTTGATTCGCGCTACGGAGTGGTCGATCCGGTCTGCTTCAGCAAGCTGTGCCGGAGCCTGTGCCGCGGGGGTGATGTGGCCAGCCTGCACGACCATCAGATACAACACGCCCGTGACAACCAACATGGCCAGTATTGAAAGAAGTCGCATCGGGTTGCTCACTTTCAGCGCGATTGCCAGGTCGCCTCGCAAAGACTACTTCGGCTCGCCGGACGATATCCTGGCAATTTCAGGCCAATTCTATCCGGTTTCCGACGAATCAATAAGATCTTGCCGCGTCACAGCAGGCTTCCATTGGGGAACTTCAGTCAAGTCCGTCCGCGTCCTGCCGAATGGTTCGGATGATGTCCACCGCGCACGCAGAACCATCACAGATCCGGGACACTGCTGACACAGGTGTTCCCGGCCACATGCCGACAGAAGCGGTTCCCTCCGGTGAACGTGAGGGGCTGCCGATCGGGCCAGGTCCATTTCCCGGCATCCGGCGACCGCTGCGAAGCCTGGTGTGGCTGATTCAGGTCATCGTTGGGCTGGTCTTTCTGGTCGGACTGCTGGCAGTGCTCGCGGCGATTCCCGGCCTGAGCCTGCTGACGCTGGGCTATCTGCTGACAGCGGAAGCCCGCGTGGGACGCACCGGTCAGCTGCGAACCGGATTTCCTCTGCTGGCTGTGTCCGCCCGAATCGGCATGATTCTGCTGGCCGTCACCATCTTCCTGATTCCGGTTCAGATCCTTGCAGTTCAGTCCGCGGCGCGAGGAATCATTGTTGATGGGTCTCCGCTGAGCCCTGGCCGGTTGCTGACGATCACGCGAACTCTGCAGACGATTCTGTTCTTCCATCTTCTGCTCGCGATCGCCAACGGAGGTTCGTTCTCCTGCTTCTTTCGGCCGATCCGAAACCTGAAGCGACTGGTTCGAGGATTGCGAAACGGCGACTACGCTGCGTCCGTGAACGTCTGGACGAATCGGCTGCTGGACATCTTCCAGCCGTGGGAGACCATCAAGACGGCGGTTCGCGGCGCTGTGGGAGCATTCCTGTGGCTGGTCATTCCCACCGCGCTGCTCGCCACGTCCACGACACCTCAGCAGAATCCGGGGCCTGCGCTGCTGGCGACGCTGATTGGTGGAATCCTGCTGATTCCGGTGGCCGCTTGGCTGCCGCTGCTGCAGGCTCACCAGGCTGTCACCGGTCGTTTCTCGGCGATCTTTGACGTCCGCGCAGCGCGTCAGGTTATCAATCGCGTTCCGCTGCGATGGCTGATCGCCACAACACTGCTGTACGCTCTGGCTCTGCCGCTGTACTTCACGAAGATCCGCCTGCCCGCCAACGACGCGATGTGGCTGGTGACGCCGCTGTTCGTGCTGCTCACATATCCCACTCGCATTCTGATGGGATGGGTCTACGGCACCGGAAAGCGCAAATCCGGCAATGCGTGGTTTGGTATCCGCTGGACCGCGAAGCTGGTCATGATCCCGCTGCTGGCCATCTACGCCGCCATGTTGTTCGCGACGCCGCTGATCAGTGAAGTGGGCCGGGCCGCGATCTTCGAAAACCACGCGTTCTTGCTGCCCGTGCCGGTTGGGAAGCTGCTTGGCGGTTGACGCCCGTGGCAACCTAGAACCCCACGGACGAATCATCCTCGTCCAGCAGATTCGCGAGCTGCTGGTCGAGATCCCGCTGAGTGATGCGTTTGAATTCTCCGGCGTGCAGCGATTCCGCGATCAGGCCGAATTTCTCGTCCTGCACACGTTCCAGTTCGCGGGCGATCTGCTGCATCCATTCCGGCGGTTCGATTCCGGAACCCAGCCGGTCTTCCATGTAATCCGCGATTTCCGATCGAAGCGTCGCGAAGTTTTCCGCGGCTTCATCGGCGGACACATCCGTCAGATCGGGGCAACAGCGACCGATGCGAGCGGTCATTCGATTCACCGTCAGTGTGCCAATGATGCGTTCGCAAATGTGATCGTGCAGAGTCGGCAGACGCACGCCGTATTCGGCTTCCAGTTCGGTCAATTCGTCGACCAGGGACTCCGCCAGTTCGCGAGTGGAATCGGCAAGTTCTGCTTCGACTTCGGCCGCCAGTTCCGCGGCACCGTAACGAACCATCGTTTCGTGCGCGACCTGATACGGGACGTTGTTCCAGTCGAATCGATCGTACAGAGATTCCAGCCGCAGAAAGTCCAGAAGGCAGTACAGCCGATTTCCGTAGTCGGAGTGCGTAGTGGTGGTGTTGTACTCCAGAAACACGTCGAAATTGTCGACGACGGACTCATACACGAATTCCATCATGTCGGCCGCGTCATCGCGATCGATCAGATCGGCTTCCAGGTCATCGATCAGTTTCACGGGCTGGAAGCGTGCGACGTTTTGTTCAAGTTCCTCGATCAGCGACTCCGCGCCGCTGTGAACGATCGCTCTGGCATTTCCCAGTGTCAGCATTCGCGTGTGGAACAGATCTTCGCCGTAGGTCTCGATGAAATTCCTGATCTCCGCCGCGCGGTCTTCGTCGTGCAGTTCTTCAACAACGGACAGCCGCATGGAGCTGCTGTGCGTTCCCCACAGTTCACGATAGGCGTCCATCAGTCGCTGGATTCGGCGATACACGTTCTTTCGCTGCTTCTGCGTGTCCGTCTTCCAGCGGCTGGCGGCGTGCAGAATGGCATCGACGGATCCGGCCAGCCCGATGCGGAACAGCCGGTCGAATTCGGTGACGGCCTGACCCAGCGGACGCGAGCTGCGTTCCATGCGGTAAGCTGTCTGCAGCAGTTGAAACGTCTCCTCCAGCAGTCCCAGCCGCGGAAGCTGACTCAGCAGTAATCGAATAATGGCCTGCAGCGTGCGAGCCTTCAGGATGGACGTCGGCTGTCCGCCATGTTCGAACGGAACGTACAACAGCGGTCGTTTGCGAAGAGCGCTGCAAAACTGCCTGAAGTGCTTCTGAACGGTGTCCGTGTCATTGCCGAGCACGGCTCGCAGCATGATGACCAGCCGCTGATCGAACGCTCGTCCGCTGTCGGACAACTCTTCGCTGTCTTTCAGAATCGCACACAGCATGCGTTCGGCCATCAGAAATTCGACGGTTGTGGAAATGGCATTCTGCATCAGCAGAAACCGGGACTGCATCTGAATGTCGTACTCGATGTTCGCTTCCAGGTCAGATGAATAGACCTCAATTTCGTAATCGCGCACTTCGCGAACGAGTTCTGACAGATCCTTCAGGAAACGCCGAATGGCCTTCAGCCACTCGCGCAGGTGCAGTTGCCGCTCGTCGTCGTTGACGCTGACATCGGGATTCCGCGACAAAGCCACGGCGGTCGTGCTCCACAGCGACCCCAGCGTGTGCAGAAACTTCAGCCGCGGTTCCAGTTGACGGTAGATAAGTTCGAACTCCGTTGTTCCGGGACCGTACCCTTCGTCGATCGTGTCGGACTGGTTGCCATCGTCGGCGCTGTCTCGGAAGACAACGTTGTCATACGCGGCGTCGAACAGGTTCGATTCGTCGTCGTCGTCTTCGAACAGGTTCTCCAGATCGACGGCTTCTTCTGCGGAGCTCTCCGAGGCGGATCTGCGGTGCCGGTCCACAAACTCATTCAGTGATGGCACCTGCCAGAAGACTCCGGCGTTGGCTTCCAGGAAGGCAAACAGCCGTCGCAGATTCTGCCACTGCTGATCTCGATCGTCGCCGGCGTGTGTGATCGCCCGCAGCAGCCGGTGCAGCAGGTTGTGAATGGAATGCTTGCCGGATTCCAGCCCGAATGTCTCGGCCTCGCTGAGCCACTGCATCAGCAGTCCCATGGCGGCAACGGAATCCCGACGTTCCAGCAGAGCGGCCACGACCTGCGAGAAACTTCGTGCGGACTCGAAACGCCCCACGTGTTCCCGCCAGAACGAAATGTCGCCCGCCGCTTCACCAGCGGTTCTCCACTCGGCCAGAGCGGCGGCAACGTGTTCGGCGGCGTTCAGACTTTCCGCCCCTTTCACGGCAGGCAGGTCGCCGACGGTCGTAGTCGCGTACGTATCCCATTGAGTCGCCAGCTTTGCGAAGTCGCTATGCACGGCCTCCCGAACGGCCACGTTGCCCACGGCTGCGGATTCCGCGATGACCAGCGAGCAGGCATCGAAGATCTGCTCCATCAGTTCCAGCAGCACTTCCACGCGATTGTCGGGGATGGCGTCTTCGCGAGCGAAGAACAGCGGAAACATCCCCTGAAATCCCAGAATGTTCCACGGGTCGACGATGGCTCCGCAGCGAATTCCCCGCTGCAGCAGGTCCATGCAGTCATGAATCAATTCAGCCGCGGCCGACAGTTCTCCAAGCCTGACGTTTCTGCGCGCCAGCATCAGCCGCGACAACAGCTCCGATTCAAATCGCGCCGAAGCGCAGGGAATCACGTGAGCTTCTTCGCAGCCGGCCTTTTCGAAACCCATCGCGGCAAACATGGATGACAGGTGCCGATGCTGAACCTGGCGAGCCCCGTACTGTGACAGGTGCATGTTCAACTGATGCCGGACATGCCCGAACGGCTGCCGGGAGACTTCCGCCTGAGCTTTCAGCCGCTTGCGCCGCGCGCCCGTGGCGGTGTCCATCAGAGTCTGGTAGAAGTTGTCCCGCTGCCGAGCCACCACGGGCAGCAGTGATGTCAGCGACATCGACGAATCATAGGTCTGCGGACCGGAACCGCTGATCGCCGAAGCCATCAGGATCGTTCCCGCCAGCACCGCTGACGCGTCGTACAGCCGCTCGCTGAACTGCGTCGGATCGCCGTCCTGCAGCCATTTCAGCAGTGAATCCAGAATGATCTTTCGAAGCACAAAGCGACGGTAGTAGCCGCGCGTACTGATGTCTTCCGGATCCCATTCACCAAACATGTAATTGGTGCGTTTGTTGACAGGATGAAGGTGGTCGTGAGCCCGGACATCAAGGCTCAGTTCATCCAGATTGTTCAGTTGAAAATGCGCGGGTACGGTCAGGTCTTCGGGCAGCCCCCGAATGAAATCCAGCGTGGCCCTGACCAGTGTGCAGTATTCACCGGCGGCGGCTCCCACGTCCCGCAGGTACAGCGGCACGGGACAGAAGCGTTCGTGATCGTAGACTTCAGCACGCCGGTCGTTTTCCAGAACGGCCACCGGGCGATATCCAACGAAGAAATTCAGTCGCTGGATGGCTCCGGCAACAATCACGTCCGTGTCGCTCCAGACGCTCGCGGCGGCGGTTGCCAGCGTGGCTTCGAACATCCGCGCCAGCAGCAGCGGCTGAACAAAGTCGTGTGGCGTCAGATGGAACAGAAGATCCCGATGGTGTTCCCGGTATGCTGGCAGCACGCGATTGAGTGTAATGGCCACGGCCTGCCGGGCCTGCTGGGATTCCTGAAATGCCGCTTCTCCCACAGAAGCCAGTTCTGTCAGCGCGGTCAAGAGTGTCTGCTGCAACTGCTCCGCATCCCGGGGCGGGTCGGGAGCAAGAAACAGCTCATTCATGCAGGCCTGAAACCGCGTTCCGGGAGTCCCGTCCGAGAAATTCAGGTAGCCCAGCAGATCTCGCAGGCAGTCTGTCGAAGGCAAAACCGAATCCGTGGCATCGGACGACATACGAATGACTCAGGGGATACGTGATTTCAGGTGAGCAGGTGACACATCATCAACAGCAACATTGTTCGCAGACGAAGCCGCTTCGCAAAGCCGGAAATCGTTCTGACTGAGGTCGACAATCCGGCGTCCGTTGACGTCGCAGGTCGTTTGGTGAATTCTGCGGTCGATCAATTCGTACAACAGATCCGCGACGGTCGCATGTCGGACATATCGCGACCGGCAGCGGGTCGCATCACGGACTCACGCCAGCGGCAGCACCATCGACATCACAACGGTGACGCCCATACTAACCGCTGCCAGCACGAGAAGCAGCGGAGTCCACGTCTTCAGCGCTTCGGTTTCCGTCAGTCCGCTCATTTTGGCGAAAACCCAGAATCCGCTGTCGTTCATCCACGACCCAACCAGCGACCCGGCTCCGATGGCGGTGGCGACGTAGACCGGGTTGTAGGGCAGCGTGACGCTGGCCAGCGTCGGCGCCAGCATCCCGGAAACGACAATCATCGCCGTCGTGCTGGATCCCTGAGCAATCTTCAGCAGCGCTGCAATGCCGAAGCCGAGAAACAGGTAGAAGGTCCCTCCGGAGCCGGATTCCACCGTGAACATGCCTTCGATCGCGGGTCCGATCTGAGCAACCGCCAGCATCGCGCCGAATGCTCCCCCTGCGGCCGTGATCAGAATGATGGCTCCACCGCTCATCAGGGCATCCTCGACCGATCGCGCCATCCGTTCCAGAGTCGGTTTCCTCTGCTGCATGTACACAAAAATTGCCGCCGCCGTCGCCAGAAGCAGTGCCAGGTTCGCGTCGCCGATCAGTGACGTCCATTCACTCAGCTTTCGCAGCGACGTATCCCACACGTGAGGCGTGAGCGCCGTCGGAAATGTCACTTCCAGCAGCAGTCGATTCATGCGTTCGATTACGACGGGCTTGGTTCGCGATCCAAGTTCTGAATGCAGCATGTAAAATGACTTCAGACGTCGGGCCACCGCGGTGTCGGCATCGTCCGCCGATGCGTCACCGTCGGCGGGTTTCAGGACGGCGTCCACCTTCCATTCGGGAATCGCAACATCCTGAAACTTCTCCGGCGAAAAGTTTTCGATCTGCCAGCAGCCGATTCATCCCTTTCACGATCTCCGCCTGCTGTTCTTCCGAAGGAGCTGCCGGAACGGACTCGACGCCGACTTTCTGAAGTTGATCGGCGATGTAATTGCCGGCGGTGGAATTGTTGATCCCGTCGGAAAGCGCCGCCCAGTCGGTGATTTCCGTGGTTCGCAGCATTCCCGGCCGGCCGGAATCCGCCATCGTGGTGATCACCGTGTTGCAGGAAATCATCAGCACGGGCAACAAAATCGGCAGCAGGGACACAAACAGTGTGGGAAGCTGGGAATCTTCGAGCGGTTCCGGTTCGGGCTGCGTTCCCGTCTGACGCATGGGAATGTTGTATCGCCGGTCCAGCAGGCTGGCGGCAACGATGCCCGCAAAGGCAGCCGGCAGAGCCACCATCGACCCGATCAGTATCATCCAACCGATATCGATTCCCAGCGTCGCGGCCATGATCAGCGGTCCGGGAGTCGGGGGCACCAGCGTGTGCGTAATCGCTCCTCCGGCCGAAATCGCAAGGATGTACAGCACGTAATTCTTCTTCGTCTTGCGAAACAAAGATCGAGCCAGCGGCACCAGCAGATAGAACACCGTGTCGAAGAACACGGGCACGGCTAGGACGAAGCCACTTCCCATCAGCGCGAAGGAGGCTCGTTTTTCGCCCAGAGCCCGCAGAAACGCCCGCACGATCCGGTCCGCGGCACCACTGTCCATCATGCACTGGCCAATGACCGCCGCCAGAGCGATCACGATTCCGATGGAGCCGGCCAAACTTCCGAACGCGTCAGCAACGCGTTTGATTTTGTCTTCAACCGCACCGGGAGCAAGCAGGCTGACGACAATGGCCGCCGAAATCAGCGCAATGAAGGCGTTGATCCGCAGGAAGATGATCATTCCCAGAACAACGGCGATGCCGATCGTCAGAATCAGAAGTGGGTCCAGCATTCGAAGAGCTTTCTATTTCGCGTATTCCACCGTTCTGGTTTCGCGCAGAACAGTGACTTTGATTTCTCCGGGATAGGTCAGTGACTGCTCGATGGCGTCCGCGATGTCCCGGCTCATTTTTCTTGCCTGGCGATCGTTGACTCGTCCGGAATCCAGAATGACGCGAATTTCCCGTCCCGCCTGAACGGCAAACGCCTGTTCCACACCGGGGAACCCGCAGGCCAGGGCTTCCAGTTCCTCCAGCCGTCGCACGTACTTTTCCAGAGTCTCGCGGCGTGCGCCCGGTCGGGCAGCGGAGATCGCGTCGGCAGCGGCGACCAGCACCGTGTAGATGTGGTCCGGGCGAATGTCATCATGGTGACCGGCAGCGGCGTGAACGACCTCTTCACATTCGTTGTACCGCTTCAGCAGTTCCGCGCCGACTGCGGGATGTCCGCCTTCCATTTCGTGATCGGCCGCTTTTCCGATGTCGTGCAGAAATCCGCAGCGGCGGGCAAGCGTACCGTCCAGCCCGAGCTGTTCGGCCAGCATTCCCGTCAGATAGGCAACTTCGATGCTGTGCTGTCGAACGTTCTGGCTGTAGCTGACGCGGAAGTGCAGCCGTCCCATCAGGTCGACGATCTTCGCGTGAAGGCCGCGAATGCCGGCTTCTTCACAGGCTTCCATTCCCAGCCGTCGAATGTGCTCTTCCATCTCCTTCTGAGTCTCCGCGACGATTTCTTCGATGCGGGAGGGATGGATGCGTCCGTCCTGAATCAGCTTGGCGAGCGCCAGTTTGCCGATCTCCCGGCGGACATTGTCAAACGCGGAGATGATGACGACCCCCGGAGTATCGTCCACGATGACGTCGACGCCGGTCGCCTTTTCGAACGCGCGAATGTTACGGCCTTCGCGGCCGATGATCCGGCCCTTCATGTCGTCACTGGGAATGTCGACGGTCGAGACCGTGGTTTCCGAAACGTGCGCGGAGGCGTACCGCTGCACGGCCATGCCGATGATTTCGCGGGCCTGGCGATCGCATTCCGCCTTCACTTCGGCTTCGTGCTTCATGATCAGACCGCCGACGTCGTCAGCAAGTTCTCGTTCGACCCGCGTAAGCAATTGTTCGCGAGCCTGATCGCGGCTGAGTCCGCTGATCTTGTACAACTGCTCCTGCTCTTCCTGCAGCAGGCGATTCAGTTCCTTCTCACGAGCCTCCATGGCCTTGGCGCGTTCGGTGAGCTTGACCTGCGTGGTCTGCAGCATCTGCTCCTTCTTGCGAATATCGCTGTGCTGTTCCTTCAGACGCGCTTCACGCTTGTCAACTTCGCGTTCCTGCTGCCGGACTCCCTCCTTCAGTTCGTCAAGCTTCTGATCCAGTTGTTCACGTCGTCTGAGCAATTCTTCCTTGAGCGAAATCTCCTGGTCTCTGCGAAAATTCTCCGCGTCGCGTTCGGCCTGCTGCAGAATCTCGTCCCGGCTCTTGTAGGCGCTTCCCTTCAAAAAGCGATCGAGAAAGAATCCCAGAGCCAGTCCGACGACGCCGGTTACAATCCCGGCGATGTACGGCTCCATTGAAGCGTCCTGTAAAAAGACGGCTCCTGCCGGCCAGTCGTTGGCAACAGTAAACTCACATCGCAGCAATAGAACCGCAGTGGTCGCCGACAGAAAACTGACGACGCGATACGATGGCCGAGAAAGCGAACCAAATCGATCGCCGCGCTGAGTACGGAGCGCGCGCCGTCTGCACTGACGGTGGCGCATGGGGATGAGTCAGCATGGCCCTGACAATCAACGAACGACCGCACGGTTCGTCTGTCGAAATCAGTCGTTCTCCGCACGAGTGACTGCCAACCGGAACCACAGCCCGGAGTGACAGAACAAGACGGCGACTGAAGCAGGCGAGCAGCAGGGTCAGCAAAGACAGGGTCAGCAGGAAAGAAAACATCACGTACAGCAGGGAAGCGATTGAGGAACTTGGTCGCAAACTCAAACGGAACACCGCGATCGGGTATTCTGCGCCTTATGGTTTACGGCAGGATCCGAAGACCTGATCTTTCATCCAGCCACTTTGGCAGCCACAGCCGCCGGATGGCAACGGGCAGATGCTACCAAAGCCGCTGTCAGGTTCAACCGGACAGCGAGAACCAGCGATCATCTGTCCATCCTTCTGCGGAATGGAGCCTCACGGCCGGTGAATCGACTGTCGATCGGCAACGGTGATGCATCCTGTTCCTGACCAAATCAGCTGTCGTCTTTTCCTGACTTCGCTGCACATAACGGGCAGACACACTCCTGGACCATCCATCCGACGATTTCGCCGCTCAGTTGCGAAGCGGTTTCAAACACTGCGGTGTCGACACGCACAGCCGCGCCATTGTGGCCGTGTCCGGCGGAGCGGACAGTGTCGCTCTGCTGCACGGAATTTTGGAACTGGGCGATGTCGTCTCACCGCCGCGGCTGATGGTTGCTCACGTCAATCACGGACTGCGCGGCGTTGAATCCGACGGCGACGCAGCGTTTGTCGCGGCACTCGCGGAGAAACATCACCTGCCATTCGAACGACACACCGTTGATGCCGGCAGGCTCGCGGACGAATCCGCAACGACCGTGGAAGAAGCGGCCCGCAACGCCCGGTACGATTTCTTCGCCCAAATCTCCGGCCAGCGAAAATGCGACGTGGTCGTCACCGCACATCACGCGGACGATCAGGCCGAGACTGTTCTGCACCACATCCTTCGCGGCACCGGATTGCGGGGACTGAGCGGCATGCAGTACCGCCGTCCTCTGGCCGATGGTGTGACTCTGATTCGACCGATGCTTCGAATCAACCGCGCGGAAATTCTTGCGTATCTAAACGCCCGACGACTCGGTTACCGCACGGATCAGACAAACGCCGACGCTGCATTCACACGCAACCGAATTCGCGAACGTCTGCTGCCGATGCTGGCCGAAGAGTTCAATCCGCAGGTCGCGAAGAACCTGGTGTCGCTGGCGTCGCAAAGTGAGCAGATACTCGAATGCCTGGATGCTCTGGCGGACGGAATTCTCGCCGACGCGACGCTCGATCAGCAGCCGGACGCCGTTCGGCTCAGTCGCAGCGTGCTGACGTCATGGCCGGCGCCCGTCATTTGCCACACACTGACGATTCTGTGGCAGCGCATGAACTGGCCACGGCAAAAAATGACGCGTTCGCACTGGCAATCGCTGGCGGAGTCCATTGAAAGCAGCAGCGGCGGCACTCGCGATCTTCCCGCCGGAATCCGCTTCGAGAGTTCGGACGACGTGGTCCGGCTGCTGAAACAGCGGACTTGACTGCATTCGATTCGCAAAAAAAAGGAGTGCCATCGAAATCGAGGGCACTCCTATGGCTTCTTCAGGAAACGACGCCGTCGCTACGCTTCGGACGAGACTCCGGCCGCCACTTCGGCGGCGGTTGCCTGGTCCTCAGTCAGCGTCTTTGCCTTGTACCCGCCTTGCGCCTTGAAATACAGGATCAGCAGCAGATACAGAACTGCCATTGTTGCGGGAACGTAGGAGGTGAGCCTGAGCGCCATGCGCCCACCGTGCAGACCGGCTTCGGTGACCTGTTCCTTGTCGGTCGCCGCAAATTGCCTGGCATCGTTCCACCACTCATTCAGCTTCTGATTGTTCTCGCTGGTTTCGCCCGACGCAGCGATCAGCTCAGTGGCACGGGCAAGTTCCTTTCCGTCGTCTCCCAGCACGCCGACCTTGGCACCATCCAGCCCAACGACCTTGAAGCCGATGAACGAATTCTCTTCCGGCGCTTTATAGCGTTCGTAGATTTCGGCGGATTTTTCCTTCAATGACGCGGTAGCGTAGTAGTCCTGCTTGAACCCGATGCCTGGTCCGCCCAGCAATCCGGCTGAAAGCATCCCCACGCCGCCGATCGCTCCAATCGTAATGGCGCCGCCCTTTGGAAACTGCTCGGATACCACGGCCAGCATCGTCGGCCAGAAAAACGTCTTTCCGCACGCGTAGACGGTGGCTGCAACAACGCACAGAGCAACGGTTGTCGCCGATCCCAGCAACTGCAGCCCCGCGAAACCCAGCAACGCACTGAAAAACAGCAGTCCCAGCGGCGAGATGCGATGCACGATCGGGCCCGCGAAGAACCGGAGTGCGAACATGAGTCCCGATGTGTAGACAAAGAGCAGCAGTCCCTTCTGAGGTGATTCCATAATCGCGCCGGTGATCTTGGCGATCCACGAGTCCGTTCCCAGTTCCACGTAGCCGACCATCGCGTGGATGATCAGAAGCACGATCATCAGCGGAGCGGCCAGTTGAGCGAACATCTGGCCGTAGCTGACTCCTGCGTCACCAGCCTCAGATTTTGGAAATCGCTGCCCAAGCACCATCAGTCCGTAGAGGACTACGGGTACCAGGAACAACGCAATTTGAATCTGCCGGCAACCGGCTTTGCGTTGTCCGGATTCATGAAGTAGGAAGCCAGCCCCCCGACAATCAAACCGCCCGGCCAGCCAGCGTGCAGAATGTTCAGATAGTGGGTCTTCTGCTGAGGAAACAGGGCGGCGACCAGCGGATTCACGACGGCTTCACAAATTCCATTGCCGATCGCAAACAAGAACATGCCCCAGTACAGACACTGAAACGCGGCATCTTTCCCGCCGGATGCAAAGGCCGCTCCGGCGGCCAGCGTCAGCGCAGCGGACAAGAGATGCGTCAGCAGTGCGGTGCCCATCAGTTTTCCATATCCCACCGCGTCGGCAATGAAGGAACTCAACAGAATGATGATGCCAAATCCGGTCAGACCGCCACCGGTAATCGCTCCGAGTTCCGTCATCGTGAAGCCATACTGTTCGGCCCACTGTCCGAGAATGCCGGCCCGGATGGAAAATCCGACTCCTGCGGCCAGAATTGCCATGAAGCCTGCCCACAACAGTCGCTTTGCGTTCGGCGCTGCTGCCTGAAGTTCGCCGTCACTCATTCGAAGGTGTCTCCCGTCTTTGTGTCGTTATGACGGAACCGAAGCGCACCGCGAAGGTTCCGGGATATCAGGAATCGATCGGATCATTTCCAGCGCGCTCACTCGTTGAGCCGCTCAGGACAAGGCGGGCAAGTCTAATCACAGCCACGAGCGGATGCCACAGAGCGGGGCTCCGGTCAGCCCGGGACGGAATCGCTGTGTTCCGCGGTCGTCACCGCGGCACGTTCAAGGGCGAGTGGTGATCCTGAACCTGCGCCGCTGCCAGCATCGACTGGCAAGCGCGGATATGCAGGAGCCGCGGCCTCACCGCGAATGCCCGTTTTTGCGACGAACAACGCGCATGAGTTCAAACGCGGACGCGGGAGTCGCTCAGTCGGCACAGGGAGCGACGTCACCGCCATCCATCGACGACCGCACAGGCCCGAAATGCCGCAGGCAATGTCGAATCAGCTTGCCGCTGACTTTGTCGCTCAGGGCGTGGCACATCTCGATGAAGCAGTCGACGGCGCGGTCTTCGTTCAGTTCGTGTGCTGTGAATTCGGAAAGCACTTCCTGACGCAGCAGAGTCACCTTGTCCAGAAGCTCCTGCAGGACCGCGTAGTCGTCCGGGTTCTCGCCGTCGACGCCCAACTGGTCGCGTTCCAGTTGCAGCAGGTTTCTGATGTAGCGATCCAGCCGGTGCTCCTGACTCCGCGTGCGCCGTCGAATCCACCACCGCCGGACAAACCAGACAGCGACGACGATCGATACCAGAAACGAACGCAGCCCTTCGGTGCCTTCCACGAAATCCGGATTCACCAGCGGCTTCAGGTCGGGGTAATAGATGTGAGACGCTCCCGCATGCATCGTGAATTCCGGGCTGTCGGTCGCATAGGGGATTCCGTCGCCGAACAGCTCGGTCAGGTGCTGCTGCCGCTGAAAACGCGGGTCGAGCACGATGGAAGTAACTTCTTCCACCAGCCGGACGGGAGCCCTGCAATTGGCCAGCAGTTGAGCCCGCAGCGCCACAGTTTCGAAATCGCGCTCGGGCATGGGATCGGGACGGATGCGAAAGTAGCCCGCCGGCACCGTCACTCTCTGCAGCGAAATGTGCTTGTCGGCGAACGCATCGACAAACGGCACGTCCAGCGGTCGGGCGACCCGGCGGGTAAACAGCTCCTGCAGAATCGGAGCCTGCAGTCCGCAGCAGACGATCGCCACATGAACGGTTCCGTCGCGAATCTGCCGCGGAAGGTCGTCGTAGGGCACGCTGATTACATCGATGGTGTCGTCGTTCGCTCCCAGATGATCCAGCAGCAACTGCGTCATCGCGAAGTCACCGGACAGCCGGTCATTGCTGGACCAGATTGTTCCGGACAGCGACTGCAGCTCATGCTCCGGGTGATCGAAGGCCGCCAGCGGAAGCAGGTATTCCGCATACAGGTTGCTGACGAAAAAGGCCGGTTCGGATTCCGGACGATCGTCCGGCGGACCTTCCAGAACAGTACGGGTTTCCGGCTGATAGAAGCCCAGGTCGACGGTGCCGTCGTCCAGCAGATGCAGGTTCTCCAGCGATCCCTTCGTCTGCCGTACTTCCACCGCCAGGCCCAGGCGAGATTCCAACTCCCCGGCCAGAGCATTCGCCAGACGATCGTACCGGCCTCCCGAAGGACCACCGGCGATAATGACCCGACCCGGCAACCGTGTCTGAAACCAGTAGGTCCAGACGATCAGCAGCATCGCTGCGCACAACAACAGCGGCAGCCACGGCAATCGCTGCAAACCGGAAACAGAACGTGTTGCAAAGTCACGACGCAGAGCCCCGCTGTTCACGAAACGCCACCTTTCCACTGCCGGGAACAAGTCCGGACGTAACGATAACAGTGAGCAAACAGGTGGTCATCCGTGAGTCATGAATTCCCCTTCGAGTAAATCCGATCAGCGGAAACCGGCGTCAAAATCCCGGCCTACAGTTCATTCAGTTGAGTTGCCGCCCCCGTACCGCTTTCCCCGCCGACTCACTCCGGCCGCCTTCCAGCCTTTCGAGTCCGCATCATGTCTCTCAACGAGTCGCTCGGCGCTCCGCAGCGGTGCCGAATTCTCGTCATGGACGACGAACCACTGGTTCGCGAAGCAATCGCCATGCTTCTGAAGTCCATGCAGTACGACGTGCTGGACGCAGCGACCGGGGAGGAAGCGCTGCAGATCCTGCGGGAATTGCCGCCGACCGATCCTCCGCTGCTGCTGATCGCTCTGCTGGATCTGACGGTTCTTCATGGGCAGGGGGGACACGAAATCATCGACCCGCTGCGACAGGAATTCCCCGACGTCAAAGCCGTGGTCATGACCGGCCGGCAGGACGACCCGCTGGTCGCGAATTTCGAGGAACACGGCTTCGTGGCAGTGCTGTCCAAGCCGTTTCAGGCAAAGGACCTCAGCGAACTGATCCAGCGACTGTGCGACATGCCCTGACGGCGCCGTCCGCCGCAGAACGCAAAATGTCACAGAACAGCGGGCGTGCGGTTTGCCATTTCCACACACGACGGTCACCATTCGAACCCGGCACGACCGGCGCCGGCCGGTCGCGGGATGTCGCTTCGCTTTCGGATTCGTGATCGGTGATTCAGGATCGGACGTTCAAACTTGTCACGCTGGGCTGCAAAGTCAACCAGTACGAAACTCAGCTTGTGCGCGAGGCGTTTCGTTCAAACGGCTACCGTGAAGCGGAAGACGCCGATCGCGCGGATCTGTGTGTCGTCAATACGTGCACGGTGACAAACACCGGTGATTCCAAGTCGCGTCAGGTGATCCGGCGACTGGCACGGGACAATCCCGGCACGAAAACAATCGTGATGGGCTGCTATGCAACTCGCGATCCGCAGTCCGTCAGCGAATTGCCGAATGTCATCGAAGTCGTGACGGACAAGCGCGAACTGCCGGACGTGCTCGGGCGGTTCGGAATCGTCGACATGCCCGGCGGGATCAGTGAGTTCGATGGCCATCACCGCGCCTTTGTGAAGGTCCAGGACGGCTGCATCCTGAAATGTTCGTACTGCATCATTCCCACTGTGCGCCCGGGACTGCGCAGCCGTCAGCCAGGCGACATCGAGGACGAAGTCCGCAGACTGATCGACAACGGATACCGCGAAATCGTGCTGAGCGGAATCCACGTCGGACATTACGGAATCGACACCAACAACCTGCCGCCCGGCGCGAAGCCGCATCGGCTGTGGGATCTGTTTCGCCGACTGGACTCCATCCCAGGCGATTGGCGAATGCGACTGTCCAGCATTGAAACGGTGGAGGTCCACGACGATTTCATCAAAGCCGCCGCTGACTGCGGGAGACTTTGCCCGCAGTTCCATCCGGCATTGCAAAGCGGGTCGAACACGGTTCTGCAGCGAATGAGACGGCGTTACCGCGTCCAGCGATTTCTGGATCGGCTGGAACAGATCCGCGAGACTCTCGGCGGCGACCCGGCGTTCACGACCGACGTCATCGTGGGCTTTCCCGGCGAAAGTGATGCAGAATTTCAGGACACAATCGACACCTGTCGTCGAGCCCGGTTCATGAAGGTCCACGTGTTTCCGTTCAGCCGCCGTGAAGGGACTCCCGCGACCGATTTCGAGAATCAGGTTCCGCCGGAGGTGATCCGGCAGCGAGTGCATCGCCTGAGTGAGCTGGAACGTGACCTGGCGCTAAATTTCTATAACAGTCGCGTCGCGTCGCAGGCCACTCTGGAAGTTCTGGTTGAACGTTCCGCCGACGATCATTCTGGTTATGTGCGAGGAACGGATCGCTGGTACATGCCCGTGGAGCTTCGCGGAACACGGCACGAGGCGGGGCAGTTTGTGTCCTGCGTTGCTGATTCAGCAAGCCGAGACGGAGTGCTGGCGACTCGCGTCACGGTCGATTCGGAGAGCGATTCCTGCGGCAGCATGCCCGAGGATCGCAACACTGTCGCCTCGTTCCCACAACCACGCTGAGCCTTCGCCACATGACTTTGCTTATCGCCATTGAAGGAATTGACGGAGCCGGCAAGGGAACTCAGTCTCGGCGACTGACAGAGCGACTGTACGCGGTCGGCAGGTCTGCCACCTGCATTCAGTTTCCTCGGTATACCGATACGCACTTCGGCGCAGCGATCGGCGATTATCTGAACGGACGGTTCGGTTTGCTGAATGAGGTTCATCCGCAGCTCGCCGCGGTGCTTTACGCTGGTGATCGGTATGAATCGAAGAATTTGCTGCTGGAATCAATGGCCTCACACGATGTCGTTGTGCTGGACCGGTTCGTCGGTTCCAACCTCGCGCATCAGGCTGCCAAACTGCAGGGTGAGGATCGCACGCGGTTGTTGGCGTGGATTGAAACGATCGAACATGACGTCTTTCAACTTCCACGTCCGGCGCTGAACATTCTGATCGACATTTCTGCAGGCTGGAGTCGTACGCTCGTCGGTCGAAAAGGGCAGCGCGATTACACCGACGCGCAAGCTGACATTCATGAATCAGATTTGACGTATCTTGAAGACGTCCGCCAATGTTACGTCAGCCTCGCTGCCAGCCGGGACGATTGGTGTGTTGTTAACAGCCTGAGCGACGATGGGCAGCTCCGCGGCGTGGATGAGATCGCGGACGAGATCTTCGGCAAAGCAGCGGCCCTGCTGTAGCCGGCCGGCTGTGCCCCCGCGCGACGCCGGCTACTCCTCAAGTGTCGTATAGTCAGCGAACGGCGACTGCACTGGTTTGTCCGATGTGTACCGATGAGCCGTCATCCATGCGAATTGGCGTTGCTCCGGATTCGCCGGATCCGGTTCCGGCAAAGGTTCGCCATCTGCCTCAATCCACGCGGTGCGGACAACACGGACCGGATTCTTGGACTTCGGGATCAGCTGATAATCAGACCCGCGGGTCAGCAGCAGCCAGCTGTTTTCACGGAAACCGGACTGCATTCGATTGCGAGCCGCGCTGGTGAGCACAGCTTTCTGCTGCGAACTCAGCTGTTCATCGTTCCGGATTTTCTGCACCAGTTTCTGAGTTTCTGAGACGTCGTAGCTCACCCAGCCGTATGGCGGCAGAAACGCTTCCAGCTTGCAATGCGAAGGTGAATTCTTCGGAAACAGCGACAGGCCATACGTGACTTGTGCCGGGTAACCCAGCATCCGTCCCATGGTTGCACACAAACCGTGATAGTCACTGCAGTGTCCTCGCCGTTCCGCTAAGGCGTGATTCGCATCCGCCGACAGCGAGGCGTGAACGTGGTCATAGGTCATATTCTGATCGACCCAGTTCATGACGTTCCGGAGCTCGTTTCCGGGTTCTGTTCGTTCCGGAACGATACTCTGCAGCAGCGTCTGCAACTGCTGCTCATCGTCCACAGGCTGCGGACGGCGATAGGGATCAAAACGATCCGGCCAGCGGGTGGGCCGCGTCGTCTTTTCCGCATCCAGATTCCATTCCAGAGTCCAGACTTTCGCCTGAAATTGGTGCCGGATGATCTGCGCGCCCTGCGGATGGTCGAAGTGAAAGTACGCGAAGCGATTGTTGTAGATCGGTTCGTTGCCAATCTGTGCGGCGGTCTCAACGGGAAACGTGCTGAACTGACTGTTGGCAATTTCCTGTGCCTGATCCGATTGAGGAACGGGAATCCACACATCCAGGCTTTGACAGTGATACGGCGGCGTCACGATGACGACGAATTCGACATCATGCTCAAGCGGATCGCTTCTGACGGCTGAATACGGCTGGCTCGGCGACAAATCTTCCGTGTCTGATCCATCGTCGGCCGCCGCGGCAGTGACAGCAGCCGCCAGCGCGGCGCAGGCCAGAAATCGTGGGAAACGACGCGGCAACATGACTCTGACTCCGGAATTGGCGGGCAGTCACCGAAGCGACGCCGCTGGCTCTTGCGTGTTCCCGCTGAGCGTACCCGAGCGGCGCGGGGTGTCAAACAACCGGCTTCCACAACTGTCCGACGCCGCGCAGTTGCTGATCTTCTGGCGGACCGTTTCAAGCTGCCTGGCAGTTTCAGGCAGCCGGTGCCTGCCGAGTGCTTTCGTTGTCGGAGGCCGCCTCGTCAGCGGCGGCGACTTCGGCAGAATCTACTTTGGGCTCGACTGCCGGGGCGGTGCGGCCCAATGTCTGAAAATCCGGCATGTCCTGAATGCGTCCGAGGCCGAGCATATCCAGAAACTGCCGCGTCGTTTCATACAGGAATGGCCGGCCGAGCGAATCGTCTTCCCCACCAACTCGAACCAAACCGCGATCGATCAGTTGCCGGATCAGATCTGACGACTGCACGCCTCGAATGCTTTCCACATCGGCGCGCGTCACCGGCTGCCGGTAGGCAATGATCGTCAGCGTTTCCATCGCCGGCTGAGACAGCTTCATGCGCGCCTGACGGTGATGCAATCGATCCAGCCACGCGGCAAGTGCGGGACGGGTCATCATTTGAAATCCCGTGCCCGTCGGTTCAATGCGAAACGCGGAACGTGATCGATCGTAGCTGGTATTGAGCCGTTCGATCAGTTGATGAACTTCCTTCACGTCAACCAGCCGCGCGAGTTGAACCAGTTTCCTGGCCGACACGGGAGTTCCGGCGATCAGCAGCGTCGCTTCCAGCCGAGCCAGTCTCGTCGAACGAATGAGCGTGCCGTCGTCAAGCAGCAGAGAATCGTCCAGCGACGTACGAAGCTGAAACGCCGGGCCGCTTCGCAACCATGATCGCGACACTTCCGTTTTGTCGCCGTCCGGTGAGCCGACGGACCGCAGGTCGCGGTGCCTGCCGCTGCGTTCTGCGTTGAAGGGGGTCAGTGAATTCATTGCCGTTTCACCGGACGTCGCCGGGGAAGGAACAGATTACTTCGAATCTTCCCACGGCAGTTCCTGTTCGGGCTGCGCGCGGACCGTATCCGCGGCCGGCGAAGCACCCTGAAACTCGCGAACCTGCCGGATCACATCGTCCATGGCGGCGGTTTCGGAGGACGCGATGGATTCGAAGCGATAGCTGATGATTCCGTCGCCCGCCGGGAAGAAGGCTGCAAAACCAACTGACCGGGAACTTCCGGGGTTGAACCACATCGTGCGACTGGCACCCATCCGGCTCAGTTCCGTGAACCGCTGCTGCTGGTCGACGGGGGAGTTTTCCGGAACTCGCAGGGTCGCAGCGGTCTGGCGATTCCCAAAGTCCTGTCGCAGGGCGGTTGGCTGATCGGAAAACGCGGAACCGCCCCTGGTTTCGAAATCATCACGTCTGCCCGAATTCTGCAGGAATCCGCCGTTTTCATCGGCAGAATTCAAACTGTCGAAATCCAGATCGCCGAAATCATCAAGGGCGTCGCCCATTGAAGCGGCGGACAGATCGTCGCTGGTGACTCCGCTGCCACGCTCCGCCGGACGAAGGATGGCGATCAGGGGCACTACGATCAGCGGCAGCACCATAATGAAGTTTGTCAGCGGCCCACCGCGTGAGGAATCCATTCCAGAATCCGGCATTGAAGCACAGGGAGGGAGAATCCTTCTCCAATCAGCAGATATTGCCGGATTCTAGAATTGACGTAAGAATGCGGCAATCGCAGTTTTCGACATCGTAAACCGTAGTCGCCGTCAGTCTGACCCGGCGGCACACGAAATGACAGATCCACGGAGAATTCCCATGATATTCCGCCTGCGGCAGACGGCCGTTTGCATTCTGGCCGGCCTGGCCTTCACCGGCACGACTCAGGCCGACGAAGCTGCTGACGCCAAAGAACATCCGCTGACACCGGCAATTCGATACGCCACGGAATGCATGGCAAAGGTGGATTCCCTCCCCGGCTACGAAGCCACGTTTTTCAAACGCGAAGTTGTCGGCTCAACCCTGGTTTCTCAGAAGCTGCGGATCAAAATCCGACACGAACCGTTCAGTGTCTATCTGTACTTCGAAACTCCCAATGAAGGGCGTGAAGTCATCTACGTGGATGGCAGTAACAGCGGAAATCTGCTGGTCCACGAAGCCGGACTTGCCGGACTGATCGGGACACTGGAATTGGCACCGGGCAGCCCGACAGCCATGAACGAAAACCGTTACCCCGTCACCATGGCGGGAATCAGCAAGGCCGTGCAGGCCGTGATCGACCAGTGGGAAGAAGAGACCAAATACGCCGAATGCGAAGTCAAGTATTTCAAGGACGCCAAGCTCGGCACCATGAAGTGCCGTGTCGTGGAATCCAGCCACCCGGAGCCTCGCAAGCAATTCAAGTTCCACAAGACTCGCCTGTGGGTGGATGAGGCGACCGGCTACCCCGTGCGAATCCAGCAGTTCGCCTTTCCGAAGAAAGCCGGAGCCGAACCGCCGGTTGTCGAAGACTACACGTTTACCGATATCAAGACCGACGTGAAGCTGACAGACGTTGACTTCGACACAAAGAATCCGAAATACAATTTCTAACCGGACATCCCGGTACGTGAATTCCCCGAAGCCCGGCTCTTCTGACGGAGAGTCCGGGCTTCTTGCTTTTCCGTTTGCTTCAGGAACCACCGACGTGCTGGTTGAATGCTCGCCCGCGAAAACTCGCCAACTGTTGATGGCACGAAAGAAGGAAGGAGCCACCGTTGGCGTCGTCCCCACGATGGGGGCACTGCATCAGGGACACCTGAACCTGATTGACGCGGCGGCGACCGACTGCGACTTTGTCGTTGCGACCATCTTTGTCAACCCGACACAATTCGGTCCGAACGAAGACTTCAAACGCTACCCCCGGACACTGCAATCGGACCTGCAGCTCTGCGAAAAGGCCGGCGCTGATCTCGTATTCACACCCGACACCGCTGACATGTACTCGTCCGACGCCGCCACGTCGGTTCACGTCAGTCGGTTGACCGAAGTTCTGGAAGGTGCTCTACGGCCCGGACACTTCGATGGCGTGACCACCGTCGTCGCCAAGTTGTTCAACATCACGGTACCGGACAAGGCGTTCTTCGGTCAGAAGGACTACCAGCAGCAACTGATCGTTCGCCGGATGATCGCCGATCTGAACTGGGGCATTGAAATTGTCACGTGCCCGACCGTGCGGGAAAGTGACGGTCTGGCGATGAGCAGCCGAAATCGGTACCTGTCGGCCGATCAGCGACAACAGGCGCTGGTGCTGTCCCGCAGCCTGGAACTTGCCGAAATGCTGGCGGCTGAATGCGGGAACCTTCCGAACGACATCGCGGCTAAAATGCAGCAATTGGTTCAGGAATCTCACGGAGTGCAACTGGACTATGCCGTGGTTGTGGACTGCGAAACTCTGCAGACACTGTCGCACCGACCGTCGCAGGCTGTCGCCCTGATCGCCGCAAAGCTGGGGACCACACGGCTGATCGACAACGCAATTCTGCGGTTCACCTGATCGCAGCCCACGGCTACAGTTCCGGTGACCGGACACTCCGGTTGAGAAATCACGTCATGCCAGCCGCCCGGTTTGGACCAAACGTCCGGGACTGGAATTCTTCCCGATGCGAAAAGTCCTTCTAAGAATCGTCTTCGATCAATACTGGCAGATGGAATCCGTCGGCAACGAGCTGCTCGTCGGCGCGGGATGGGTGCTTGCCGCGTGGACGCTGATCGCGGTCGTCGGACTCGCCGTCCTGTGGAAGCTGACTCGCGATTCCGGTCAGGTGCTTTCATCGCTGCTGTTCTGGGCCATCATTCCGACGGCTATCGTCATGATTCCCGTGCTGGGGTTGCCGCTGGCAAAGTCCGGTGTCCCGCTGTTCGGCTATGGCCTCATGCTGTTCGTCGGCTTCGCGTCAGGAACGCTGCTGGCAACACGACGGGCACGGCAGGTGGGACTTGATCCGAACGTCGTGTGGGATCTGACGATGTGGCTGCTGATTCCCGGAATCATCGGAGCTCGCGTGATCTACCTGCTGCAGAACTGGCAGCGCGTTGTCGGCGGCAAAGCAGGAATGGACGCTGTCCTGGCGACCGTAAACCTTACGGACGGCGGAATCGTGTTCTATGGCTGCGTGATCGGCGGGGTGATCGGTGCGATCACCTTCTGCCGGCGCCGAAACATCCGCATTCTGCAGTTGGGCGATGTCGTGATTCCGTCGCTGATGCTGGGCCTTGGCTTCGGACGAATCGGATGTTTCCTTTACGGATGCTGCTTCGGCGGACCATGTTCTCTGCCGTGGGCCGTCCGGTTTCCTCCCGACAGCCTGACGTTTCAGAAACTGGTGGAACGCGGCACGATTCCGCCCGACGCGGCCGCGACGATTCCGCTGCACCCGACGCAGATCTACAGCTCCATCCTGGCGTTTTCCCTGGCGGCGTTCCTGACTTGGTATTTCCGTCATCGACCGTTTGAAGGAGCCGTGCTGGCTCTGGGCTGCACGATTTACCCGATCAATCGCTTCGTGCTGGAAGTAATCCGCGATGACGAACCCGCGCGGATGGGCACGGGCCTGACGTTCTCGCAACTGATGAGCATCGGGATCTTCCTGACCGGCTGCGGGATGCTGATCTGGCTCAGCCACCGTCACCGCGGCGAACACTCCGCTGCCGGAGCCACGAAAGCCGGCGCAGGGTAAGCAGCCTCCCGACACGTCGCGGACTACCGTTCTGAAAACTCAGCCGATGGCGTGGCTCCGAAGACTTCGATGGGAACGGCGGTATCCGGCACCAGTCCGACCGTCTTCGCTCTCCCGGAAAGTTCCGTCAGCGCCTGCCGGCCGACGCTGCCCAGATCCACCGTCCAGTCGTTGACGTACAAATCCACGTGCTGCATCAAGACACCGTCGTCGAATTCCTGAGCGTACTTTCTCATCGTGGGCAGCGCGGCGTCACGATCCGCCAGGGCCAACTGCAGCGAATCGTGAATCACCGCCTGGACGGTTGCGATCGTTTCCGGTGACAGACGCCGCTGAGCAACGATGCCTCCCAGCGGAAGAGGGCAGTGCGTCTCAGCCTCCCAGCGCGTACCCAGGTCTTCCACCAGCCCAAGCCCCTGCTGTTGCCACGTAAAGCGTCCTTCGTGAATGCAAACACCGAAATCCGCTTCGCCGCGTCGCAGCATCGGCATGATGTCGGAGAAAACAACATGCCGAACACAAGTCGTCTGCGGATGAAACAACTCGAACAGCAACGCCGCTGTTGTGTGCTTTCCGGGACACAGGGTTGTTTGCGTCTTGTCCGTCGGTCTGGCGTCGGGCAGCGAAGACAGCAGCAACGGACCAACTCCGAATCCCAGAGCCGCCCCGCTCGGCAGCACCACAGTCCGATCCGACAACAGCAGCGCCGCGTGAAAACTGGTCTTGGCGACATCAAAGTCATCAGCGAACAGCCGGTCGTTCAATTCCTGAATGTCCAGCAATTCCACTTCAAAATTCAGGCCCCGCCAGTCAACGGCGCGCGTCAGCAGCCCGTGAAACGCAAACGTGTCGTTCGGACACGTGGAGATTCCAAGTCGAATGGTGTGGGACATGAAAGGTTTTCCTGGAATCAGCCGCAGTGTGTGTTTTCGATGACAACCGTCGCGGCGGACTGAAGGGCTGCGTTGGTTTTCCAGTGAGTCTTGTCGCGATCGCCCGCCTGGTTGGAGATTCCTCGAATAATCTGCAGCGGAATTTCCGCCATCCGGCAGGCGACGGCGACGCCGAAGCCTTCCATGTCTTCCGCAGCGGCACGCGGAAACTTTTCGCGCCGGCGCCGGAGGTCTTCCGCGTTCGCTGAGGCCGCGCAGGCGGTCAGCAGCAGTCGGTCAGCCGATGCTGAAACATTGCTGAGTTCCAGGAGATCGCCAATCCCGGAGTCGGTGCAATCCGTTTCCTTAATCGAAAAGCTGCCGTCGACGCGCCAGTGCCGCCAGCCCATTTCGCCCGCCGTGATGAACTCATCGCCCGAGCCTGCACCGATGCCGTAGCAACCGACGCGGCTGAAGTTGAATGCCTCGCCGACCGCAAGCTCTTCGTCGAACGTGCCTGCGGTTCCAGTCAGAATCACACGTTCCGGACGATGTCTTTCCACAAGCATCGCCGTGCGCGCCGCCGCCGCCGCAATCCCGAAGCCGCACAGTTCGATCCTCCACCGATCATCCGAGGTGGTCGGTTGCAGCAGAGGCTCCATGACGGCTCGTTCGCCGGCAGTGGGGATCAGAATGAGATTGGGCACGATTGCCATTTCCAGCAACAGTCGGTGCAATGCGACCCGCTTTCGAACTGAAGCAGGCCAACGTCGGCAGAATAACCGTTGAACGCCTCGTCCGACCAACAACTCATCAGGCAATCGCTTGACGGAGACGACAGCGCCTTCGACGAGCTTGTCACGCGCTACCAGGACCGGCTGGTTCACAGCCTGGAATTCGCGCTGGGTTCGCGCGACGATGCGCTGGAAGCCGCGCAGCAGGCATTCATTTCCGCATGGCGGCGACTGGCGACGTTTCGTCACGAAGCGGAGTTCTATTCCTGGCTGTACCGCATCGCGATGAACGCAGCCATCAGTCGTCGTCGAAAGCAGCGGATCGAAACAACGTCGCTGGAGTCCCTCGAAGAAGCGTCGGGCGCATCACCCGCGGATCCAAATCCCGCCGCCGACCCGGCTCATCCGATGTCCAGCGAGGAACGTGTCCGCATCGTTCGACAGGCGCTGCAGGAGGTCGCGGAAGAATTTCGACAGCCGCTGATCATGAAGGAGATGGACGGATTCTCGTACGAACAGATCGCGTCGATCCTGGAGATTCCGCTGGGTACCGTCCGCAGCCGCATTTTTCGTGCTCGCCAGGAACTCACCGAACGCCTGAAGCGTGTGCTGGGTGATGATCGCTGAACCGCAGTTCGCGCACTGCGCGAATTCGCGCGCATGCTGACCCGATGTGCGTTTTCGCGCGGCGGGAGGCCGAATCCGCCCATAAGTCTATGCAGTCGCGTGCGACCGCGCGACAGGCACGCGAGTTGCTTTCGACAGGTCTTGTCGGGCTTTGTCGAATTCTGCCGGGTCCCGAACATCGCAGACACGACCGGTCGCACGGTTCGTCCGCCCCGGCAGGAGCAGAGTTCCCGGAAAACAGGAGCAGCCGAGATGATTGAACTGCAGCGAATTCTGGTGGCCACAGACTTCAGTGAACACAGCGACAACGCGGTCCGCTACGCTGCGGAGTTCGCGAAGGTCTTTGGATCGGAGCTTCACCTGCTGCACGTGGCCGAACGCGTTCCGATCATGTACGGAGAAGGCGGCGCAGTGACTCCGGAAATCGAATCCGAAGCGATCACCCGTGCGCAGGGCATGCTGAACGACCTTCTGGCTGATTCCGTGAACCTGAAGGTTGAACGCAGTGTCGTACCGGGACATCCGTTCGTGGAAATCTGCCGCTACGCAAAGGATCACGACATCGACCTGATCGTGATCGGCACGCACGGTCGCGGAGCGTTCGCTCATCTGCTGATGGGCAGCGTCGCGGAACGCGTCGTCCGGAAAGCAAAGTGCCCGGTGATGACGGTTCGTGAAGGCGAACATGAATTCGTCATGCCGTAGGGCGACTCGACGTTGTCTGGACCGAATTGCCGCAGCACCGTTGCGACACGCATTGTCGTCAACGCAGGTATCGCTGCGCATCCGATGCCGCAGCGCAAACCGCAGACTCGCTTCTTGAAACGGCGGGTGAATCAGCAGCCGGCATCCGGGCCGGGTTGGTTGACGAGTGCCAGGTGAGTCGTGAAGCTGACCGCGCCGTCACGGCATTTCCCGAAAGGAACCGCCGATGACAGGCGCAATCTATTTCGACTCACCTTCACCAGGCATTGGCAGCCATGATTCCGACCGATTTCGCGCTTCGGGCTTCTGTTGTGAAGTCCGCCGTTTTCATCGCGGCAATCGTGTTACCGTTGCCGAAGTTGGCTGACGCCGACGAACCGACTTCCGCCGGTGCGGAAATCCTCATCGGCGGTTTGCTGCCAGAAGAAGGCGGCGACTGGAATTTCGAATCCGGACCGCTGACCAGCCCGTTCGGCGTCGATTTCAATCGCCAGGGCGACATGTTCATCGTGGAACTCGAAGGCGGGCGTGTGCATAAGCGGTCGCCGGACGGCACGCTGACTCACGTTTCCGGGGACGGCAGCCGCAGCTACAGGGGCGATGGAGGACCGTTCAGCGAAGCAACATTCAACGGCATGCACAACTGCGCGGTGACACCCGGCGGAGACCTGTACATCGCCGACAGTTGGAATCACTGTATTCGAAAGGTCGATGCCGAAACGGGCCGCATCTCGACGATCGCCGGCACGGGAGAAGCAGGATTCTCCGGCGACGGCGGACCCGCAACGGCCGCGGAGTTCGATTTCGTCATGTGTATCACGCTGAACCACAACAGTGATGTGCTGCACATGGCCGATTTGAACAACCACCGAATACGAGCGGTTGACCTGAAATCCGGCATCGTCGCAACAATCGCCGGCAATGGCGAAAAGGGCGTTCCGCAGGACGGTATGCAGGCCGTCGAAAGCCCGCTCGTCGATCCGCGAGCCGTCGCGGCGGATTCGCACGGCAGCGTCTATGTTCTGGAACGCGGCGGCAACGCTCTGCGTGTCGTCAAGCCCGACGGCACCATCCACACAGTCGCCGGAACCGGCCAGCAGGGTTACCGCGACGGTCAGGCGCTGCGGGCACAGTTCGATTCACCGAAACACATCTGCGTCGACGAACACGACAACGTCTACATTGCCGACGATCAAAACGCGGCGATTCGCAGATTCGATCCGCGGACAAACACTGTCTCGACGGTGCTGGGCCGCGGCCACGGCGACAAACGCATTCAACTGCTGCATCCTCACGGTGTTTGCCGGGAAGACGGTCGCTTGTATGTCGTGGATACCGGACACAATCGGGTTTTGCGTCTGCGGTAGGTGTTTGTCCTGGCAAAACTCAGCCGAAGACCGTGGGGCCGACGACATCCGCACGAGCGTCAGTTCTGAACGAATGTCGATGCCAACGTCGACGCGGACGTCTTCAGTTCTGCGCGACGAATTAACAATACAACACGGCCCCGCCGGGCCAGGGAACACAAGGCGTGAGCAAACACGAAGATCAAATCATCTCATTTCTGTCGGAACCGAACTACCGCCCCATCGACGCGAGTGCATTGTCGAAGAAGCTGCGAATCGGCAGAAAGGGCGTCGCGAAGTTTTTGGCGGTTGTCGACGAACTCGTTCAGTCCGGCCGAATTCGTGAAGGACGAAAGGGCCGCCTGCAACTGAAAACCGCGGAAGGATTCGTCACCGGAGTTGTCAAGAAAACCAGCAGTGGCGCCGCGTTTGTGATTCCGCACGAAACGTCGGCGGAGCTTCACGGCAGGGATGTGTACGTCGACGCTCGCGACCTGAAGGACGCTCACACCGGCGACGAAGTTCTGGTGCGACTCACCAGCAAACGCCGCTCCGGCGGACAGCGCTGCGGCACGGTCGAAAATGTGCTGGAACGCGCCAACAAGTTGTTCGTTGGCACCTATTACGAAAAGCGGGGCCAGGGCTACGTTCGAGTTGACGGAGACACGTTTCACAAGTCGATCCACGTCGGCGACCCGGGCGCGAAGGGAGCCAGGCCGGATGACAAAGTCGTCATCGAAATGCTGCGGTTTCCCGCCATCGACCAGGCCGGAGAAGCCGTGTTGACGGAAGTTCTCGGACAGCGCGGCGATCCGGGAGTCGACACGATGACCGTCGTCCACAGTCTGGGCCTTCCCTATGAATTCAGCGAAGCCGCTCTTGAAGATGCCCGCACGCAGGCGGACCAGTTCAATGAAAAGGACTTCGGCGAGCGGCTGGATCTGACGAATGAAAACATCGTCACGATTGATCCGGCGACCGCCCGGGATTTCGACGACGCGATCTCCCTGCGCCGGGACAAGCGCGGGCACTGGCAGCTTGGAGTGCATATCGCCGACGTCGCACATTTCGTCACGCAGGGCACCGCTTTGGACCGGGAAGGCCGCGATCGGGGAACCAGCGTGTACCTGCCCCGACACGTCATTCCAATGCTGCCCGAAATCATCAGCAACGGACTGGCCAGCCTGCAGGAAGGCCAGATCCGCTACACGAAAAGCGTGTTCATCGAATTCGACAAGCACGGTAAACCGCAGGGCGCGGAACTTGCCAACAGTGTCATCCGGGTTTCAAAGCGATTCGCCTACGAACAGGTGATGCCCATCATCAAATCGCCGAAGCAACATGCCACGGAGGTCGGCACCAAAGTCGTTCAACTGCTGCTGCGGATGCATGAACTGGCGATGCTGCTGCGGAAGAATCGGTTCGCGACCGGAGCCCTGCAGATGGGCATCCCGGAAATTGAAATCGACTTCGACGATGACGGTAACATCACCGGCGCTCATGAACGCCACCACGATGAAAGTCACGAGATCATTGAGGAATTCATGCTGGCGGCGAATGTCGCGGTCGCCCAGATTCTGGCGTCGAAGGACATTCCGTTTCTGCGGCGCGTCCACGGTTATCCGGACGAACTGCGGCTGAAGAACTTTCAGGAATTCTGCGCCGGCCTGGGTTACGACCTGCAGAAGTTTCAAAGCCGCCAGGAAATCCAAAAGGTCATTCACGATGTCCAGGGCAAACCGGAAGAACGAGCCATCAACTTCGCGCTGCTGCGTTCGATGAAGCAGGCCGAATACAGCCCCGAAGATTTCGGCCACTACGCGCTGAACGAAGAAGACTACAGCCACTTCACAAGTCCAATTCGCCGCTACCCGGACCTGACGATTCACCGTATCGTCGGCGACCTGGCAGCCGGACGGAAACCGAAACCGGACAAC